>JBMYPI010000023.1:0-19901 GCA_049600155.1 Rubricella sp.
GCCCTTCCCTCAGACGTTCGCCGGTTGCGGCTCCGGCGTCTTGCCGTAGCGGATGTTGAGGATCAGCACGAGCGCGACGATGCCCGTGCCCGCGACATTCACCATCAGACCCGACGGCCAGACGCAGGCCAGCCCGCCGGCCCCGGCCAGAAGCCGCAGGGGCCAGCCGAGCGGCTTCTCCATACCCCCCTGCAACAGACCCGCCAGCCCGTAGGTGCCGACGATCCCGAAGGCGAAGACGGTGAACGCATCCCCCCAGTCGCCGGACAGGAAGGGCGTGTAGGCGAACAGCACCGGCACGATGTAGAGGCCCTTGGCCAGTTTCCAGCTCGCCACGCCCGTCTCCATCGGTTTGGATTTCGCGATGGCGGCGGCGGTGAAGGAGGCGAGCGCGACAGGCGGCGTCACGTTCGAATCCTGGCTCAGCCAGAAGATGATCATGTGCGCCGACAGGATCGCGGTGATCATCGCCTCGGGCGGCACGACGAGATCGCGCAGCGGCTGGGCGACCTCGATCGGCAGGCTCGCGACGAGCGCCACCGCGTCCGGCCGCGGCATCGGCGCCTGCAGGAGCGGCAGCGCCTCCGGTGCGCCGAGCATGAAGAAGGCCTGGGCGGCCTGCGGCAGCTCGCCCGCCGCGATGATGTCGATCACGGTGCGATCAGCGATCATGCCGGCGATCGCGGGGGCCGAAAGGGTCGCGAGCACGATATAGGCCGCCGTCACCGGCAGGCCCATGCCCAGAACCAGTGAGGCGAGCGCCACGAGCACGATCGCGATCAGGAGGTTCCCGCCCGCCCAGTTCGCGATCATCAGCGAGAACACGTTGCCCACCCCCGCCGTGGTGATGACATTCACGACGAGGCCGACGGCACACAGGAGCACCGCCGTCATCACCATCGAGCGTGCGCCCATCACCAGCGCCTCGAAGATCGCCTTCGGGCCCATCGGGTTCGCGCTGAGCCAGCTCGACACGATGACCGCGCCGATGCCGAAGACGGCGGCGTAGTTCGGCGTGAAGCCCATCACCAGCATGGTGATCAGGAGCGCGATCGGGATGATGAAGGGCGCGCCTCCCTTGCGCAGCGCGGAGCCGAGCGTCTCGCCATCGGGCTCCAGCGGCGGCAGGTTCAGCCGGCACGCCTCGATCCGCACGAAGAAGGCGACGGTCAGGAAATAGAGCAGCGCGGGCAGGGCGGCGACGGCCACGATCTTCTCGTAGGAGATCTGCGTGAAGCTCGCCATGACGAAGGCGCCCGCGCCCATGATCGGCGGCATGAGCTGCCCGCCGGTGGAGGCGGCGGCCTCGACCCCGCCCGCGAATTTCGGCTGGAACCCGGCGCGTTTCATCAGCGGGATGGTGATGACGCCGGTGGACGCGGTGTTGGCCACCGCCGATCCGCTGATCGTCCCCGTGAGGCCCGAGGAGATGACGGCGACGACGCCCGGCCCCCCCTTGATCTGCCCCGCGACGGAGCGCGCGAGCGCGATGACGAATTCCCCCGCGCCCGAGCGCACGAGGAACGCGCCGAAGATGATGAACAGGAAGACGGTCGTCGACGAGATCCGCGCGATCGTCCCGAAGATGCCCTCATCGTTGTAGATCGAGCGCCAGAGGGTCGATTCCCAGGAGAAGCCGCGGAAGGAGAACACGCCGTCGATCCAGGATCCCCAGACGGCGACATAGGTCAGCGACAGGACGATCAGCACGGGGATCACGAGCCCCGCGACCCTGCGGGTCAGTTCCGTAGCCGTCACCACCAGCACGATGGCCGCGATCCAGTCGAGAGGTCCGAAGGGTTCCGTCGCGCCGTAGAGCCGCGCGTCGTTGAGCACGAACCACCAGCCCGCCAGCGCCGCCGACAGCCCGAGGCAGAGGTCGAATACCGCGACGCCCCTGCTGCTCTTGGCACTCTTGATCGTGGGATAGAGAACGGCTGCGAGGATCGCGAAGCCGCCGAAATGGAACACGTTGCGTTCGAATTCGGAGATGAGGCCGGGAAAGATCGCGAAGGCCAGATGGCTCGCGGAGATCGCGAAACAGGTCAGCGCGAAGACCGTGCCAGGAAGGCCGGTCGGATGGCGGAGCGGGGACTCGTCGGGTGCGTCGGTCATGAATCGAAAAGGGGCGGCCCCTGAGAGCCGCCCCCGTTTTCCGTCAGTTGGCGATCAGGCGCGCGGGGATCTCGATCCCCTGCTCCTGGTAGTAGCGCGCGGCGCCCGGGTGAAGCGGAACGGGCAGGCCGTTGATCGCCACTTCGAGGCTCATCGCGTTCGTCGCCGGGTGGATCGCCTGCAGGAAGGGCAGGTTCTCGTAGATCGTGCGGGTGATCTCGTAGACATGCTCCTCGGGGATATCCGCGTGGGTGGCGAGGAAGTTCGGCTGGGCGATCGTGTTGATGTCCTCGTCCTGGCCGGGATAGGTGCCCGCCTCGATCACGTAGCGGAACCACAGGTCACGCCCGCCATCGGCCTGGGCGAGTTCCTCGTCGGTGAAGTCGAGGATGGTCACGTCGTCACCGGCCGATGCCAGAAGCTGGGACACGGCGCCGACGGGATCGCCCGCGGGCGTGGAGATGCCCTCGACCTGGCCGTTCTGCAGCGCTTCGGCGGAGGGGCCGTAGCCGCCCTCGACGAGCGTGAAGTCCTCGTAGAGGTTCACGCCGAAATTGGACAGGATCGCGTCGTTGGAACCGATCGTGCCGGAGTTCTGGCGGCCGAGCGCCGCGCCCTGGCCGGTGATCGTGAGGAAGTCGGAGAAGGTGCCGCTTTCCACGTGATCGTTGGACAGGATGAAGTGCTCCACGTTCGGCCACAGGAGCGTGACGGAGCGCAGATGCTCCTGCGGGCCGTCCGCCTCGACGGGGCCGGTGCCGGTCGCGGCGTAGTAGCCGAAGAGGCCCTGGAGGATGCCGAACTGGGCCTCGCCTTCCCGCAACAGGCGCACGTTCTCGCCCGAACCGGCCGAGGAGATCGCCGACATGCCGATGCCGGTGGAGGGCTCCAGACGGACTTTCGTCAGCGTCGAGATCGCGACGCCCACGGGATAGTAGGTGCCGCCGGTCGAGGCGGTGGCGAGGATGTAGTCGGCGCCGTCCTGGGCGGCGGCGGGGGCCGCGACGCCGACGGCTGCGGCAAGCGCGAGGCCGCGAAGGCTGAGATGCTTCATTGGTTTCTCTCTCCCTTGTTGTCGTTCGAGCGACGCTTCTTCGACCGCGCCGCGGGTCGCCCAAGGAGATACCAACCACCCCTTGTTTGCCAAGGCCGGATGTCGGTCGCGAAGTCTCGGTGCCACTGCACCCCCAAGCGCCTGATTTACAGGGATTTTACGCTCGCTTCACGCATGCGGGCACTGTCGGGGTGATGAAAATCGGGTTTCGATCCGAAACCCTTTTCGCGCAGTGGAAAAACGCAATGGAATCAGTGAATTGCCGCTGAGCCCGCGTCGCGTCCGTCACGCCGCTCCGGCGCAGGCATCGCGCAGCGCCAGCGCATCGGTCAGGGTGATGCGCAGCCGGTGGGCTTGCGCGGGATCGGTCCCGGGGTGATCGGATCGCGCATGGCCGCCGCGACTCTCGGTGCGACGGAGCGCCGATGCGGCGACGAGAGTCGCGGCCTGGGTCATGTTCATGAAGGCGCGGGAGGCCGGGGCGTGGGCCGCCTCCAGCCTGCCGAAGACGGCGAGCGCCCGGGTGAGGCCCGCCGCGTCCCGCTCCACACCGACGAGATCGGTCATGGTGCGGCGCAGCTCCGCCATCGCGCTTGCCGGCGCCTTGAGCGCCGGGCCGGCGAGGATGGCCGGGGGCAGGGCGCTGACGCGCGGCGCTTCGGCGGGGTCGCCCGAGATCGCGGACGCGATCCGTGCCGCGAACACGACCGCTTCCAGCAGGGAGTTCGATGCAAGCCGGTTGGCCCCGTGCAGGCCCGTCGAGGCGACCTCCCCGCAGGCCCAGAGGCCCGGAAGCCCGCTCGCCCCGCGCGCGTCCGTCCAGACCCCGCCCATGTGATAATGCTGGGCGGGCCGGATCGGGATCGGCTCGGTCACGGGATCGATCCCGGCCTCCCGGCAATAGCCGGCGACCGTCGGGAACTCGGTCAGGATGCTCTCGCCGAGCACCGCGCGGGTGTCGAGAAACACCTTCTCCCCCGCGCTGACCTTGCGGTGGATCGCACGGGCGACGATGTCGCGCGGGGCCAGCTCGCCATCGGGATGATCGTCGAGGATGAAGCGGTGGCCCGACGCGTCGATCACGGTCGCGCCGTGGCCGCGCAGGGCTTCCGTCGCAAGCGGGCAGGGGTCGCGGTCCACATCCATGCCGGTCGGGTGGAACTGCACGAACTCCGCATCGGCGACGGGCGCTCCGGCGCGGGCGGCAAGGCCCAGTCCCTGTCCCCGCACGCGCGAAGGGTTCGTCGTCACCGCGTAGAGCGCGCCGATCCCGCCGGTCGCGAGCACCGTGTGGCGGGCGCGGAACAGGATCGGCTCGGCGGTCGCGTCCCGCCGGTTTCGGGCGAAGGCGCCGATGACGCGCCCGTCCTCCACTGCGAGATCGTCGACCGTCAGGCCTTCGAGGATCGTGATCGAGGGCGTGGCGCGCGCCGCGGCGATCAGCGCCTCCATGATCGCCGCGCCGGCCCTGTCGCCGCTCACCCGGATAACGCGGCTCGTGCCGTGAGCCGCCTCGCGCGATGCCAGAAGCGCACCGGTCGCGTCCTTGTCGAACGGGGCGCCGTAGGCCAGAAGGTCGAGCACCCTGTCCCGCGCCTCGGCGGTGACGCCGCGTGCGATCGCCTCGTCGACGATGCCTGCGCCAGCCGCGATCGTGTCGGCCGCATGCGCCTCCGCCGTGTCGCCCTCGCCCACCGCCGCGGCCAGCCCGCCCTGTGCCCAGGCGGAGGATGACCCCTCGCCCACCGGAACGGGAGACAGAACAACGGCGGGATAGGGGGCGAGCTTGAGCGCGGTGAAGAGCCCGGCGAGGCCCGCGCCGATGATCAGCGCGCCACCCGCGTCGTGGGACGTGTTCCGGATCGTCATGGGATCGCGTTACCGGATCAGGATCTGGACCATCGCGAGCCCGCCACACAGCGCGGTCTCGGCCGTTGGCGCCATGCCGCCCCCATGGGCCGTCATGCCCGGCGCGAGCATGTTGCCCCGGTGGCCGTCAGAGGCCAGCCAGTCCCGCACCGATTCCCGCGCGAGGCTTTCATAGCTGTGGCGCGGCAGGAAGCCAGACGCGTTGCCATAGGTGAAGACGCAGTTCTCCTCGTCCACGATCCGGTATTCGGTTCCGGCGATGTATTCGACGAAGAACCCGGTCAGCAGGTTTTCCCGCGCATCGCTGAACGGGATGTTCGCGGCACGCAGCCGGGCGGCCAGGGAGTCGTTCCCGCCGCCGTGGTTTGCGATGCCCGTTGCCGCGATCCGCTCCGCCTGGCTGTCGGCCAGCGCGGCGAGCGCCGGGTTGTCCGAAACGGGCGCGAGGCCTGCGCGGCAGCGTTCCTCGTTGACGATCGCGGTCAGCGCTCCACTGACAAGTGCCGGGTCGTGGCTGCCGTCATTGGGCACCTGCGCGGCATAGGCCTGTGGCAGCGTCGCCGTGCAGGCGTCGGAGACGACCTCGCGCTCGGGAATGGTGTTGTCCACGCATCCCGCGAGAAACGCGAGTGCGAGGAGGACGCCCGCGGCGCGGATCATGCCGTCACCTCGATCATGCGCTGGACCGCCCGTGCGGCCGGGGCGATGAGTTCGTCCGGCACGATGACCTCTTCGGTTCCCGAATGCAGCGACCAGAGAACGTTTTCGAGCGTGATGCGCTTCATGTGGGGGCAGATCGTGCAGGGTTTCACGAACTCCACGTCCGGCGTTTCCGCGGCGACGTTGTCGGCCATGGAGCATTCGGTGACCATCACCACCTTTTCGGGCCGTTCGTCCTTGACGTAGTTGATCATGCCTGCGGTGGAGCCGGAGAAATCCGCCTCCTCGATCACCTCGGGCGGGCATTCGGGATGGGCGATGATCACGACGCCGGGGTTCCCTTCGCGGAAGGCGCGCAGCTCCTCCGCGGTGAATTGCTCATGCACGATGCAGGCGCCTTCCCAATAGACGACCCGCTTCTCGGGCACGTCGCGGGCGACGTTCTGGGCGAGGTAGCCATCGGGCGTCATGATCACCGTGTCGCTCTCCTGCGCGCGGACGATCGCGGCGGCATTGGACGAGGTGCAGCAGATGTCGGAGGCCGCCTTCACCTCGGCGGTGGTGTTGACGTAGGAGACGACCGGCGCGCCGGGATACATCTCGCGCATCTTCGCGATATCGGCGGCGGTGATGGATGACGCGAGCGAGCATCCCGCGCGGCTGTCGGGGATCAGGACGCGCTTCGCGGGGTTCAGGATCTTCGATGTCTCGGCCATGAAATGGACGCCGCACTGGATAATCGTATCCTGCTCGACCCTGGTCGCCGCGATGGCGAGTTGCAGGCTGTCGCCGCGAATATCGGCGATCCCGTGGAAGATTTCCGGCGTCATGTAGTTGTGGGCGAGGATCACCGCGTCCTTCTCGCGCTTCAGGCGGTTGATCTCGCGGATATAGGGGGCGTGGCGCATCCAGTCCGGCGCGGGAATGAGCCTGGCAAGCGGCGCGTAGATCTCCGCCGTCGCCTCCATCGCCGCCTCGGACGGCTCCAGATCGTAATGCGCGGCAAGCTCCGCGCGGGCCGCTTCGGCCTTGGTGTCGGCGTTGATGAACATGTCGCGGCCTCCCTATTGCTCATCGTGAGCATAAATTGGTTGCGAATTGATGCGTTTGTGCGAGAGATGGCGATGACAGGCTCTTGTGTCAAGCGCGGCGCGCCTGATCAGACTCGCCGCGGCGGGTTTCCCGGTGGGTGGAAGGTGGAGCGCGCAAGCCTACGCTCGCGGAAGAACGCGTAAAGGCCCATCGCGACCACGATCGCGGCGCCGATCAGCGTCCATGCGTCGGGCCGCTCTCCCAGCACCACGATGCCCAGAACCACCCCCCAGACGATCGCGGTGTAGCGAAACGGCGCGACGAAGGCGACTTCGCCGACCCGCATCGTCGCCACGCTCGCCACATAGCCGCACAGGATCGCGATCGCCGCCCCGAGAAGGAGGGCGATGTCCCCGCGCGAGACGGGCTCCCATGCCTGCAATGGCAGAAGGCCCGCCCCCGTCACGCAGATCGCGCCCGCGGTCAGGAACGCGACCTGGAGGGAAGGGACCTCGGCCGAAAGCCTGCGCGTCGCGAGATCGCGGACCACGATGAACCCCACGGCGACAAGCGCCCAGAGCGCGGCGGTGTCGAATCCCGCCCCCCAGGGCCGCAGGATCACGAGCACGCCGCCGAACGCGACAAGGATCGCCGAGAACCGTCGCCAGCCCAGCGGCTCCCGAAAAGCCAGTGCGGCGGCGAGCGTCACCGCCAGCGGTGTCACCTGCAAGACAGCCGTGACGGAAGCCAGCGGCAATTGCATGAGTGCGGTCAGGAACGTCACCGTCCCGCCCATCTCGGCCCCGACCCGCAAGGCGACCCACCGCCGATCCCGCCGGGGTATGGGGCGGGAAAACGCACCCTGGCTCCAGGCGAAGATGCCGAGCAGAAGCGTTGCCGCCAGCCCTCGCAGGAAGATCGACTGATAAAGCGCGAGGCCCTCGTTCGCCGTCTTCATCAATGCGTCGTTGATCGTGTAGGCGCCCATCGCGATCATCATCAGCGCCGCGCCGCGCAGGTTCTCAGCAGGGGTCGCCACGGGGGGCCTCATGGATCGGTGATACCGTGCCGATACGCCTCCGCGCGGTCTGCGTCCAGTCGCGGGTTGTTGCCCGCGCACCGCCCGGCTAGGGAAGGGCCCATGACCGAGACCCTCGCCACCACCGTGCCCGATCGGATCTTCCTCGCCGAACATGTGCGGGAGGTGGAAATCGGTGCGTTCGGGGAGGAACGTGGCCACCGCCAGCGGCTGCGCTTCGATATCACGCTCGATGTCGCGCCCGATCGGGCCGGGCTTTCCGACGATGTCGATCGGGTTCTCTCCTATGACCTGATCCTCGCGGCGATAGACGCGGGCCTCGCCGCCGAACGGCTTTCGCTGCTGGAAACGCTGGCGGAGCGGATCGCGGCCTTCTGCCTCGAGCACCCCAAGGTGGCGCTGGCGCGGGTGCGGATCGAGAAGCTCGACCGCGTGCCCGGCGCGCTCGGGGTCGAGATCGTCCGCCGGGAAGGGGTTCTGCCCGCGCCGGAGACGACCGCTCCGCGCGCCGCGCTCCATCTCCTTGGCCTGCGAGGAATTCCGCCGGCGCCCGCGATGATCGCGCTGCACGATTCGCACCCTGTCGAAGCAGCCGAACACGCGCGCCGGATCGCCCTTCTTCGGATGGACGAGGCCGCCTGGGCCTTCGCGGCGGACGATCCCGGCATGATCGTCGCCGCAACCAGGACGGAGGCGGAACATGCCGTCCTGACCGGAAAGATCGCCGTCATCGCGCCCATGCGTCTTGTGCTCGACGCGCCGGAGGCCGATCCTGCCCCCGAAACGGGCCTTGCCGCCTGGATCGCGCGCCGCCTCGGCGTGCCGCTCGCCGACCCGACCGAAAAGGGAAACTGACCATGCCCGCCCTCGAAAGCACCAACGCCGCGCTCGGCTCCGATGCCCCCGATTTCGCGCTGCCCGCGACGGATGGAAAGACCTACGCCCTTGGCGATCTGCGGGGCGTGCGGGGGCTGGTACTGTTCTTCATCTGCAACCACTGCCCCTATGTGAAGGCTGTGGCCGACAGGCTCGCCTCCGAAGGGGCGGCGCTGATGGAGGCGGGATACGGGGTGGCGGCGATCTGTTCCAATGATGCGGTCGCCTATCCGGAGGACGATTTCGAACACATGAAGGGTTTCGCCGAGGCGCATCGCTTCCCGTTCCCCTACCTCCACGACGAAACCCAGGAGGTCGCGCGCGCCTACGGGGCCGTCTGCACGCCCGATATCTTCGGCTATGACGCGATGCTGCATCTGCGGTATCGGGGGCGGCTCGACAGCGCCGGCAGGGGGCCGGTGACCGCCGACACGACCCATGACCTGCGCGACGCGATGCGGCAGGTCTACCTCACGGGCCACGGGCCGGAGGTGCAGCACCCCTCCATCGGCTGTTCGATCAAGTGGAAATGAGGGGCCCACGCGCCCGGATCGTCTTCGATCTAGACGGGACGCTGGTGGACAGCGCGCCGAGCCTTTGCGCCGCGGGCAACGCCATGATCGCCGAAATGGGCCGCGCGCCCGTCGAGGTGGACACCTACAAGCGGTTCGTCGGGCGCGGGATGCGCAAGCAGATCGAGGGGCTCCTGGCCCATACCGGCGGCGTGCCGGAGGATTTCGAGGGGCGCTTCGCCCGGTTCCGGGAAATCTACGATGCCGATCCCCTCGTCGCCACGCGGCCCTATCCGGGGGTGGGCGAAGCACTTGCGGCACTGGCTGGGCAGGGACACGTCCTTGGCGTCTGCACCCAGAAGGCGCAGGCCCCGGCGCGCGCGATCCTCACCGGGCTGTCGCTCATGCCGCCGATCGCGGCACTCACCGGCGGGGACAGTGTCGCCACGCTCAAACCGGACCCGGCGATGCTCGCCCATACGCTTTCGCAAATGCCGGGCGATGGCCCGGTCCTGTTCGTGGGCGACAGCGAGACCGACGCGGAGACGGCGCGCCGCGCGGATGTTCCGTTCCTCTTGCACCTGAACGGATACCGGCACGGAGAAGTCGCCGCCCGGGCCGCGTTCGCCGCCTGGTCCGACCTGCCGCACCTGATCGAAGAAGCTCTCGCAAGCATATGACAAAGAACTATTACCGTCCCCTTGTCCATTCCGGTTCACCGCGCCCCGATGGTGCCGTGAGCCTTGCTGGTGGCTGGGGCTGGTTCACCCATGCCGAGCGGATGTCGCGCGCAGACGGTGGCGTTCTGCTGCCGGTGGAGGACATCCCCACCGGGCTGCTTCAACGCCTGACCTCCCCCCGCCCCGATTTCGCGGGGCTTTCCATGGGCCGGCCGCATCTCATGGGCATTCTGAACGTGACGCCCGACAGTTTCTCCGACGGTGGCAGGCTCGAGGGCTCGGCGGCGATCCGCGCCCGCGCAGCCGGGATGATCGCCGAGGGCGTCTCCATCCTCGATATCGGCGGGGAGAGCACGCGGCCCGGTGCGGCGCCTGTCCCGGTCGCGGAGGAACTCGCCCGCGTCCTGCCCGCGCTTGCGGCGATGCCGGAGGGGGCTGTCCTCTCGATCGACACGCGCAAGGCGGCGGTCGCGGAGGTCGCATTGGGCGCTGGTGCCAAAATTTTCAACGATGTCAGTGCCTTGACGTATGATCCTGAGAGCGTCTCTGTCGCGGTGGCGCGTTCGGCCTTCATCTGCCTGATGCATGCTCAAGGCGATCCGCAAACGATGCAGGACGCGCCGCACTACGATAACATCGTTCTCGATGTCTATGATTTTCTAGAGGAAAAGGTGGCTGCCGCTGCTGCCGCAGGTATCCCGCGCGATCGCATCTGCATCGATCCCGGCATCGGTTTCGGCAAGACGATGGAGCACAACCTCGCCCTTCTACGGAACCTGTCGCTGTTTCACGGGCTGGGCGTTCCGATCCTCCTTGGCGTATCGCGCAAGCGGTTCATCGGCACGATCGGCGGGGCGGAACGGGCGGAGGATCGCGCGCCGGGCTCCATCGCCGTCGGCCTCGAAGGGTTGCGCCAGGGCGTTCAGATCCTGCGGGTGCACGACACGGCCGAGACCGCCCAGGCGCTCGCACTCTGGCGGGCGCTCAACTGAACTGGATGCGCAGCGCCGCTGCGCTCGCGAAGGGTGCGAGTGCGGCGGTGAAGAGCGTGACGCCGCCAAGGAGCAGCAGTTCCGTCATCGGATCGAACCCTTGCGCGGCGCGGCTCGCCGCCATCGCGCCGAAGATCAGCGTGGGAATGTAGAGCGGCAGCGTGAGGATCGACAGCAGCAAGCCCCCCCGCCGCAAGCCCACCGTCAGCGCCGCCCCGATCGCACCGAGAAGCGAGAGCGCGGGCGTGCCGATCAGGAGCGACAGGACAAGCACGGGATAGGCTGCCGGTGCGAGGTTCAGCGTCAGCGCCAGCACCGGCGCGAGGATCGTGAGCGGGAGCCCGGTCGTGAGCCAGTGCGCCAGTGCCTTCACGCCCACGAGCGCCTCCAGCGGCACGGGGCTGAGCGCGAGAATGTCGAGCGTGCCGTCCTCGGCATCCTGGGTGAACAGCCGGTCGAGCGACAGGAGACAGGCGAGAAGCGCCCCGATCCACAGCACGCCGGGCGCGATCAGGCCCAGTGTCTCCGTCTCGGGCCCGACGCCGAAGGGCACAAGCATCACCACGATCAGGAAGAAGGCCAGCCCCTGGCCCGCGCCGCCGCCGGACCGCAGGGCGAGGCGCAGTTCACGAGCCAGAAGCGTCGCGTAGGCGCTCATCCCCAGCCCTCCGAGAGGAACGGGTCGTCCTCGGTGCTTTCCCTTTCGGCCGCGCCCGGCCCCGAGAGCGTGACCGTCCGGGCGTCGCCCAGCCCCAGATCGATATGGGTGGCGACGAGCACGATACCGCCCCGCGCCAGATGCTCCGACACCACGCCCGCGAAAAGCGCCACCGTATCGGTGTCGAGGCTGACGGTCGGCTCGTCGAGGAGCCAGAGCGGACGGTTCGCCGCGAGCGCGAGGCGGGCGAGTCCGGTGCGCCGCTTCTGCCCGGCGGAACAGGCGAAGGTGGGGCGATCGGCGATCTCGCCCAGGCGGAACCGCGCCATGGCCGCCTCCGCATCGCCGCCGAAAAGCCCGGCCCAGAAGCGGATGTTCTCCTCGACGGTGAGTTGCGGCTTGATCGCGTCCAGATGACCGGCGAAGGCGAGCGCGGCGTGCAGCGCGTCGCGATCGGCCGAACCGTTCCAAGCGATCCGCCCGTCGAAGGGGACGAGCCCCGCGATCGCGCGCAGGAGCGTGGATTTGCCCGCCCCGTTCGGCCCGCGCAGGATGACCGCCTCGCCCGGCGCCGCTTCCATCGAAAGCCCGGTGAGGATCGGCCTGCCCGAGCGGCGGATGGAGAGATCGGAAAGCGCGAGCGTCATGGCATCCGCTTACCCTATCCCGGCGAGGCTGTCAGCAGGGGCGCGACGAATTGTATGCCATTGCACACAAACCTTGATCGACTCCCGATGTTAGGGCATAGGAGGCGCCAAGATAGCAATCGAGGACTCATTTTCCGCCGCAAGCGCGCCGGACGGTCCCGCCATCCCAAGGAGGACGCCCCATGCCCATCACAGTCGGACAGGACAGCGCCAGGACGCGCCGCGATCTCACGGTCGGGGACCAGACGGTCGCCTACTATTCCATCAAGGCCGCCGAGGAGGCGGGCCTCGGTGACTTCTCGCGCCTTCCCGCGGCGCTCAAGGTGGTGCTGGAGAACATGCTGCGTTTCGAGGATGACGGGCGCACCGTCTCGCTCGACGATATCAGGGCGTTCTCCGAATGGGCCGACAAGGGCGGCAGGAATCCCCGCGAGATCGCCTATCGCCCCGCGCGCGTGCTGATGCAGGATTTCACCGGTGTTCCGGCGGTCGTCGATCTCGCCGCGATGCGGGACGGGATCAAGGCGCTGGGCGGCGATCCCCAGAAGATCAACCCGCTCAACCCCGTCGACCTCGTGATCGACCACTCCGTGATGATCGACGAGTTCGGCAATCCGCGCGCCTTCCAGATGAACGTGGACCGCGAATACGAGCGGAACATGGAGCGCTACACCTTCCTCAAGTGGGGCCAGTCGGCGTTCAACAATTTCCGCGTCGTGCCGCCGGGAACCGGCATCTGCCACCAGGTGAACCTCGAATACCTCGCTCAGACGGTCTGGACCGATGCCGACCAGGACGGCGCCGAAGTCGCCTATCCCGACACGCTCGTCGGCACCGACAGCCACACCACGATGGTCAACGGTCTGGCGGTGCTCGGCTGGGGCGTCGGCGGGATCGAGGCGGAAGCGGCGATGCTCGGCCAGCCGATCTCGATGCTGATCCCCGAGGTCGTGGGCTTCAAGCTCACCGGCCAGATGGTCGAGGGCACGACGGCGACGGATCTCGTTCTCAAGGTCGTCAAGATGCTGCGCGAGAAGGGCGTCGTCGGAAAATTCGTCGAGTTCTACGGCGATGGTCTCGATAACCTTCCGCTCGCCGATCGGGCGACGATCGCCAACATGGCGCCGGAATACGGCGCGACCTGCGGTTTCTTCCCCATCGACGACGAAACCCTCCGCTACCTGCGCCAGACGGGCCGGGACGAGGCGCGCATCGCGCTCGTCGAGGCCTATGCGAAAGAGAACGGGTTCTGGCGCGGCGCCAACTACGCGCCGGTCTATACCGACACGCTCGAACTCGACATGGGCGATGTCGTTCCCGCGATTTCCGGTCCGAAGCGGCCGCAGGATCACACCCCGCTCGACCGTGCGGCATCGGAGTTCTTCAAGGTCGTCGCCGAATATCGTGGCGAGGACAAGACCGATGCGGCCGAGGACATGCTCGCCGAGGGGCCGGCGCCCGACCCGATCGTCGATCCGCGCAAGTCCGGCAAGGTGGAAGGGCAGGATTACGAACTGCGCGACGGCTCGGTGGTGATCGCGTCGATCACCTCCTGCACCAACACGTCGAACCCCTATGTGATGATCGGCGCGGGGCTCGTCGCGCGCAAGGCGCGTGAACTGGGCCTCAACCGCAAGCCCTGGGTGAAGACCTCGCTCGCGCCGGGCTCGCAGGTCGTCAGCGCCTACCTGGAGGCGGCCGGCCTGCAGGAGGATCTCGATGCGATCGGGTTCAACCTCGTCGGCTACGGCTGCACCACCTGCATCGGCAATTCCGGCCCGATCGCGCCGGAACTGTCGAAGACGATCGCGGACAACGACCTGATCGCGACGTCCGTTCTGTCGGGCAACCGCAACTTCGAGGGCCGGATCAGCCCCGATGTGCGGGCCAACTACCTCGCCTCGCCGCCGCTCGTCGTCGCCTATGCGCTCGCGGGCGACATGAACATCGATCTCACGACCGAACCGCTCGGCCAGACGCCGGACGGTCAGGATGTCTATCTCAAGGATATCTGGCCCACCCAGAAGGAGATCGCCGATCTGGTCGAGAAGACCGTGACCCGCGAGGCGTTCCAGTCGAAATACGCCGACGTCTTCAAGGGCGACGAGAAATGGCAGGCGGTCGAGACCACGACCTCCGAGACCTACGACTGGCCGGCGAGTTCCACCTATGTCCAGAACCCGCCCTATTTCCAGGGCATGGGCAAGGAGCCGGGCACCATCTCCGATATCGAGAACGCCCGCGTTCTGGCCGTGCTCGGCGACATGGTGACGACCGACCACATCTCTCCCGCTGGCTCCTTCAAGGAGACCACGCCCGCGGGCCGCTATCTCGTCGATCGGCAGGTGCCGGTGCGGGAATTCAACTCCTACGGGTCGCGCCGCGGCAACCACGAGATCATGATGCGCGGGACCTTCGCCAACATCCGCATCCGCAACGAGATGCTCGACGGTGTCGAGGGCGGCTATACCAAGGGCCCCGATGGCGAGCAGACCTCGATCTTCGAAGCCGCGATGGCCTACCAGGAGCAGGGCACGCCGCTCGTCGTCTTCGGCGGCGAGCAGTATGGCGCGGGGTCCAGCCGCGACTGGGCCGCGAAGGGCACCAGCCTTTTGGGTGTGAAGGCCGTCATCGCCGAGAATTTCGAACGCATCCACCGCTCCAACCTCGTCGGCATGGGGGTGATCCCGTTCGAGTTCACCGGCGGCGATACCCGCAAGACGCTCGGCCTGACCGGTGACGAGACGGTCTCGATCCACGGTCTGGAAGGCGATCTCAAGCCGCTCAGCCTCGTTCCGTGCACGATCACCTACGCTGACGGGTCCACCCGCGAGATCCAGCTCAAGTGCCGGATCGATACGGGCGTCGAAAAGGAATACGTCGAGAACGGCGGCGTGCTGCACTACGTGCTGCGCAACCTCGCCGCGGCCTGATCGCGCCACGATCGGCGATTTTCGAACGGCCCCGCCCCCGCGGGGCCGTTCCTCTTTCCCGGACCTAGCGGATGACGATCGGTGCGGTCTCGTCTCCGCCGCCGAGAACCGGCAGGTCGATCTGCAGGCAGGAAAACCGCGTGGGGTCGTTCTGCGGCGTGCGACCGAGCCGCTCGACATACTCCGCCCGCGTCAGGTTCTCGCCATCCACCGATGCGCCGCAGGCAACGGGATCGACCAGCCGCAGAAGCGCCGCCCCCTCCGGCAGATCGACCGTCAGCCCGCTCGACGCGGTGATGCAGGGCGCCGGGCCCTCCAGCCGCTCGAAATCGGTATCGCGGACGCCGACGGCGCGGAATTCGGGGTCGGACCCGGTCGCGATCCAGGCGAAGAGCGGTTCCCGGGAGAGCTGGCAGTTCCACAATTCGACGTCGCCCCACGGGGAGCCGCCACCGCCCGGCGGCGTTTCGACATCCCCGGCCTCGTCATAGGCGCTGCACGCCGCCCGGCTCATGCCGACACCGACGAAACTCGCGCTGTCATTGCCGACCGGGGTCCGCCCCATGTCGGCGATCGTCGCGGTGTCATGGACGCAGGTGCGTTCGGTCCCGCCGGAAAGGAAGACATCGGTGACGCAAAGGCAGACGCTGGCATCGGACCCGAGCGCGACCGAGCTTATCCCGTCGAAATCGAGGGGCAGGGGCGGACCGGCCCCGGAGCGCACATAGGTGCCGGGGCCGAGCACGCGGCAGGCGCCGCGGAGACCCGTATCGCGCCTGAGCGCGACCTCGTCGCTGCCGACCGCGCAATCGAACACTTCGAGTTCTTCGGCCTCGTCGTTGAAATCGACGCTCCTCAGATTCGGAACGCTGCGATCGAGGAAGACCTCGCGGTCGATGATGCCGCCTTCCCGCAACTCGATCTCCGCCCCCGGGCCGAGCAGGGCGGAGCTTACCCGATCCCCGCCGAAGATCGCCTCGACATCGTGGATGCCGAAGCCGAAGGTCCGGCAGGCGCCACGATAGCCGGAATGGATGTAGAGCGCCGCCTGGGCCGGCCCCGGATCGCAGCGGACGGCGCCCGCCCGGCGGACGGAGACCGCGCTTGCCCGGTTGTCCTGCAGGTCGGTGTCGACGAAATTCGTCGTGTCCTGCGTGAACACCGTGCAGCCGCCGAAGAAGTCGCGGTTGGCGCACATCTCGGCGATCACGTTCGCCCCCACACGGATCGAGGAGGCCGCGTCCTCGCCCACCTCGGTTCCGGAAAAGGCCGCCGGATAATCGCCGAGCGCGAAGCGCGTGCAGGCCCCGAAGAAGCTGGCATCCGCGAAGACCACGATCTCGTCCGGCCCCGGATCGCAATCCGCCGCGCCCCGTTGCAGCACCCGGAGCGTTGCTGTCAGCCCGCTGTCGGACCGGAACACGACCCGCCCGATGCGCTGGGCGCCATCATCGTTCGCCCGCGCGCGGATCGTCACGTCCACACCGCCGAAATCGGACAGCCCGCTGGATGGCTCCACGGTGATCCAGGGGGATCGGCTCTGGACGCGGAACCGGTCCGGCCCGGGCTCCGGCACGGGATCGACGGTCGCCTCCAGCGTGATCGTCGTCGTTTCCGATCCAGGGCCGAGCGTCAGGCTGCGGGGATCGAGCGTGAGACTCTGTCCGAAGGCCTCGGGCGCCGGGCAAAGCGCCGCGAACAGGGTCAGCGCCAGGGCGGGGAACGGGCTGCGCCGCATCCTGCATCCCTCCGTCTTGTGGTTCCGGGAACGGGAATTCGATGGAGACGCGAACGCGATTGCATTAGGAAATACCACAGGAACCGGGACTTACGCCATGCCCATCGCCGCGCTGACCTTCTTTCTCTTCTGTCTGTCCGTGGTCGTCCTCGGCCGGGCGCTTCCCGAACCGGGTTTCGCCGCGGGCTGGATCGATCGGACCGGGTTCGTCGTGCTGCTCGCGGGCCTCGCCCGCCACGTCTGGACGACATGGTGGATCGTCCGGGCGAAAGCGGCGGCCGGGCGCCCCTCCGCTCACCGGATGCAGTCGAAGGGCCCCTACCGGATCAACCGCAATCCCGGCTTCACCAACCAATGGATCATGCTCCTGGGGCTGGTGCTGATGCAGGGCGCGTGGATCGCGCTTCTGCCGCTCGTCCTCTACCCGCCGGTAATGACGCGGCTTTTCGTTCTCCGGGAGGAGGAACACCTGATCGGGCTTTACGGCGATGAAGCGCGCGCCCATCTTGAGCGCACCCGCCGCTGGTAGGCGAAAAGACATCGGGAGCCCCGACATGAGCGAAACCGCGCGCGCGCCCCGTTTCCCCGATCTGCCGCCTGTCTGGCTGGCGGTCTTCATGCTCGGCGTGCTGGTGCTCGAACGGATCGTGCCGGGTGCGATCGCACGCAGCGGCATCGGCGATGCGGCGGGGTTCGCCGTCATGGTGGCCGGGGTTCTT
The DNA here is from genome assembly GCA_049600155.1 of Rubricella sp. Lineage (GTDB taxonomy): Bacteria > Pseudomonadota > Alphaproteobacteria > Rhodobacterales > Rhodobacteraceae > Rubricella. The sequence continues at coordinate 17,525 of JBMYPI010000023.1, forward strand.
CTGATCCTGTGGTCGGGATCGCTCTTCGGCCGGGCGAGCACGCCGATCCATCCGGGCCGGACGCCGAAGGCGCTGCTTGCGACCGGCCCCTACCGCCTGAACCGCAATCCGATCTATACCGGGATGGCGCTGATCCTCGGCGGTTTCGCGATGGCGCTCGGTGTCTGGCTCGGGCTGGTTCTGGTCCCGCTTTTCGCCTGGATCGTCACGGTAAGGTTCATCCGGGCGGAGGAGGCGCTCCTGCGCGAGGCTTTCGCAGACGAGGCGGAGCGCTACATTGCGAACACGAGACGATGGTGAGCGGCGGCCCGGCTCACCATCTCTCCCGAAAGGTTGATTGGGAAGGCCCGGGTTGGGGGCGTATGTGCTAGGTATGATGACAAGGCGTATTCTGCTGCTTCTCTCGCTTCTGCCGGCGCTGCTGGCCGTGGGCCCGCTCCGGGCGCAGGACCGGCCCGTCGTCGTGGAGCTCTTCACCTCCCAGGGCTGTCCTTCCTGCCCGCCGGCCGATGCGTTCCTTTCCGAACTGGACGGCCGCGAGGGACTGATCACACTGGCGCTGCATGTCGACTACTGGGATTATCTCGGCCGCCCCGACCCCTACGCCAGCCCGGAGATGACGGCGCGGCAGCAGCGCTATGCGGTTACGCATGGTGCGCGGTCGATCTTCACGCCGCAGATGGTCGTCGACGGGCGGGCGATCATGGTCGGCCATGATCGCGACGGGATCGAGGCGGCCATCGCCGAGGCGCGCGCCCGCGCGCCCGGGGCGACGATCAGCCTTGCCTGGTCCGGGCAGGATTACGTCCGCATCGCGATCGAGCCGCTGCGGCCAGGCCAGAGCGGGACGATCCACCTCGTCCGTGTCATGGACAAGAGCGAGATGCCGGAGAGCACCGAAACCCCGCCGCATACCAGCGTCGTGACGTTCTGGGACACCCTCGGCCCGTGGGACGGCGATGTCAGCGTGGTCGAAGCCCGTGTCCCCGGACCCGACGACGTGACCGTTCTTCTGCAGGACGGGCCGAACGGCCCGATGATCGCCGGCGCGGAGCTGGAGCGCTAGGGATCAGCGCCAGCGCCGGTGAAACCAGAACCACTGTTCCGGGGCCCGTTCGATCCCTTCGGTCAGCGCGGCGTTCACCGCCTCGGTCATCTCCTCGGGCGTCCCTTGCGCGATCGGCGCGCCGAGCCAGGCCTCGAAATGCGTTCCGTCTTCCATTCGCCGCGCCAGAGCCGGGATCAGCGGCGCGTCGCTCGTCAGTGCCAGCTTCGCGGGCGTGAGGGCGGTTTCGGCCGGATGGCCGAGGAAATCGAACAGAGGGCTTCCCGTCTGTTTCTGGTCGATCAGGATCATCACCGCGCCGCCCTCGCGCACATGTCGGATCAGGTCCTTCGTGCCGCTGCCCTTGGCGAAGGTCGTTTCGTCCACCTCCTCGAGGGAGGCGACGAAATCGGCGTTGAAGAAGGGGTTGTTGTGCGGCCGGTAGACCCCGGCGACGGAGAGGCCCTCCGCCTTGAAGAGCGCGCGGATCGCCTCCCAGTTTCCGTAATGGGCCGAGGCGAAGACGACGGCGCGGCCCGCCGCGATCTCGGCCCGGGCGATGTCCCATCCCGGTCCCGTCGGGCGGAAACGGTCCGTCCTCGCGATGAACGTGCCCATCATGCCCTGTTCCACGGCCACGCGCCCGAAATTGTCGCCGCAGGCGGCGATGGCGGCGGCGCGTTCCTCCGGCGGCATCATCGGATAGATCAGCGCGAGGTTGCGATCGGCCCGCTTGCGGATGAACGGGACGCGAACGAGCAGCGTCCGCCCCACCGCGCCGCCGAGGGCGACGCGCCTGTCGGGCGGCAGAAGGCGCAGGGCGGCGTGGATCGTGCGCAGGATCGTGTTGGCCAGCCAGCCGCCGAGCCTGTCCAGTCTCCTCTTGATCCCGCGACGCTTCATGCCGTGCCCTGCTGCCGTTCCCTGTGCCAGACATAGAGCCCCGCGCCGACGATGATAAGCGCGCCCGCGATGGTCGGCCCGTCGGGCACCTCGCCGAAGAACAGAAGCCCCCAGAGCGCGGCGAGCGCAAGGCCGAGATAGCTGAACGGTGCAAGCACGCTCGCCGGGGCGGCGCGAAAGGCCAGGATCAGAAGGAACTGGCCAACGCCTCCCACGCCGCCGATCACCAGCATCAGAACGATCTCGACGCCGCCGGGCGCCGTCCAGAACCAGGGCACGAGCGCGGAAGACACAAGCGCACCGAACAAGCCGCTCCAGAGAAAACTCGTCCAGGGGCTTTCCTCGGCGGAGACCATGCGCGTCACGATCGCGTAGGCCGAATAGCAGAACGCCGCGAGGAGCGGAAACAGCGCGTAGGGGGTGAAAACA
>JBMYPI010000024.1:0-19065 GCA_049600155.1 Rubricella sp.
GGAGGATCACCCCGATGGCGAGGAAACCGGGGATCTCCCGCACCGATTGCAGCCAGCCGATATCCGATCCGTCGAACTGCGCGGCTTCGATGACGAAATTGTTCAGAAGCGCGTTCCACGTCGCGAAGGCGAGCGGCATCGCCGCGGCCATCACGATGAGAAGGGCCACGGGTTGCCGCCACAGGGGCAGCGCTTTCGCCTCGGCGATGGGAAGCGGGCGGAAGAGGGTCATGACCGCTCCTCTATGCCGATTTTCCACGCCTGGCGAGTGAAAGCTGCGCTCCGGACTGTTTCCTTGACGGCGTCGCGCGCGCGGCGTTCTGTTGCGCCATGACACATGCGATACCCCTCTTCGACGGCCATAACGACCTTCTCTCCCGCTTCTCCGGGCGGGCCCGCACCGATGCCCTGCGGGAGATCAGCATCGGGCGCGCGCGCGGCCATGTCGACGTGCCCAAGATGCGGCAGGGGCATTTCGCGGGCGGGCTGTTCGCGATCTACGTTCCCAATCCGCCCGGCACGCCCTTCGACATGGCCGCGATGATGCGGGAGGAATACGACATCCCCCTGCCCCCCGCTGTCGGCGCCGAGCATGCCCGCGCACAGACGCTGGAACAGGCATCCCTCCTTCTCGACATGGAGCGCGAGGGGTTCGTGCGGATCTGCCGGACCGGCGGCGATGTGGAGGCCGCGATGGAGGCCGGAGAGATCGCGGCGATCATGCATATCGAGGGGGCCGAGGGGCTCGACCCCGATCTTCTTTTTCTCGATGTGCTGGTCGCGGCAGGGCTGCGCTCACTCGGCCCTGTCTGGTCGCGGCCCAACGCCTATGGGCGCGGTGTGCCCTTCGCATTCCCCGCCACGCCCGATACCGGGCCGGGGCTGACGGATGAGGGCAAGCGGCTTGTCCGCGCCTGCACGGATCGGGGTGTGCTGGTGGACACCGCGCACATGTCGCTGAAGGAGTTCATGGATGTGGCGGAACTCACCGACGGGCCGCTCCTCAACAGCCATTCCAACGCCCACGCGATCACGCCGCACGCGCGCAATCTCACCGACGACCAGCTTCGCCTGATCGGGGAGCGGCAGGGGCTTGTCGGCCTGAACTACGCCACCGCTTTCCTGCGGGAAGATGGCCGGATGGTCGAACTCGACACGCTGGAGCCGATGATTCGGCACCTCTCGCACATGATCGAGATCGCGGGCGAGGATTGCGTGGGTCTCGGCTCCGATTACGACGGCGCGCTCATCCCCGCCCCCATCGGCCATGTCGGCGGCGGGCAGGCGCTCGTGGAGGCGATGCGCACCGCCGGCTTCGGCGAGGCGCTGATCGAGAAGATCGCCTGGCGCAACTGGCTGCGCGTGCTCGACAGCTAGGGCCGGCTCACGTCACCAGGACGTTGCGGAACTGCCAGGGGTCGCTTTCGTCGATCTCGTCGGGAAACTGGGAGAAACGCTGCGAGAGGGGTGTCCAGTCGGTGTAATGCCCCTCGACCGGCCCGAGATAAGGGCGCTGGATCTCGAGGCACCGGGCGTGGTCCATCTCGTCGGCCTCGACGATCCCCGCTTCGGGGTTTTCCAGCGCCCAGACCATCCCGGCGAGCACGGCGGAGGTCACCTGAAGCCCGGTCGCGTTCTGGTAGGGCGCGAGCGCGCGGGTCTCCTCGATCGAGAGGCGGGAACCGAACCAGTAGGCGTTCTTATCGTGGCCGTAGAGGAGGACGCCAAGTTCGTCGATGCCTTCCACGATCTCGTCCTCGTTGAGGATGTGATGCTCCTGCTGGATCAGGCCCGACCCGAAGGTCTCGTGCAGCGACAGGACGGCATCGTCGCAGGGATGATAGGCATAGTGGCAGGTGGGCCGGAACTCCGGCGCCGCCGGATCGCCGAGCGTGAAGTAGTCGGAGATCGAGATCGCCTCGTTATGGGTGACAAGGAAGCCGAACTGCGCCCCCGCCGTCGGGCACCAGGTGCGCACGCGGGTCGTCGCCCCGGCCCGGTCGAGCCAGATCGCCGCGCGGCTGCCCTCCTTGTGGTCATGGGCGTCGGCGGGGCGCCATGTCTCATGGGTGCCCCAACCAAGCTCCGCGGGCTGGAAGCCTTCGGATAGGAAGCCCTCCACGGACCAGGTGTTGACGAACACGCCGCGCGGGCGGGGCGTAGCCGCGGCCTGGGTGTCGCGTTCGGCGATATGGACGCCCTTCACGCCGAGATCGCGCATCAGCCGGGCCCAGCCCTCACGGCTGTCCGGGGTGGTTGCGTCACGGCCCGTGTCGCGCGCGATGTTCAGCAGCGCTTCCTTCACGAACCAGGACACCATGCCGGGATTGGCCCCGCAGCAGGAAACGGCCGTCGTCCCACCGGGATTGCGGGCCTTCTCGCGCCGCACGGTTTCGCGCAGGGCGTAGTTGGTGCGCCCGGCGTTGTCGCGATCCTCATCGAAGTAGAAGCCGAGCCACGGTTCGACGACCGTATCAATATAGAGCACACCCAGCTCGCGGCAGAGCTTCATGATTTCGAGCGAGGAGGTATCGACCGACAGGTTCACGCAAAAGCCCTTGCCCGGTTCGGTGAAGAGACCGCCGAGCACCTCCCGATAGTTCTCCGGCGTCAGCGCGAGGCGATGGTGCGTGATGCCCTTCGCAGCGAGGAACTCCGCCTTCGTGTCCGAGGGTTCGATCACATGCACGCGGCTCTCGTCATACTCGAAATGCCGCTCGATCAAGGGCAGCGTCCCCTGCCCGATCGACCCGAAACCGATGATGACGATGGGACCGTCGATCCGGCCGTGGATGGGATGGCTCTCGCCCATTGTCGCTGCTCCTGCGAACCGTTTCCGAAAACGCGAAAGGCCGCGCCGAGGCGCGGCCTTTCAATCCAACGCGGCAGGCCCGCGATCAGTTCTGTGCGTAGAATTCGACGACGAGGTTGGGTTCCATCATCACCGCGTAGGGCACGTCGGAAAGCGACGGCGTGCGCACGAAGGTGGCGGTCATCTTGGAGTGGTCCGCCTCGATGTATTCGGGGACGTCACGCTCCGCCAGCGCCACGGCTTCGAGCACGATGGCAAGCTGCTTGGAGCGATCCCGCACCTCGATCACGTCACCTTCGTTGACGCGGTAGGAGGGGATGTTCACCCGGCGGCCGTTCACCGTGACATGGCCGTGGTTCACGAACTGGCGCGCCGCGAAGATGGTCGGCACGAATTTCGCGCGGTAGACGACAGCGTCGAGACGGCGTTCCAGGAGGCCCACCAGATTCTCACCGGTGTCGCCCTTGCGGCGCTCTGCCTCGGCATAGATGCGGCGGAACTGCTTTTCCGTCAGGTCGCCGTAGTACCCCTTCAGCTTCTGCTTCGCGCGGAGCTGGAGGCCGAAATCGGACATCTTTGCCTTGCGGCGCTGGCCGTGCTGGCCGGGGCCGTATTCGCGGCGGTTCACCGGGGATTTCGGGCGGCCCCAGATGTTTTCGCCCATGCGGCGGTCGATCTTGTATTTCGCGGAGGTGCGTTTGGTCATCGGTCTTCTCTCTCAAAATAGGATGGCGCCTTCCTCTTCCGGGTCTTTCGACCCGGCGACAGGCTTTCCCTTGCGGGATCCGCAGACGCCGGTTACGCCGCCCCCAACGGAGCGGACCGCGGCCTTCAACACGGATTCCGCCCATGTGTCAAGGGAAGCGGGGCCGATGCTCTCCTACCAGCATGCCTATCACGCCGGGGGGCCGGCGGACGTGCACAAGCACTTCGCGCTGGCCGGACTGCTGGAGACGCTGCTGCGCGATCCAGAACCCCTCACGATCGTGGAGACCCATGCGGGCCGCGCGCTCTACCACCTCGACAGCGCGGAAGCGAAGAAGACAGGCGAGGCGGCGGAAGGGATCGCGCTCACCCCGCGCTCGGACCATCCGTTCTGGCCGCTTCTGGACCGGTTCCGGGAAGACTTCGGGGCGACGGCCTATCCCGGCTCGCCGATGATCGCGGCGGGGATGCTGCGGCGGAGGGACGGACAGGTTCTGTTCGAACTGCACCCGGCCGAACACGCGGCGCTTGTCGACGCGATGGAGGGGAGCGACGCGCAGATCCAAAGGGCGGACGGCTATGCCGGAACGCTCGCCCTGCCCCGGGCGGACGGGCGGACGCTCGTCCTGATCGACCCCTCCTACGAGGTGAAATCGGAATATGCGGAGATGGCGGAGTTCACCCACCGCCTGCTGGCCCGGTGGCCCGACGCGATGGTGATGATCTGGTACCCGATCCTGCCCGCCGCCCGGCACGAGGCGATGCGCGCGGCCCTGCCCCCGCATCTGGCCCAAGAGGTGCGCTTCGATCTGAAGGGCGGGAAGGGGATGCGCGGGTCGGGGTTGGCATTCGTCAACGCGCCGGAATGGATCAGCGATGTACTGGCATCCGCCGTTGCTGCGGCGCCCTTTCTACGGGTGCGCCGCTAGGTTTTCCCCGTTCGAGGAATCCTGCGCTCACCCGCACTTCGAATACCCGCACGCCCCGCAGGTCATGCAGCCTTCCTGCATGTGCATCTCGAACTGGCCGCAATTCTCGCAGGCCGCGCCGCGCGGGGTCTCGCCCACGGCGATGGCTTCCGCCTCGGGGTCGGATTTCAGGCCGAGGCCCGGCGCATCGATGAACCCGATATTGACGAGGTGTTCCTCGATCACCCCGCCGATCGCCGCGAGGATGGAGGGGATGTACTTGCCCCCCATCCAGGCCCCGCCGCGCGGATCGAACACCGCCTTCAACTCCTCCACGACGAAGCTCACATCCCCGCCGCGCCGGAACACCGCCGAGATCATCCGCGTCAGCGCCACCGTCCAGGCGAAATGCTCCATGTTCTTGGAGTTGATGAACACCTCGAAGGGCCGCCGACGCCCGGCCACCATCACGTCGTTGATGGTGATGTAGATCGCGTGTTCCGATTGCGGCCACTTGATCTTGTAGGTCTGGCCTTCGAGCTTTTCGGGCCGGTCCAGCGGATCGGCGATGCGGACGACCTCGCCGCCCTTCTTCGGCTCGGGCTTCTTCTCCTCCACGCTCAGCACGCTGCCGGTCACGTCGTTCGGGCGATAGGTGGTGCAGCCCTTGCAGCCGGTGTGCCAGGCTTCGAGATAGACGTCCTTGAACGCCTCGAACCCGATATCCTCGGGCACGTTGATCGTCTTGGAGATGGAACTGTCGATCCAGGGCTGGGCGGCCGCCTGCATGCGGACATGATCCATCGGGCTGATCGTCTGGGCGGAGACGAACCAGTCGGGCAACTCGGCGTCTTCCCCGAATTTCTCGCGGTAGAGGCGCACGGCGTAGTCCGTCACCTCCTCCTCGGTGCGGGTCCCGTCCTTCTGCAGCACCTTGCGGGTGTAGCTGTAGGCAAAGACCGGTTCGATCCCGCTCGACACGTTCCCGGCATAGAGGCTGATCGTGCCCGTAGGCGCGATGGAGGTCAGAAGCGCGTTGCGCAGCCCGTGCTCGGCGATTTCCGCCTGCACCGCCGGATCGAGCCGCTGGACCATGGGCGCAGCAAGGATATGCGCGCGGTCATAGAGCGGAAACGCCCCCTTCTCCGCCGCGAGCCGTGCAGAGGCGCTGTAGGCGGCATTCGCGATCCGCTCCAGCCAGCGGCCCGCCTGCTCCGCCGCCTCCTCCGATCCGTAGCGCAGCCCCAGCATCAGGAGCGCATCGGCCAGCCCCGTCACGCCAAGGCCGATGCGCCGCTTGGCCTGCGCCTCCTGCGCCTGCTGGGGCAGCGGGAAGCGCGAGGCGTCCACCACGTTGTCCATCATCCGCACCGCGGTCGCGACGAGAGCGTCCAGCCGCTCCTGCGGGATCTCGGCCCCCTCCTCGAACGCGTTCTCCACGAGCGCCGCGAGGTTGATCGAGCCCAGAAGGCACGCGCCATAGGGCGGCAGCGGCTGTTCCCCGCAAGGGTTCGTCGCGGCGATGCTCTCGACATAGGAGAGGTTGTTCTGCTGGTTGATGCGGTCGATGAAGATCACACCCGGCTCGGCGTAGTCATAGGTCGAGCGCATGATGAGATCCCAGAGCGCGCGGGCCTTGACCGTCCGATACACCTTGCCACGGAACGCGAGATCCCAGTCGCCATCGGCCTCGACCGCGTCCATGAATGCGTCCGTCACGAGCACCGAGAGGTTGAAGTTGCGCAACCGCCCCGGATCGCGCTTGGCGGTGATGAAATCCTCGATATCGGGATGGTCGCAGCGCAAGGTCGCCATCATCGCGCCGCGCCGCGATCCGGCGGACATGATCGTGCGGCACATCGCGTCCCAGACATCCATGAAGCTGAGCGGGCCGGAGGCATCGGCGCCCACCCCCTCCACCAACGCGCCCTTGGGCCGGATCGTGGAGAAATCATACCCGATCCCGCCGCCCTGCTGCATGGTGAGCGCGGCCTCCTTCAGCGCGTCGAAGATGCCGGACATCGAATCCTCGATCGTTCCCATCACGAAGCAGTTGAAGAGGGTGACCGTCCGGCCGGTCCCCGCGCCGGCAGTGATTCGCCCTGCGGGGAGATACCGGAAATCCGCAAGCGCCTGTTCGAACCGGCCTTTCCACAGATCGGGATCGTCCTCCACCGCGGCGAGGGCGGAGGCGATCCGTGCCCAGGTGTCTTCCACCGTCTCGTCGATGGGCGTTCCGTCGGGCGCCTTGAAACGGTATTTCATGTCCCAGATCTGGCGGGCGATGGGGGTGGTCAAGGCATCGGCCATGTGTGTCGCGCTCCGGTCTGATCGCTCGTCGGCAGGCCGACAGAGATGATCGTCGATCGCCTCGGGGTCAAGCACGGCCCGCGCATGACCGCCCGGGACCGGCTGGAGGATCGTGCCCCAGTCTACGCGCGGCAGGAGGAAATCACCAACAGGCACGGCAGCCTCCCTTGATCTTCGGCGATCCTTGGCGCAGGCATGGCCCATGCCACGGGGACAGCTTCACCTTCTGAAACTCTGTGTCGGCGCGGAAGCCGTCGCCGATCTGAAGGCCTGGCAGGCCCGGCTCGGCCGGATGCAGAAAGCGCGCGGCGAGCCTGTGCGCCATGTGCATGTCACCCGGATGTGGCCCCGGCGCGAAGCGGAGCTGCTCGACGGGGGATCGCTCTACTGGGTGTTCAAGGGATACATCCTCGCGCGCCAGCGGATCGAGGCTCTCGAACGGGTCACGGGCGCCGATGGTACGCAACGGTGTGCTATCGTGTTGTCCTACGATGTGGTAGAAGTCGAACCATCGCCTCGTCGCCCTTTTCAAGGGTGGCGGTACCTGGCGGCAAAAGACGCGCCCGCGGATCTCGACACGGGGCGGAGCGATGGCCTGTCGGACATGCCGGCGGGGCTGCGCTCGGCGCTGTCGGATCTGGGTGTGCGGTAGGGAGTGCAGGGTGACAAGGACGCAGGGCGTTCTTCTCGATATCCTCACGCCGGTGCGGGACATCTTCCTCTCGCGCCTGCTGGAGGAGATGGCAGACGCGCTCGAACGCGGGTTCGAGTGCGACACCGATGTCGTGCGCCGCGACGAGCGGGGCGATCTCTACCGTTCGGGCCCGCTGCACCTGCCCGAACGTTACGACCTAGCCACCGATGCCGGCCGCGAGCGCGCGACCTTCGATGTCGAGGACAGCCTCGTGGTTCGGTTCGACCCCATGAACCTCACCCTTTCCAACGGCGCGCCGGTCACCATTCTGCCATTCCAGTGGAACGCGGTCGTCGTTGCCGTCGACCTCGAGGAGGGCAAGCCGGACTGGGGCGGTGTGCGACGCTGGTATCTGGAGAATTTCCAGAGCCGTTTCGACGAGGATACGCCGGAATTCCACGGCGCGATCCATCGCCTTCAGGGGCCGGAAGGCGGCCCCCGGTCATGGCGGATGACGCTGGACCTCGGCACGGCATCGGTCGATTGCCTCGCCGATCTTCTGGAGGCCTTCGCCGTGATGGGAGCGCAGCGCGTGAGCCTTTCCGGAGCGGAAGAGGAAACCGAGCGGGTCGACGCGACCTGACCGTCAGATGTCCGGCGGATCGATCCCGAGCCTGTCGCACAGGGCGCGCAGCGCGCCGGCGGCGGGATCGCTCCACTCCGCGCCACGGGAGGCGAACAGCGTCGCCTGGCTCCTGAGAATCAGACCGTCCGTCAGGATGCGCAGGTGATTCGCCCGCAGGGTCTCCCCGCTCGACGTGATGTCGGCGATCACTTCGGCGGTGCCGTTCCTGATCGTGCCTTCCGTGGCGCCCTGGCTGTCCACGATCCGCCAATCGGCGACGCCCCATGCCCGGAAGAATCCGCGCACGAGGTTGTGGTACTTCGTGGCAACGCGCAGACGGTGCCCGTGGCGCGCTCGGAACTGGTGGGCGACCGCGTCGAGATCGTCCATCGTCTCGCAGTCGCGCCAGCAGTCGGGCACCGCGACGATCAGGTCGGCATGGCCGAAGCCCATCTCGGCGATCTGGGCCAGGCGGCCTTCCCAGGCCGGGATCCTTTCATGCACCAGATCCTGCCCGGTCACGCCGAGGTGGATGCGCCCCGCCGCAAGCTCTCGCGGGATCTCCGCCGCCGAAAGCAGGACCAGGGAGATACCATCGATCCCGTCGACGGCGCCGGAATACTCCCGGCCCGATCCCGTCCGGCGGATCGTGATGCCGACCTTCGCGAACCACGCCATCGCGTCGTCCTGCAAGCGGCCCTTGGAGGGCAGGCCGAGCCGGAGCGTGGTCATGGCCGCCCTCCCCGCGCAAGAAGCGCCTGCGGCTTGACGATACCACCCACGGCCGGAAGCGCCTTGCCGAAGGCCCGCGTCAGTGCGTCGTAGCGCCCGCCGGAGGCCAGCGGCGACAGGTCCGGCCGGGCCGGGTCATGGAAGCCGAAGACGAAGCCGTCGTAATATTCGAGCGTCGTACGCCCGAACCGCGCCTCGAAGGGCAGCGCCCCGGGATCGAAGCCGCGCGCCTCCAGCGCCGCCATCCGGGCGCGAAACCGCTCCAGCGTATCGGACAAGGCTGGCCGGGACTGCGCGATCTCCTCCAGCGTGAGCGCCGCATCGGCCATGGACCCGCCGATCCCCAGAACCGCGTCGAGAAGCGCACGGTCCGCCGAAGAGAGCGGCGGGGCATCCGCCTCGGCGGCGAGGTTGCGGGCGCGGTCCATGATCTCGGCGAGGCTGCGCTCCCCGCGGACGGGCCCTGCCTCCCGGATATGGGCCTTGAGAGCGGCGTCGCCTTCACGCGCGGCATCGAGGAGCGCGCACCGCGCCGGGCCAACCGTGCCCTCACCGGAGAAGCGCCGCACGAGCCGCGCGAACCGCCCGGGCCTTGAGACGTGGCGCATGAGTGCCGCCCGCCGCCGCTCGGAAATGTCGAGCACCCCGATCGCGTCCCGCAAGAGGCCCATGTCGCCCGTCGCGATGGTCAGGCCCTGCCCTTCCACCGCGCCGTGGATCAGCGCGAAGAGTTCCGCGTCCGCTGCGGCGCGATCCATGTCGCCGAGGAATTCGACACCGACCTGCAGGTATTCCACGGGCCGGGCCGATCCCGGCTCCTGCCGCCGCCAGACCGGCCCGGCATAGGCGTAGCGCGCGGCGCCCTCCCCGTGCATCTGGAGAAGCGGCACCGTGAAATCGGGCCGCAGGGCAAGCTCCCCCTCCACCGGATCATGGGTGATGTAGGCGCGGGTGCGGATATCCTCGCCGTAGAGGTCCAGCAGCGTCTCCGCATCGAGAAGCGCGGGCGCTTCCGTCACCTCCGCCCCCGCCCCTTCGAACAGGGTGAGAAGCCGGGCGACCTCCGCCGCCACCGCCTCCCGCAACGGGCCGCGCCGTGCGCCGTCGAGATATTCCGCCCGCGCGTCCATCAGCCCTTGCGCGCGAGGATCTTGCGCACTTCGGCCACGAGATCGGCGCGGGGCACCTCGCGCTGCGCGGGCTGGGATTTCCATTCCTCGTTGGAGGTGATCTCCGCCGCGAGCCGCTTGCCGAGGTCGAGATCCTTGAGCTGCACCACGTCCCGCTCCCGCTCGTCCGAGCCCTGGATCACGGCGACGGGGGAGTTGCGCTGATCGGCGTATTTGAGCTGCTTGCCCATGTCCTTGGGATTGCCGAGGAACATTTCGGCGCGGATGCCCGCGTTGCGCAACTCGGCGACCATCGCCTGGTAGTCCGCCACCCGATCCCGGTCGAAGACGGTGACGACGACCGGCCCCTCGCCCTCCGCGCCGATCCGGCCCTTGGCGCGCAGGGCGGCCAGAAGCCGGTCCACGCCGATGGAAACGCCCGTTGCGGGCACCGGCTGCCCGGTGAACCGCTTGACCAGATCGTCATACCGCCCGCCCCCGGCGACGGAGCCGAACTGCCGCGGGCGGCCCTTCTCATCGGTGATCTCGAAGGTCAGCTCCGCCTCATAGACCGGACCGGTGTAATAGCCGAGGCCACGGACGACGGAGGGGTCGATCACGATCCGGTCGGGGCCATAGCCCTGCGCTTCGAGCATCTCGGCCATCTGTTCGAGTTCGGAGACGCCTTCGAGGCCCTCCTCGGAGTACTGAACGACCTCCCTAAGTCTCGAAAGGGTTGTAGAGTTGGTGTCCGCTCTAGCATGCAAGAACGCTAGAAAACCTTCGATGACATAATCCGGCAAATGAAGGCCTTCGATCAACGCACCCGATTGGTCTCTCAAACCAGCACCTAGGCGAGCTTTAACGCCTTCAGCCCCCACTTTATCATACTTGTCCAAGTTCCTCATGATGTCTTCAGTCTTGGATTCCATGCCAGACCAAAGAGCAGTTAACTCGCTCTGTCCTCTTGAGCTCAAGCCATCCGGAAAAGCAACTCTACTTTGCCGGTTAATCATGCTTCCTACGATACCGTTCAGAACCTTCCGATTGTTGATCCGGACGATATAGTCGCCGCGCTCGATCCCGACCGCCTCCAGGCAATCGGCGAGCATCGCGCAGATCTCGGCATCCGCCGCGACCGTGGGGGTGCCCACCGTATCGGCATCGCATTGATAGAACTGCCGGAACCGCCCCGGCCCCGGCTTCTCGTTGCGCCAGACGGGGCCTACCGCATAGCGGCGATAGGGGGTGGGCAGGTCGTTGCGGTGCTGGGCATAGACGCGGGCGAGCGGCGCTGTGAGGTCATAGCGCAGCGCGAGCCAGTCGTCCTCCTCCTGCCAGGCGAAGACACCCTCGTTGGGGCGGTCCACATCGGGCAGGAACTTGCCCAGCGCCTCGACCGTCTCCACGGCCGCGCTTTCCAGCGGGTCGAAACCGTAGCGGTGATAGACATCGGTGATCTTGCGCAGCATCTCGGCGCGCTCGGTCACCTCCGCGCCGAAATAGTCGCGAAAGCCCTTCGGCGTTTCCGCGCGGGGGCGTTTCACCTTGGTCTTCCTGTCCTTGGCCATGGATGGCACTCCGCCGGTCTCTGGTGCGGTGCGGGGTGTAGCGGATGGGCGGGGGCGGGGCAACTGCGGCTCAGCGCAGGCTGGGAAAATCCCCGCGATGGAAAACGAGCGGCGTGAGATCGGGCGCATGGTCATAGCTCTCCACCCGCCCCACCACGATGGAGTGGTCCCCGCCGGGATGCACCGCCTCCATCGAGCAGCGCAGAAGCGCCGCCGCCCCCTGAAACTCCGGGCCGGACGGGCCTTGCGCCCACTCGAAATCGCCGAACGCGTCATGGCCCGAGCGGGCGAAGGCGATGGCGAGGGCCTTCTGCGTCTCGCTGAGGATATGGATCGTGAAGGCCGGGCATTCCGTCAGCGCCGCGAACCGGCGCGAAGCCCGCGCGGGGGACCACAACACCAGCGGCGGGTCGAGGGAGAGCGAGGCGAAGCTGTTCACCGTCATCCCCACGGGACCGTCGGGCGTCAGCGTGGTCACGACCGTCACCCCCGTGGGATAGGCGCCGAGCGCGTCGCGAAAGGCTCTGGGGTCGGTCAGGGGCATGGACGGTCTCCGCATGGCTGGGACAGGCAGATAACCCATCGCGCGGGGGATGCAATTGCGGGATCGCGCGCAAGCAGCTAGACCGGCGCGCAAGCGACGGAGTGCACCCCATGTCCTACAACACCTTCGGCCACATCTTCCGCGTCACCACCTGGGGCGAAAGCCACGGGCCCGCGCTCGGCTGCACGGTGGATGGCTGCCCGCCGGGCATCGCTGTGGACGAGGCGCGCCTCCAGCACTGGATGGACCGGCGCAAGCCCGGCGGCTCGAAATACGTCACCCAAAGACGGGAAGCGGACGCGGTGCGCATCCTCTCCGGCGTTTTCGAGGGGCGCACGACAGGAACGCCGATCCAGCTGATGATCGAGAACACCGATCAGCGCTCCAAGGATTACGGCGATATCGCCAGGACCTTCCGCCCCGGCCACGCCGATATCACCTATCACCAGAAATACGGGATCCGCGACTATCGCGGCGGCGGCCGCTCCTCCGCCCGCGAAACCGCCGCGCGGGTCGCGGCGGGCGGTATCGCGCGCGAACTGCTCGCGGCCCTCGCGCCCGGCCTCGCGATCCGCGGCGCGCTCGTCCGGATGGGGGAGATGAAGACGGACAGGCGCGACTGGGCTGAGGTCGAGAACAACCCCTTCTGGTGCCCCGACGCGAAGGCGGCGGCGGATTGGGCGGACTATCTCGATGCGATCCGCAAGGATCACGACAGCGTCGGCGCGATGGTCGAGGTGGTGGCGCAAGGCGCGCCCGCTGGCCTCGGCGCCCCGGTCTACGCCAAGCTCGACACCGATCTCGCCGCCGCGATGATGTCGATCAACGCGGTCAAGGGGGTGGAGATCGGCGAGGGCATGGCCGCCGCCGCCCTGCGCGGCACGGCGAATGCCGACGAGATCAACATGGGCGCGGACGGCCCCGTCTATTCCTCCAACCACGCCGGAGGGATCCTCGGCGGCATCTCCACCGGACAGGAGATCACCGTGCGTTTCGCGGTCAAGCCGACAAGCTCGATCCTCACCCCGCGCCGCTCGATCACCATCGAGGGTGAAGCGACGGAGGTCGTGACAAAGGGGCGGCACGATCCCTGCGTCGGCATCCGTGCCGTGCCGGTCGGCGAGGCGATGATGGCCTGCGTGCTGGCCGACCACATCCTCCTGGACCGCGCCCAGACCGGCGGCATCCGCGGCCGGATCGGCTGACACCTCCGCTCTCTCGCGTCTTTCCGAAATATCCCGGGGGAGGCGCGCGGCCCCGCCGCGCGGCGGGGGCAGCGCCCCCCTCCACCCCGTCTAGGCCTCTGACACCACGGCGAGGATGGCTTGACCGAACCGCTCCATCCGCGGCGCGTCCATCCCCCGCACCCGCTCAAGGGCCGCCGGGGTGGTCGGTCGCGCCTTGGCGATCCGGCCGATCAGCGGGGGCGAGAGGGTCAGGAGCTTCTCGGTGCCCGTCTCGCCATAGGCCAGATCGCGAGCGACGGCCTCGATCCGGTCGTAGAGAGACGCCCCTTCCCGCCCCGTCAGTTTCGCACGGGCGGGGTGCGGTGCGTCGACAGGCGCGCCGTTCAGCGCTTCGAGGAAGATGCGCCCATACCGGTCGAGCTTCTTGGCCCCGACGCCCGGGATGCGCGCCATGTCGTCGAGCGTGGCGGGTTTCGCCTCGACCATCGCGATGAGTGTCCGGTCGGGAAAGATGACATAGGCCGGGGCCCTGGCGGCCTCGGCGAGTTCACGGCGCTTCATCTTCAGGGCCGACAGGAGCGGTTCGTCCTCGGGCGCGACCATCGCGGCGACCGCACGGCGCGGTTCGGCCCGCTGGAGGCTGTCACGCCTGAGCGTGAGCGACGCCTCCCCGCGCAGGATCGGGCGCGCGGTATCGAGAAGCCGGAACGCGTTCATCCTGGCCGGGTCGTGGCGGACGAGATCCAGCGCGAGAAGCTGGCGAAAGATCGTCTGCCATTGCCGGCGATCGAATTCCCGCCCGATCCCGAAGGTGGAGACGCGGTCATGCCCCGCCGCGCGGACCTTTTCCGTCTCCTCGCCCAGAAGCACGTCGATCAGATGCCCCGCGCCGTATCGTTCCCCGGTGCGGAAGATGGTGGAAAGGGCCTTCTGCGCGGCTTCGGTTCCGTCGAAGGACTCGGGCCGGTCGCGGCACAGGTCGCATCCCCCGCAATCGCCGCCATGATCCTCGCCGAAATACCCAAGCAGTGTCTTGCGCCGGCACTCCGGCGCCTCGGCCAGCGCCAGAAGGTCGTTCAGCCGCGCATGGTCCGCCTGCTTGCGTTCCGGCGGGGCGAGCCCCTCGTCGATCTGGGATCGGCGCAGGCGGATATCGTCGGGCCCGTAAAGGGTGAGCGTCTCGGCCGGGTCGCCGTCGCGGCCCGCGCGCCCGATCTCCTGGTAGTAGGCCTCGATCGATTTCGGCAGATCGGCATGGACGACATAGCGGATATCGGGTTTGTCCACGCCCATCCCGAAGGCGATCGTGGCGCAGACGACGAGCCCGTCCTCGATCTGGAAGCGTTCCTCCGCCGCGCGGCGCTCTTCCGCCCCCATTCCGGCATGGTAGTGGATTGCCGCGAGCCCCTCGTCCCGCAGGGCCTTGGCAAGCACCTCGGTCTTGTTGCGCGACCCGGCATAGACGATCCCGGCGCGACCGCGCCTGCGCGTGCAGAACTCCAGCAGCTGGCGGCGCGGCTGGTTCTTGGGGCGGAATTCGAGGAAGAGGTTGGGGCGGTCGAAGCCCTGGATGAACGTGCGCGGGCGGGCACCGGCGAAGACCTTCTCGACGATCTCGTCGCGGGTTTCGGCATCGGCCGTCGCGGTGAAGGCGGCTGTCGGCACATGGCCGAGAGCCGCGCGCAGCGTGCCGATCCGCAGGTAGTCGGGCCGGAAATCATGCCCCCACTGGCTGACGCAATGGGCCTCGTCGACGGCCAGAAGGCTCACGCCAGCCCGGGCAAGGAGCCTGTCCGTGCCCCCGCTCGCGAGCCGTTCGGGCGCGAGGTAGAGAAGCTTCAGCCGCCCCTCACGCAGCGCGTCGAAAACCGCGTCGGTCTCCTCCGCGGTGTTGGCCGAGGTCAGCGCGCCCGCCTCCACGCCGGCAGCCTGGAGGGCGCGCACCTGGTCCCGCATCAGCGCGATGAGCGGCGAGATGACGACCGTCAGCCCGTCGCGAACCAGCGCGGGCAACTGGTAGCAGAGCGACTTTCCCGCACCCGTCGGCAGGATCGCGAGCACATCCTCGCCCCGCGCGACAGCCTCGACAACCTCCGCCTGTCCGGGGCGGAAGGCGTCGAAGCCGAAGACCTCGCGCAGCGTTCGGGAAAGCTCCTCCATGACCGCCCCTCTAGCGTGACCGGCGCGCGGGGGCCAGCCCGTTGCAATGCCCTGTCCGCGCCGCTAACCCTTTGACCCGAAACCAACGGGAGAGGGGGAGCACATGCCCTGGTTCATCGACGCGGCCTTCGACGTTCTCGTCGCAGCCGCGATCATCGTCGGCGCCTTCTGGATCTCGGGCATGGCCAAGCGCGCGATCCAGCGCACGGGCGAACGCTACGAGCAGCTCGACGACACGCTTTTCGGTTTCGCCGGGAGCCTCGCACGCTGGGCGATCCTCGCCGTCGCCGCGATCTTCGTGCTGGAGCGCTTCGGTGTGGAGACGACCTCCCTCGTCGCGCTGATCGGTGCGGCGGGCCTTGCCATCGGGCTGGCGCTGCAGGGGACGCTTTCGAATCTCGCTGCGGGGGTGATGCTGCTGGTGTTCCGGCCCTTCCGCGTGGGCGATTTCGTGGAGGCGGGCGGCCATGCCGGCACGGTCAAATCCATCGACCTCTTCACCACCGAATACGCCACGCCCGACAACGTGAAGATCATCGTGCCCAATGGCGATATCTGGGCAGGTGCGATCACCAACTATTCGGCCAACGCGACGCGCCGCGTCGATTTCACCTTCGGCGTGTCCTATGCAAGCGACCTGAAGAAGGCGGAGACGATCCTGCGCGAGCTGATCGACGCCGATGACCGCATCCATCAAAACCCCGAACCCTTCGTGAAGGTCACCAATCTGGGCGACAGTTCGGTCGATTTCACGGTGCGGGTCTGGTGCGACGCGGGCGATTACTGGGGCATCAAGTTCGATATGACCCGCGCCGCCAAGGATGCGTTCGACGCCGGCGGGATCGACATCCCCTTCCCGACACAGACCGTCATCCGGCAGGCCTGAGCGATGGTGCGCGCCTGCATCTTCGACGTGTTCGGGAGCCTGGTGGACTGGCGTTCCTCCGTCGCGCGCCATGTGGGTGCGGTCTTCGCCGAGGAAGGCATCGCGGGCGATCCGGTCGCGATCGCGGTGGACTGGCGGGCGGAATACCAGCCGGGGATGGAGCGGGTGCGCTCCGGCGCGCGGGGATATGTGCCGCTGGAGGTGCTGCATCTCGAAAATCTCGGCCATGTGCTGGAGCGCCATGGCCTCGAACATCTGGGGGCGGATGTGCGCAAGCGGCTCAACCTCGCCTGGGAGAGGCTCGACCCCTGGCCCGATATTCCCGGTGGGCTGATCGCGGTGCGGGAGAAGGCGCTCGTCGCGCCCTGTTCGAACGGGTCGACGGCGATGATGGCGCGGCTGGCCCGCCATGGCGGGCTGCACTGGGATGCGATCTGCGGGGCTGACGTGGCGCGGGATTACAAACCGAAACCGGAGGTCTATCTCGCCTCCGCCCGCATCCTGGGGCTGGAACCGGGCGAGGTGATGATGGTCGCGGCCCATAACGACGACCTCTTCGCCGCGCGGGAGGCGGGGCTCAGGACCGGCTTCTTCCCGCGGCGGACGGAACACGGGCCGGACCAGGCAATCGATCTGGAGGCGGAAGGCGATTGGGATATCGTCGCCGCCGACCTACCCGATCTCGCCCGGCAGCTTTGAGCCGCCTCAGAGCGTAAAACCCGCGACAAGCTCCGTATGCGGCGACCAGCGGAACTGATCGACGACCGTGATCGCGCCCATCGCGTAGCCTGCTTGGATCAGCGCCTCCGCATCCCTTGCGAAGGTGACGGGGTTGCAGGAAACCATCGCGATGCGCGGCAGGCGCGCGGCCGCAAGCTCTGCGACCTGCCGTTCGGCGCCCGCGCGGGGCGGGTCGATCACCGCGCCGTCGAAACCCATCATTTCGGATGCGAGCACGGGCCGGCGGAAGAGATCGCGCGTCTCCGTCGTCACACGCTTCACGCCCGAGGCTCCGCGCCATCCGCGATCGAGCGCGGCGAGCATCGGCGCCTCGCCCTCGACCGCGTGGACCTCCGCCCGTTCGGAGAGCGCAAGCGCGAAGGTTCCGCAGCCCGCGAAGAGGTCGAGCAGGCGCGAGCCGCCTGTCAGGATGGTGGCGACGGCGGCGACGAGTGCGGCCTCTCCCTCCGCCGTGGCCTGCAGGAACGCGCCGGGTGGCGGCTCCACCCGTGCACGCCCCATGGCGACGGCAGGCGGTGTGAGCGTCGCGACAACCTCACCCTCCCACGACAGCCGCGCGAGCCGCGCGCGATGGCAGAACGCGACCAACTCCGGCAGCATCGCGCCTTCGAGAGGCTTGCCGCCCGTGACGGACATATCCGCTCCGCTGTCGGTCAGGGTCACCGCGATCTTCAACTCGCCCTTCCGGGAGCCGCCGATCCGCGCGAGATCGCCGAGCGGCCCGACAAGGGCCAGAAGATCGGGATGAAGGACGGTGCATGCCGCGATCTCGACGATCTCCTCGCCGCGACCGGCGTGAAAGCCGAACTGCACCCCCTTTTTGGTGCGCCGCGCCGAGAACGTCGCCCGCCGCCGCGAGCGGGGCGGAGAGATCGCCTGCGCCGCGAAGCGCGCCTCGATCCCCCGCGCGGCAAGCGCCTGTGCCACGATCTCTTCCCGCCAGCGGGCGACGAAAGCGTCGGAGGCGTGTTGCAGCGCGCAACCGCCGCAGCGCGTGAAGGCGGGGCAGCGCGGCTTCACCCGGTCCGAAGACGAGGTTAGGATTCGCGGGCGCCCGCCCGTCTCCTCCACCACCTCGCCGGGGAGGGTGAAGGGGATGTAACGGTCGCCCTCCGGCGCGGGAGCAATGCCATCGCCGCGATGGCCCAGTCTCTCGATCACGATGCCCATCGCCGTGCTCTACCCCGCCAAGCGGAACTGCGCCATGGCTCTCTTGCCGGAAAGGCGGGCGCGCGCTAGCTTCGCGATCACCTGCACGGGAGAGTCGGATTCGTCCGCGCCGAAGGAGCAACCGCCCCGGAAACTCTCAGGCCCAAGGACCGGCAGGAACCGACACGACGCTGGAGAGTGGCGCGATCATGCGCCCGCCGAAGGGATAACGATCTCAGGCGAAAGGACAGCGGGGGCAACGGGTGGCGCGAGGGTCGTGCCGCCGCCGTTGCTGCGGGAGGGGCGTTTTGGCCACCGACGAGTTGAAGAAAACGCCGCTCCATGCCCTGCATGTGGAACTCGGCGGCAAGATGGTCCGGTTCGCGGGATGGGAAATGCCGGTGCAGTATCCCGCCGGTGTCATGGCCGAGCACCTGCATGTGCGTGAGAAGGCGGGCCTTTTCGATGTCAGCCATATGGGGCAGGTCCGGATCACTGGCGATGGCGCGGGCGAGGGGCTGGAACGGCTCATGCCCGTCGATGTGCTGGGCCTGAAGGCGGGCCGCCAGCGCTATGGCCTGCTCACGAACGACGCGGGCGGCATCCTCGACGATCTGATGTTCGCCAATCGCGGCGATCACTGGTTCGTCGTGGTGAACGCCGCCTGTCGCGATCAGGACATCGCGCATCTGCGCGCGGGGCTGCCGGGCTGCACGGTGGAAGAACTCGACCGCGCGCTTCTTGCCCTTCAGGGGCCGCGCGCGGAGGCGGCGCTCGCCTCGGTCGGGGCGAATGCCTCCGGCATGAAATTCATGGATGTGGCCGAATTCGACGTATTCGGCGGGCTTGTTGTCTCCCGCTCCGGCTACACGGGGGAGGACGGCGTCGAACTCTCCGTGCCGGCCGCCGATGCCGCCGAGGTCTGGAACCTCCTCATCGAGGCCGGCATCCAACCGGCGGGCCTCGGCGCACGCGACACCCTTCGGCTCGAG
>JBMYPI010000025.1:0-6371 GCA_049600155.1 Rubricella sp.
GAGGGCAGCCGCCGCCGCTCCGTCGATCTCAACATCGCCGATGCGGGTTTGAGCGTGGGCGATCTGCCGGGGCTCAAGCCGCTTCTGGATGCGATGGGTCTGAACCGCCGCAAGGTCGGTGCGATCTTCCAGAAGCCCCTTGGCCATTTCGCAGCCGGGAGAGGCGCGGACGGCACCCCGTTCGTCACCTTCTACTACGGGGCGAGGCCGCTCTGATGGCCTGGGATCTGTCCGAAAGGATCGAGCGCGCCCGGCCCTCGGACCCCCATCGCGACTATTGCCTGTGGGACTACGAGCCGCCGCAGTCGCGCTTGCCGGGCGCGCTGCGCACCTCGGCGCTTCTTTACCAATCCTTCGCCTGGGCGGGCGTCTCCGAAAGGATGATCGCGCTGACCGATGCGATCCGGGGCTGCCTTGGCCCGTTCAATACCGTGTTCGGCGTGAAATGGGCCGGCGGGCGGATGAGCTGGGAGTTCTATGTCTACGATTATGCCCGGCAGGAGCGGCGTGTGTCGCTCAAGACCTTCTCCGAGGCGCTGAAACCCCATCTACGCTTGCCTGCCTGCCTGCCGGATCAGCAGCCCTATTTCATGTTCTCCATCGAGGTGGACGAGGCGGTGCTCGCAGCGGGCAAGCTCGATCTCATCGACATCTATATCGGGATACCGGGTGCGACCGTTTCCGCCGGCATGTGCTACGGTGTCACGGACGAGGCGGTGGAGCTTCGCAACCTCTATCACTTCTACGACGCGGCCCGGGATGGCGAGGCGATCCTGCACAACCTCTACTCCTCGATCCACGTGCCGCCAGACGTGCCACCGGAGCGGTTTCTCTGGCCGGAAATGCAGGGCGTGCAGACCATCGTCGTGGGCACCAAGCGCTTCAACGACGGGCTCTATTTCAGCCGGATTTCCGTCGAACAGCTTCTTTTCGGGCTGAGGCGCTTGGAATTCCCGGCGCCGATCGTCACCTATCTGGAAGAGAACAGGGACCGTTTCGCACATTATCTCTTCGATCTCGGCTATGACTATCTGGTCGAAGGGGATGCGGTGAAACCGATCAAGGGCAGCTTCTATGGGCTCCTCTGAATTCGATGTGGACAAGGCGCTCGCCGCCATTTCGAGCCCCGGCACACGGGGCGGGATCGTCACGCCGATCGAGCGGTTGAAGGATCGCCCGCGCATGTCGCTGCGCGATCACGAGAAATACGTGTCCCTGACGATGGAGTTCCGCTGCAACCTCAAATGCGTCCATTGCATGATCGAGGACACGATGGACCGGCTGAAGCCGACCTCCGAGGAGGTGTTCCAGCGGGTGCTCCAAGATCAGGAACGGGAAGGACGCTGGGAGGGGCTCGTTCTGACGGGCTCCGAGATCACGCTGCGCCGGGACCTGCCCGATCTCGCGAGACGCGCCCGTGCGGCGGGGTTTGCCCATGTGCGCATCCAGACGCATGGAATGCATCTGGGCCGGACGGACTACGCCGACCGTCTCGTCGATGCCGGCGTCGACGAGTATTTCGTCTCCGTCGCCGGGTCCGACCGGGAAAGCCATGACCGGATCACACAGGTCGAAGGCGCCTGGGACAAGATGATGAAGGGGATGGAGCATCTCGATCAGTACGATCATGTGAAGCTCATCACCAATTCGGTCGTCACGACGCTGAGCTACCCGCTTCTGCCCGGCATGGTGGAGGCGCTCAGACACCTCAAACGACTCGTCCAGATGGAGTTCTGGAATTTCTTTCCCATGGCCGAAACGGATGAGAAGGATCTCGCCGCCCGGCACGCCGATATCCTGCCCTACCTGCGCGAAGCGATCCTGAAGGCGCGGGCGCTGGGCCGGTTCGTGGAGGTGAAGAATTTCCCCGAATGCCTGCTTGGGGAGTTGGGCGATGCGCTGGTGAACGCCCAGCCCATGCTTGTGATCGATCCCGATTTCTGGACGGAGTTCGACCGCAACGAGTTCCATCTCTGCCCGCACCGGCTACAGTGCTCCTCGACCGAATGCCTCGGGCTGACCTCGGCCTATGTGAAGAAATTCGGCGAGGAACGGGATCTCCTGCGGCCGTTCAAGTGATCAGGGCGCTTCGCCTGCGGTGATGCTGCCGAGAAGGTGGCGCGATCCGTCCGATACGCTGAGGGCCCCGCCGATCTCCCGCGCTGTCGGCCCGAAGAAGGCCCCGTCGATCGTTCCCGATGTGCCCGATTGCAGGGCCATGCCTGTTTGCGGATCGGTCGTTGCGCCAGTCAGGACCGTGCCGGTGAAGGCGTTGCCGGCAAGGGGCGCTGTGAACGTCACATCGCCTGTGATGTTCGACGTCAGCGCGGAGGAGATGCCAGAGACCGAACCGGTCAGAACGGGGTTCGTTGCGCCGAAATTCACCGATGCATCCACACGCCCATCCACGGCGACCCGCAAGTCGTTCACTTCCGAGGTCAGTTGCCCGAGGAACGCGCCACGGTAATCGACGATCCCGAGAGTGGGCATCGTGCCCGTTTCATATCCGAACACGCCGTGGGCGATGGTGTAGGCTGTCTCCGTCGCCCCCTCGCGCTCCAGAACCCAGTAGCCGCTGCTGACATAGGCCTGCGGCGGCTCGCCGTCGAAATCGGCGAGAAGGAACAGGTTCGGCCCGATGGCGATCCGCTCCGCCGCGTCACCGGTGGGCATGGCGAGACGGGTTTCATAGTCGGGATCGTCTGGAAAGGTGGTGAGTGTCGCGGTCGCGCCATCGAAGGCGGCGCTCGTGAGGCGCGCCGAACCGTCGCCACTGGCAGCGCCGCTTCCGGTATCCTCGACGACGAAAGCAAGGTTCGTGGCCGCCCCATCTCCGCCCGCGATTGCCTGGTCGACGGCGGTCGCGGTTTCGGTCCCGGTTGCGGTGTGCTGGATGAGGCGGAAGGTGAGCCCGGTGAGGTCGTGCTCCTGCCAGTCCGACACGGTCGAGGACGCCGTCACCGCATCGGCGGATTGGAAGGAAGGGGTGGACGTGCCGCCCCCGCCCCCGCCGCACGCCGCTAGAACGAGCGCCGTTCCACTGCCGAACACCAGCCGCATTGCACACACTCCGTTAACCCTAACGAAGTCTTCCTTGCACTGGCGTTGGTAAACGCGCGGTTAACGGTCTAGCGGCACAGCCCCCAGCCACCATTCTGGAAATGGAAATGATCGGCATGCAGGCGGTTGTAGTCCGGGCCGAGGACGACGCCGAACCAGTCGCACGCACTGTCACGCATGCCGACGAAAAGTTCGGGCCGCTCCTCCCATCCGCTGGTCAGGGGGATGCGTTCTCCGCCGGGGAGCGTGACGCCCGAGATGTCGATCGACTCCGCACGCGCATGGGTGCTCATCCGGTCGCTGTTTCCGCCCGGCGTGCGGATCGGCCGGCAGGAATAACTGCTGAAATGATCGAGCCTCGCAAGGGGCGCGCCGAGCAGGTCCTCCGCCAGCGGGCGCAACCCGTGCTCCTCCCACAGGGCGAGGCGCAGGGCCGTCTGGCATCGGGTTTCGACCGGATCGAGCGCCGTCGGCCCCACCGAGGAAAGGCGCACCCTGTCCCGGATATGGCAGACCTCGGACGCCTCGAAATCCTCCATCGGCTCGAAGGTGACGGCGCCGGTATCCAGCGCCGCGAGGCAGACCTCCCCGTTGCGACTTGCGCGGGAAAGCTTCCACCCCGTCACCGGTGTCACCGGATCGGTGATATGCAGCGGCTTGACAGGGTTCCACGCGCGCGGCAGCGGCGTGTTCGCTGCATAGAGCAGAAGCGGAACGGCCACGCCGAGGATCAGCGTGGCCGTCAGAAGGAAGGAGAGAAGCCTCATTCCGCCGTCAGTAGCGGTAATGATCCGGCTTGAAGGGCCCGTGCGGTGCGACGCCGATATAATCGGCCTGCTCGTCGGAAAGCCGGGTCAGCTTCGCGCCGATCTTGGAGAGGTGCAGCATAGCGACCTTCTCGTCGAGATGCTTGGGCAGGACATAGACCTCGTTCTTGTACTCGTCGCCCTTCGTCCAGAGTTCGATCTGCGCCAGCACCTGGTTGGTGAAGGACGCCGACATCACGAAAGAGGGGTGCCCCGTCGCATTGCCGAGGTTCAGAAGCCGCCCTTCGGACAGGAGAATGATGCGGGAGCCGGACGGCATCTCGATCATGTCGACCTGGTCCTTGATGTTGGTCCACTTGTGGTTCTTCAGAGCGGCGACCTGAATCTCGTTGTCGAAATGGCCGATATTGCCGACGATCGCCATGTCCTTCATCTCGCGCATGTGGTCGATGCGGATGACGTCCTTGTTGCCGGTGGCGGTGATGAAGACATCCGCGCGGGAGACGACATCCTCCAGCGTCACGACCTCGTAGCCGTCCATCGCGGCCTGAAGCGCACAGATCGGATCCGCTTCCGTAACCACCACGCGCGCGCCCGCACCGCGCAGCGATGCGGCGGAGCCCTTGCCGACATCGCCATAGCCGCAGACGACGGCCATCTTCCCCGCCATCATCGTGTCGGTGGCGCGGCGGATGCCGTCGACGAGCGATTCCTTGCAGCCGTACTTGTTGTCGAATTTCGATTTCGTGACGCTGTCGTTGACGTTGATCGCGGGGAAGGGCAGGTGACCCTTCTCCATCATCTTGTAGAGGCGGTGGACACCGGTGGTCGTCTCCTCGGAGACGCCCTTGATCATGTGGCGCTGCTTGACGAACCAGCCCGGCGTTTTCGCCATCCGCTTGCGGATCTGGGCGAAGAGCGCGTCTTCCTCCTCGGAGGTCGGGTTGGCGATCAGGTCCGTCTCACCCTCTTCGACGCGCGCACCCATCAGGATGTAGAGCGTCGCGTCGCCGCCATCGTCGAGGATCATGTTCGCGCCGCCTTCGGGGAAATCGAAAATGCGGTCTGCGTAATCCCAGTATTCCTCGAGCGTCTCGCCCTTCACCGCGAAGACGGGAATGCCCGCCTTGGCGATCGCGGCGGCGGCATGATCCTGGGTGGAGAAGATGTTGCAGGACGCCCAGCGGACGGAGGCGCCGAGCGCCGTCAGGGTCTCGATCAGGACAGCCGTCTGGATCGTCATGTGAAGCGAACCGGCGATCCGCGCGCCCTTGAGCGGCTGCGCAGCGCCGAATTCCTCCCGCAGGGCCATCAGCCCCGGCATTTCGGTTTCGGCGATATCGAGCTCCTTGCGCCCGAAATCGGCGAGCGCGATGTCCTTGACGATGTAGTCGGCAGCGGTCATGCGAATAGCGTCCTGAATTGGTGTCCGTGACTTGCCACCGCACATAGCAGCGCGATGGGGCAACGGCAACGCGCCTGAGGCATGATTGATCGCCCCGGCATCCTGCTCTACCCACGATGTCGGGTTGCAGGGGGAAATCGTGGCATGGCTCAACGCGCATGGCAGAGGATGCTTTCGGGGCGGCGACTCGATCTGCTCGATCCCGCGCCGCTGGATATCGAGATCGAGGATATCGCCCACGGGCTCGCTTTCGTCGCGCGCTGGAACGGGCAGACGGTCGGGGAATGGCCCTATTCAGTCGCCGAGCATTCGCTTCTGGTGGAAGAGATCTTCGGCGCGATGCAGAAGGATGCGCCCGTCCGGTGGCGGCTTGCGGCGCTCCTGCACGACGCGCCGGAATACGTCATTGGGGACATGATCAGCCCGGTGAAGGCTGCCGTCGGGCCGGGCTACAGGGCGCTGGACGAGCGATTGACGGCGGCGGTGCATCTGCGCTTCGCGCTGCCCGCCGTTCTGCCCAAGACCATCAAGGCTGCGATCAAGCGGGCGGACAAGGCCTCCGCCTGGCTGGAGGCGACGCAGATCGCAGGCTTTTCGGAGGCCGAGGCCAATCGTTTCTTCGGGGCGCCCAGGCGCGAGGATATCCGCCGCATCCGCCTCTCCCCGCGCCCGCCGATGGAGGTGAAGGCCAACTACATCGCCCGGTTCGAAGACCTGATGGCGGAGCACGCACCGTGACGCGCGCCGTTCGTGTCGAGCTTTCGGCGGTGGTCGTCGCGCTTACGGGAGAGGGGCGTG
This sequence comes from Rubricella sp., assembly GCA_049600155.1. GTDB lineage: Bacteria > Pseudomonadota > Alphaproteobacteria > Rhodobacterales > Rhodobacteraceae > Rubricella. The sequence goes on from JBMYPI010000025.1 coordinate 6,031, forward strand.
AGACCGACCTCACCGTGATGATGGCCCCAGGGCCCGATCTGCCCGGCCGTGCCTTCGATCCCGACGAACACCGGACGCTGGAGTTGTCGCTGCGCGACTGGGTGGGCCGGACGACGGGATTGCGGCTCGGGTTCGTTGAACAGCTCTACACGTTCGGGGATCGCGCGCGGGATGCACAGCTCGGCCCCGATCAGCCGCATAAGGTGTCCATCGGCTACCTTGCGGTCGTTCCGCGCGACGACGAACGCGGGACGGGCGGGGACTGGGCGAGCGTGTCGCAGTTCTTCCCCTGGGAGGATCGCCGCGCCGGCGTGCCCGCTATCCTGGAAGAGGAGATCCTG
>JBMYPI010000025.1:6381-18792 GCA_049600155.1 Rubricella sp.
CGCCGAAAAAAGCCGGGTTCGGGGATCGTGTTGCCCTGGCCTTCGCGCTTGATGGTCAGAAATGGCGCGATGATCTGGTGCTGGAGCGATACGAGTTGATCTACGCAGCCGGGCTCGTGCCCGAACGCCATGTGGACCGTGGCCGGCCCGCGCCGCGGGATCTCCCGAAGCTTGGCCAGCCGCTGCCGCTCGATCACAGGCGGATCCTCGCGACTGGCCTCGGTCGTCTTCGGGCGAAGTTGAAATACCGGCCCGTCCTGTTCGATCTGATGCCGGAGCGCTTCACCCTAGGCGATCTCCAGGACGCGGCGGAGGCCGTGACGGGCCAACCGCTCCACAAGCAGAACTTCCGCCGGATGATCCAGGCCTCGGGGCTTGTGGAGCCGACGGGTGGAACGGTGGCCGGCCGGGCCGGGCGCCCGGCAGCGGAATACAGGCTGACGCGGGAGGCGGAGTGGGAAAGGCGCATCGCGACCGTCCGGTTCGGGGGCGCACGGCGATGATCCGGGGGGCGTGTCCGATGAACGCCCCGGCTTTCACAGCCTGTCGCGCATCGCATACCAGCTCATCGCGAGCACCAGGAGCGGCCAGCGCATCGCCCGACCGCCCGGGAACGGCTTCGCGGGGATAGCGGCCATCGTCTCGAAACCGTCCGATCGGCCCCGGATCGCATCGGCCATCAGCTTGCCCGAGAACGTAGCCAGCGCCACGCCATGACCGGAATAGCCACCCGCCGTCAGGATCGTCTCGCCGATCCGTCGCAGATAGGGCAGACGGGAGCGGGTGATCGCGAGCGTTCCGCCCCAGCCGTAATCGAGCCGGATATCGGCGATCTGGGGAAAGATGCGCGCCATAGGCCCGCGCACGAATTCGCGGATATCGGAGGGAAACCGGTAGGAATAGTTCTCCCCCCCGCCGAACAGGAGCCGCCCGTCCGGCGAAAGGCGGAAGTAGTTCACGACGAACTTGGAATCCGCCACCGCGATGTCGTTCGGGATCAGCTCGCGCCCTGCGTCGGGCAGCGGTTCCGTTGCCGCGATGAAGTTGTTGATCGGCATGGAATGCGCCGAGGCTTCGGGCAAGAGCCCCTCGACATAGCCGTTGCACGCGACGATCAGATGATCGGCGCGCACGGACCCATGAGCGGTGCGGGCGACGGGCGTTGCACCCCGCTCGATGGCGACAACCGGCGAATTGTCGAAGAGCCGCGCACCGGCTTCCTCCGCCATCCGAGAAAGGCCGAGCGCGAAGGCCAGTGGATCGAGATGCGCCCCGCCTGCATCCAGCACGCCGCAATGATAGGCCTCGCTAGCGATCTCCGCGCGGGTGGCTTCGGTGTCGAGATAGGTAAGACCCTCATAGCCGAAATCCCGCGCCATCGCGTCCGCATAGCGCCGATAGTCGCCCTTGGCGGCCGGATCGAGGGAGACATAGGCGATGCCGGGCTTGAGCGCGCAGTCGATCCCGCCCTCGGCGATCAGCGCCTTCACCAGCGCATTCGCCTCCTGCCCAAGCGACCAGAGCGCACGAGCCCGGTCGATCCCGAAGCGCGCCTTCATCTCCGGTGCATCGATCCGCTGGCCCGAACCGACCTGCCCGCCATTGCGCCCCGATGCGCCCCAGCCCGGGCGGTGGGCCTCCAGAAGCACGACGTCAGCGCCGGTGCGGGCGAGGTGCAACGCCGCTGAAAGCCCCGTGTACCCGCCACCGATCACGCAGACATCGGCCCGGATATCGCCCTGTAGCGCGGGGCGTGGAGCCGGCAGCACCTTCTTCGCGGCGTAGAAACTGTCCGGATAGGTGCCGGGCCGGTCGTTGGCGTAGAGGAGGCTCATGGCGCGCGGAAGGCTCCTTCCCGTTTTGCATCCGCCATGCCTTCGTCGAGCGTCTTCCAAGCCAGTTCGACCAGCGTGTCGATCTCCTCCTGCGTGATGACGAGCGGAGGCGAGATGATCATCTTGTCGCCGACATGGCGCATGACGAGGCCGTTGGCGAAGCTCCGTTCCCGCGTGAGAAAGCCGACCGTTCCCGTATCCGCGAAGGGGGCGCGGGCGGCCTTATCCGGTGTGAGTTCGAGCGCTCCCATCAGCCCGCGCATCCGCGCCTCGCCCACCATGGGGTGGTCAGCCAGTTCCGCCCAGCGCCGCGCCATGTAGGGCGCCGTGGTTTCGTGCACCCTTTCCACGATCTTTTCCTCGCGCAGGATACGGATGTTTTCCAGCGCGACCGCCGCCGCGACCGGGTGGGCCGCATAGGTGTAGCCGTGGTAGAATTCGCCCCCGCCCTCGATCACCTCGGCCACGCTTTCACGGATCAGGCTGCCGCCGATGGGCTGGTAGCCCGACGACATGCCCTTGGCGATGGTCATGATGTCGGGGTCGATGTCATAGGTCTGGGAGCCGAACCAGTTGCCGGTCCGACCGAAGCCGCAGATCACTTCGTCCGCGATCAGGAGGATATCCCGCTCCCGGCAGATGCGGGAAATCTCCGGCCAGTAGGTTTCGGGCGGTATGATGACGCCGCCCGCGCCCTGGATCGGCTCGGCGATGAAGGCCGCGACATTGCCCTCGCCCAGCCGATCGATCGCCTCTTCCAGTTGGCGGGCACGGGCGAGGCCGAATTCGGCCGGATCGCTGTCGCCGCCCTCTGCCCACCAGTGGGGCTGGTCGATATGGTGGATGTCCTGCACGACACCGCCCTGTGCGTGCATCGCGACCATCCCGCCGAGGGAGGACGCGGCGAGCGTCGAGCCGTGATAGGCGTTCTTCCGCGCGATGATGATCCTTTTGTCGGGCAGGCCCCGCGTCGCCCAGTAGTGGCGCACGAGGCGAATGTTGGTGTCGTTCGCTTCCGAACCGCCGGAGGCATACATCACCCGCGTCTTGTCGCCCGGTGCGATCTCCGCCAGTGCCCGGGAAAGCGCGACCGCCGGTGGGTGGGTCGTCATGAAGAAGGTATTGTAGAAAGGCAGCTGCTCCATCTGCCGCTTCGCGGCTTCGGCCAGTTCCGTCCGCCCGTAGCCGATATTGACGTTCCACAGGCCCGCCATCCCGTCGAGGATGCGGTTCCCCTCGCTGTCCCAGAGCCAGACGCCCTCGGCCCGCGTGATGATGCGCGCCCCGCGGCGCCTGATCTCGGCGGTATCCATGAAGGGATGCAGGTGGTGGGCGGCGTCGAGCGCCTGGAGCTCGGCCGTGGGGGTGTGGTTGTCGATCAGTGTCATGGGGCCTCGCAAGGGATGCGTCTGACCGAGATGAGCACGGGCTTTGGGGAAAGGGAAGAGGCTCAGAGCGGCGCGGCGAATTGCGCGGGATACTCCAGCCCGTCGAGGCTGTAGCCAGCGGCTTCCAGCGCTGCCTGCCCGCGCGCGAGCGCATCGGGATCGGGCTGCGGATCGCGGGCGAGGATCCAGCCCGTCCGCCCCGAAGGCGATCCGATCACCGCAAGCGAATAGTCCGGCTCCAGGTGGATGATCCAGTAGTCGCCCCAGACGAAGATCAGCCAGGGCGTGAACGTCACTTCCAACGCGCCGCCTTCGACCACGCGGGCGATGCCCTGCGCCGAGTCCACCTCACCGTCGAGCGTCCCGCGGCGGCAGGTGTTCGTCACATCGATCCGGCTATCGTCACGCAGCGCGTAGTCCGCCGTGACACCGACGCAGCCTTCCTCGAACCAGTTGGGATAGCGGGCGATCTCGTACCAGCGCCCGGCGTAGCGATCGAGATCGACCGTCTCGACCGGCTCTATCGAAACCGACGTATCGCGATGCACCTCGCCGCATGCGGCAAGCGCGAAGAGGAGGATTGCAGCGAGGATGGGGCGCATGATGTGTCTCCTTTTCCTTACAGATGGGAGCGCAGGCGCATTTGTCACCAGCGCCGTGCTGCTTGACCCTCCCCCGGCTGGTCAATATGGCACGATCCGACCGGACTGGCGGGAGACGGACCATGGGTTTCAGATGCGGCATCGTGGGACTGCCCAATGTGGGCAAGTCCACGCTCTTCAACGCGCTGACGCGCACGGCGGCGGCGCAGGCGGCCAACTTCCCCTTCTGCACCATCGAGCCGAATGTGGGCGAGGTGAGCGTCCCGGACCCGCGCCTCTACACCCTCGCGGAAATCGCCAAGTCCAAGCAGATCATCCCCGCCCGGCTGACCTTCGTGGATATCGCGGGCCTCGTGAAGGGCGCGAGCAAGGGCGAGGGCCTCGGCAACCAGTTCCTCGCCAATATCCGCGAGGTGGACGCCATCGCCCACGTCCTGCGCTGTTTCGAGGATGACGACGTGACCCATGTGGAGGGCCGCGTCGATCCCGTCTCCGATGCGGAGATCATCGAGACGGAACTGATCCTGGCCGATCTGGAATCGGTGGAGAAGCGCCGCGCCAATCTGCAGCGGAAGATCCGGGGCGGCGACAAGGAGGCGAAGGAGCAGGAGGAGCTTCTCGCCCGCGCGCAAGTGCTGCTGGAGGAGGGCAAGCCCGCCCGTATGGCCGAGATCGCCGAAAGCGAGCAGAAGGCATGGAAGATGCTCCAGCTTCTGACGGCGAAACCGGTCCTCTATGTCTGCAACGTGGAGGAGGAGAACGCCGCCTCCGGTAACGCCCTTTCCGCGAAGGTGGCCGAGATGGCAGAGGCGCAGGGCGCGGGATCGGTCGTCATCTCCGCCGCGATCGAGGAAGAGGTCGCCCAGCTCGAGGACGATGAGCGCGCCGAATTCCTGGAAGAGCTCGGGCTGGCGGAAGCGGGTCTCGACCGGCTGATCCGCGCGGGCTACGACCTTCTGCATCTGAAGACCTATTTCACGGTCGGCCCCAAGGAGGCCCGCGCCTGGACGATCCGTGAAGGCACGCTGGCGCCGCAGGCGGCCGGTGTGATCCATGGCGATTTCGAGCGTGGCTTCATCCGGGCCGAGACCATCGCCTACGACGATTACGTCACCCTCGGCGGCGAACAACCGGCCAAGGAAGCGGGCAAGATGCGCGCCGAAGGCAAGGGCTATGAAGTGAAGGACGGTGACGTCCTCCATTTCCTGTTCAACACCTGAGATTCCGGCGGACGGATCTTCGCCACGAAGATCCTTCCCAAGACTTTTCGGTTCGAAAAGTCCTGTATCCCGCATTACCCACATTTGCGGGTTGTAATTTTGTGCGTCGCAGCATAGACGGGCCCTGAGAAAATCCCCAGAGGTCATGTCATGAAAGCGACGCTGGCGCAGGTCGGCGGGCAGGTGCTCGCCAGTATTTCACCCGTCGATCGGGGCGCCGGGCTCGGCCCCGCGCAATTGCGCACGGAGGTTCTTTCGGGTCTGACCGTGGCGCTCGCGCTGGTGCCGGAGGCGGTGGCCTTCGCGTTCGTCGCCGGGGTGCATCCGCTCGTCGGGCTATACGCCGCGTTCATCGTGGGGCTGATCACCGCCGTTTTCGGCGGGCGGCCGGGCATGATCTCGGGCGCGACAGGGGCGCTTGCCGTCGTGATGGTCAGCCTCGTGTCCCAACACGGCGTGGAATACCTATTCGCCGCGGTCGTCCTGATGGGGATCATCCAGATCGCTGCCGGCATCTTCAGGCTCGGCAAGTTCATCCGGCTTGTGCCGCACCCGGTGATGCTCGGTTTCGTCAACGGGTTGGCCATCGTCATCTTCCTCGCCCAGCTCACCCAGTTCCGGGTGCCGGATGGCGCGGGTGGAACGGAGTGGATGACCGGCCTGCCGCTCGCCCTCATGATCGCCCTGATCGCCCTGACCATGGCGATCATCTGGGGTGCGCCGCGGGTGACCAGGGCCATCCCAGCGCCGCTCGCCGGCATCGCCATCGTCGCCTTCGCGGTCATCCTCTTCGATCTGCCCGTGCCGCGCGTGGGGGACATGGCATCGATCGAGGGTGGCCTTCCGACCTTCTCCATCCCCGCGGTCCCGATGACCCTGGAAACGCTGTGGATCATCCTGCCCTATTCCCTGATCCTCGCCGCGATCGGCCTGATCGAAAGCCTTCTGACCCTCAACCTCGTGGGCGAGATCACCAAGCAGCGCGGCGGTGCGAGCCAGGAATGCCTCGCGCAAGGCGCGGCCAACACCATCACCGGGTTTTTCGGTGGCATGGGCGGCTGTGCGATGATCGGCCAGTCGATGATCAACGTGAAATCGGGAGGGCGGACGCGGATCTCCGGCATCACGGCGGCGCTTTTCCTTCTGGCCTTCATTCTCGTGGCTGCGCCGCTGATCGAGCAGATCCCGCTGGCCGCGCTCGTCGGCGTGATGTTCATGGTCGTGATCGGGACGTTCGCATGGAACTCCCTGCGCATCCTGCGCCGCATCCCGCGTTCGGATGCGTTCGTCATCGTGTTGGTGACGGTCGTGACCGTTCTGACCGACCTCGCCGTGGCAGTCGTGGTGGGTGTGATCGTGTCGGCGCTCGTCTATGCCTGGCAGAACGCCACCCGGATGCACGCGCGCACATACCTTACGCCCGAAGGCGCGCGTGTCTACCAGGTGGAGGGGCCGCTCTTCTTCGGGTCGGTCGAAAGCTTCACGGACCTCTTCGATCCGGAGGGCGATCCGGGCCGAGTCGTGATCGATTTCGCGGAAAGCCGCGTGGCCGACCAGTCCGCGCTTCAGGCGATCGAGGCGGTTGCACTGAAATACCAGGCGGCTGGCAAGTCGCTCCAGCTTCGCCATCTCTCACGGGATTGCCATGCCCTCCTCAACCGTGCGGGGCAGCTCATCGTCGATAGCGACGACGATCCCGACTACGGCATCGCGGTGAATTACTCCGTGCGGACGGGCGCGCTCGGCAGCGGGCACTAGCGGGCGCAGCCGATACAGCGTGTGACCGTCGGGTCAAGGGCCAGACGGCCCTCAGCGATTTCTTCGCCGCAGGTCTCGCACCAGCCGAACTCGCCTTCGTCGATCCGCCGGAGCGCGGCAAGTATCGCGCGCCGCTCGGATTGACTGCGTGCCGCCTGTGCCTTGGCCATTGCCTGGCCTTGAAGCGCATCCATCCGGCTGAGGCGGCCCACGCTCGTCTGGTCGAGCTGGACGGTATCGCGGGCGTCGGCGTTCGCATTGTCGAGCGTGTCGAGTTCCGCGAGCCGTGCCATGAGGGTGGCGCGATGGGTATCGAAATCTTCCTCCTTCATTGCTGCGAGAGTGACGGGCAAGCGGCTGCCCGTCCAGCCCGCGCTGCCGTTAACCAACCGCGAGGTTTCCCGGCTGCTCCGGCGTCACATACTGCACGCTTCGTGCATCTCATATCGTGCGAGAGATGCCTGCCATGGGGTGATGCGGCGGGCATGAGTGGGTGAAGATGCGGGGCGGCGGCGCGTCCGGGGTGCGGGGCGCCCCGCCCCGTATCGAGCGGGTGGGGGCATCCGTGCTGATACACGAATGGACCGTGTTCGACAGCGATGCTTTGCCCTTCGCGGGGTCCGATACGCTGTGGTTCGATGACCTGCCGGGTGGGGCTGTCGCGGTCCGTGCCGTAGGGCGCGGCGATGCCACGCTGCTGACGGTGACGCTCGGGTCGAATTGGTCGGTTTCCGGGGCGTCGGTGGTGGACGACGCGGCCCTTTCCGGTGTCACAGGCCATGCGGTTTCGCCCGATGGAGGCGGCATCCTGACAGGCTGGTCGGCCATCGACCTCGCACCGGACGGGACTGTCGGCCGCACCCTGGCCGGGCGGATCGTGGAAGCTGCCTACACGCAAGGCGGCGCCTGGGTCGTCACGAGCGGGGGGAGCGGTATCGCGCTTGCCTCCGCCTCCGACCCAGCGGCGCCGCTCGCCCGGATCGGGGATGATCCCCTCCTCGGCCTCGGCGATGTCTCGGCGCTTGCGACGGCGGAGATCGCCGGACGCAGCTTCATTTTCGCGGCGTCGGCCTTCGATGGAGGCATCACCACGGTCGAGATACTGCCCGGCGCAGCTCTTGCACCCCGCGGGGTAATCCGACCGGATGGCGACTGGCCCGCATGGCTACCGTCCGACCTCGGGGTGCTCGACGTGGCTGGCCAGTTCTGGCTTGTCGCGACTGCCTCCGGTTCGGGCACGGTAAGCCAGTTCGCGATCGGCTCGGACGGGGCGCTGCGCCATATCGAAACGCTTGCCGATCTGGGAAGTCTCGCGCTGGGCGGAGCGCATACACTCGCGGTGGCGGAGGGAGACGGCTACGGGATCGTGGCGGTTGCGGGCGGTGAGGCTGGCCTGTCCATCTTCGCGGTCGATGCCGATGGGTTGACGCCCCTAGAGACGCTCTGGTCGAACGCGGCGGCGCCCCTCAGGAGCATCGGCGATATCGCGGTGCGGAAGACGGAGGGGGAGATCCTGCTTGCGGTCACCGATAGCGAGACGGGCGCGTTGTCCCTTTTCGGGATCGAACCGCCGATGCGAGCCTTGCGGGTTGATGGAACACCCACGCCGCCAGCCGGCACCGAGCTTGCGGATCGCATTACGGGCCTCGGAGATGGCGCCGACGCAATCGGCGGAGGCGGAACCGATCTGCTGACCGCCGCACCCCTCGAACGCGATCCGGTCGTCGCGATCGGCGCGAACGCGGTTCTGCCCTTCGACCCGTCAACGCAACGAATCGATCTGTCGGCCCTGGGGATCACCGGTTTCGACGCGCTGTCGATCATCTCCCACCCCGCGGGAACCTCCATCGCCTATGCGGGCGGGCGCCTGGTCGTGGAGGGAGTCGATACTGGCTTTGTCTGGGGCGAGGATCACTTCATCTTCGCGTAAGCGCCTTGCGCAGGGCGTCCGTCAGGGCGGCGGCGGCACGGCGGATGCGGGCCACGCGCTGATCATCCTCATGGCGGATCAGGTGGAATGAGCGGGTGAATGCGATCTCATCCTCCAGAACACGGACGATCCGGCTCGACTCCGCCGCCGCGAAATCATGCAGGATGGCAAGGCCCGCCCCTTCCTCGACCCAACGCTGCTGCACCATCACCGAAGTCGATGCGAGCGCGGGGCGGAAGTCCGGCCCGAGAAGGGGGAGGTAATCCAGTTCCTTGTCGAAGATCATGTCGGAGATGTAGCCGATCAGCCGCTCCTTCTTGAGATCGGTGAGGCTACGGACCCGTTCCGCGATCTCCGGCACGGCGTAGAGATGGAGCGTGTAGTCCGCAACGCGTTGGGTGACGAGCCGCCCCGCAGAAGGTGGGGAAACGGCGATGGCGAGGTCCGCTTCCCGTCTGCTGAGGGAAAAGACCCGTGGCAGAGCGACCAGCTCGACCGAGAGATCGGGGTGGGCATCGCTGAGATGCACACAGGCGCGGGACAGGATGTAGGTCGCGACACCTTCCGGTGCGCCGATGCGGACTGTGCCCGAAAGGGTTTCCGCAGCACCGCCGACAGCCATCGTCGCCGAGGCCATGATCGATTCCATGTTCCCGGCTGGCCCCGTGAGCCGTTGCCCGGCTTCCGTCAGGGTGTAGCCGCGCGGCGACCGGTCGAACAGCTTGGCGCCGAGCGCGGTTTCGAGCGCCGTGATCCGTCGGCCCACGGTCGCGGCATCGAGGCCGAGCGCGCGACCCGCCGCCAGCAATTGCCCCTGCCGCGCCACTTCCAGAAACACCCTCAGATCGTCCCAGCGCATGATTGCATTCCTGCAAAACGGATTTGCCGATTTGGCGCTCCAATTTGCGCGAATGCAAGTCTATGATGGTTCCAACAGATTTCGGGAGGAAATGGCGATGGAACATCTCTGGCACTGGATCGACGGCAAGCGCGTTTCCGGCACGTCCGGCCGGTTCGCGGACGTGTTCAATCCCGCGACGGGCGAGGTGCAGGCGCAGGTGCCGCTCGCGAATGCCGATGAGATGGACAAGGCCGTGGCCGGTGCCGCGAAGGCGCAGGTCGCGTGGGGTGCGACGAACCCCCAGCGCCGTGCGCGCGTGATCATGGAGTTCATCCGCCTTCTGCACCGGGACATGGACAAGCTCGCCGAAGCGCTTTCGCGCGAGCACGGCAAGACGATCCCCGACGCCAAGGGTGACGTGATCCGCGGCCTGGAAGTGGCGGAGTTCTGCATCGGTGCGCCGCATCTCCTGAAGGGCGAGTACACCGACGGCGCCGGCCCGGGCATCGACATGTATTCCATGCGTCAGCCGATCGGCGTGGCTGCCGGGATCACCCCGTTCAACTTCCCGGCCATGATCCCGATGTGGAAATTCTGCCCGGCGATCGCGGCAGGCAACGCCTTCATCCTCAAACCGTCCGAGCGCGATCCCTCCGTGCCGCTGATGCTGGCGGAACTGATGCAGGAGGCGGGCCTGCCCGACGGCATCCTCCAGGTCGTCAACGGCGACAAGGAAGCGGTCGACGCGATCCTCGATCACGAGGGGATCAGCGCGGTGGGTTTCGTCGGCTCCACCCCGATCGCGGCCTATATCTACGGGCGCGGCTGCGCCAACGGGAAGCGCGTCCAGTGCTTCGGCGGGGCGAAGAACCACATGATCATCATGCCCGACGCCGATCTCGACCAGGCGGCGGATGCACTGATCGGCGCGGGCTACGGCGCGGCGGGCGAACGCTGCATGGCGATCTCCGTCGCCGTGCCGGTGGGGGATGAGACGGCCGACCGCCTGATCGAGAAGCTCGTGCCGAAGGTGGAGGCGCTGAAGGTCGGCCCCTACACGGCAGGCGATGACGTCGACTACGGCCCGCTCGTCACGGCGGATGCCGAACGCCGCGTGCGCGGGCTGATCGACAAGGGCATCGAGGAGGGCGCAAAGCTCGTCGTCGATGGCCGTGATTTCCGGATGCAGGGCTACGAGAACGGTTTCTTCGTCGGTCCCTGTCTGTTCGACAACGTCACGAGGGACATGGAGATCTACAAGCAGGAGATTTTCGGCCCGGTGCTCTCCACCGTGCGGGCGCAGTCCTATGAGGAGGCGCTGGGCCTCGCGATGGACCACGAATACGGCAATGGCACCGCCATTTTCACGCGCGATGGCGATGCAGCCCGGGATTTCGCGAGCCGCATCAATGTCGGCATGGTGGGGATCAACGTGCCGATCCCGGTGCCGCTCGCCTACCACACCTTCGGCGGCTGGAAGAAATCGGCCTTCGGTGATCTCAACCAGCACGGGCCCGACGCGTTCCGCTTCTACACCAAGACGAAGACGGTGACGGCCCGTTGGCCGAGCGGGATCAAGGACGGCGCTGAATTCGTCATCCCCACGATGAAGTGAGGCGGCGTCGGGATGCCTGGCCCACGCATCCCGCATCCACTCTCGTAACGGAGGGATCGCCATGGATTTCGCGCTGACGGAAGAACAGTCCGCCATCCTCGAGATGGCATCGGATTTCGGAATGGATCGCCTTGCGCCGCTCGCCGAGGGGATGGAGGAAACGGGCATTCCCCGCGACCTCCTCCGCGAAGTTGGAGCGCTTGGCATGGGGGCGATCTATGCGGGGGAGGCCCACGGGGGGTCGGGCCTCTCCCGCCTCGATGCGGCGCTGATCTTCGAAGGGCTTTCCTCAGGCGATCCGAGCTTCGCCGCCTTCGTCTCGATCCACAACATGTGCGCCTGGATGATTGACCGATGGGGGAGCGACGATCTGAGGTCGGAGGTTCTGCCGGGCCTTTCCGCGTTCGACACGGTCGCGAGCTACTGCCTGACGGAGCCGGGATCTGGATCGGACGCCGCCGCGCTCAAGACCCGCGCAGCGCGGGACGGGGAAGACTATGTCCTGAACGGCACGAAAGCCTTCATTTCGGGCGGCGATTTCTCCGACTGGTATGTCGTGATGTGCCGGACGGGCGAGGATGGGCCGAAGGGCATCTCCACGCTTCTCGTGCCGAGCGATGCGCCGGGCCTCAGCTTCGGTGGGCAGGAGCGGAAGATGGGCTGGAAGGCGCAACCGACCGCGCAGGTCCAGTTCGACGATTGCCGCGTGCCCGCGCGCAACCTCATCGGGGTCGAAGGCGACGGGTTCAAATACGCGATGGCCGGGCTCGACGGCGGACGGCTCAACATCGCGGCCTGTTCCCTTGGCGGGGCGCAGGGCGCGCTGACGCGGACACTTGCCTACATGGGCGAGCGCAAGGCCTTCGGCCGATCCATCGACCAGTTCCAGGCGCTCCAGTTCCGTGTCGCGGATTCCGAGACGAACCTGCAGGCCGCCCGCCTGTTCCTGCGCCAGGCGGCGTGGAAGCTGGACCGGAAAGAGCCGGATGCGACGCAATTCTGCGCCATGGCAAAGCGTTTCGTCACGGATGTCGCCTTCGACGTGGCCAATGATTGCCTTCAACTTCATGGCGGGTATGGATACCTGGCCGACTACGGGATCGAGAAGATCGTGCGCGACCTGCGCGTGCACCAGATCCTCGAAGGCACGAACGAGATCATGCGCGTCATCATCGCGCGAAAGCTCCTGGCGGATCGGGGAAATGGGTAAGCACTTGCATCG
>JBMYPI010000026.1:0-17714 GCA_049600155.1 Rubricella sp.
GAAGCGGCGACCGAACGCGGGATCGCGATGAGCAAGGACGAGGCGCGGGAGATCGTCTACGGCATGCCCTATGCCGAGTGGCGCGACCGCTACCAGACCGAGGCGAGCGACGCCCAGAAATCCGCGTTCGAGAAATCGAAACCCGATCATTGATCGGGTGACTCCGGGGGTGCCGCCCCCGGACCCCCGACGTGTTCGCCGAACCGTGAACCGGCGTGGGCGCGCGCTAGATCGCCTTGGCGCGGGCCTCCTCGACATAGATCTCCCGCAGGCGACGGGCGATGGGGCCGGGCGTGCCGTCGCCGATGGTTTCGCCATCGATCTCCACGACCGGCTGGACGAAACTGGACGCGGCGGTGACGAACGCCTCCCTGGCGGCGCGGGCCTCCTCCGGGGTGAAGGCGCGCTCCTCCACCCTGATCTGCGCCTCCGCGGCAAGCCGCAGGACGGCTGCGCGTGTGATGCCGTGGAGGATATCGTTGGACAGGTGGCGCGTGACGATCGTGCCGTCCGCCGTCACGATATAGGCGTTGTTGGAGGTGCCTTCGGTGACGTGACCGTCCTGCACCATCCAGGCATCGTCCTTGCCCTGTTTCTTCGCCGCCATCTTGCAAAGGGAGGGGGCGAGAAGCTGGACCGTCTTGATGTCCCGCCGGCCCCAGCGGATATCGTCGACGGTCACGACGCGGATGCCGTTGCGGGCCGAGGGCGTGTCCACCAACGCCTTCGCCTGGGTGAAGAGAACGAGGGACGGCGGCGTATCCTCCGGCGGGAACGCGAAATCGCGATCTGCCGCGCCGCGCGTGACCTGAAGATAGACCAGCCCCTCCTCGATCCCGTTGCGGGTCACGAGTTCGCGGTGGATGGCGAGAAGCTCGTCGTCCGCCACCGGCTTGCCCATGTCGAGTTCCGAAAGCGAGCGGTGGAGCCGCTTCACATGGCCCCCAAAGTCGACGAGGCGGCCTTCGAGCACGCTCGTCACCTCGTAGACGCCGTCGGCGAAGAGGAACCCGCGATCGAAGACGGAGATCTTCGCCTCCTCCTCCGGCAGGTATTCCCCGTTGACGTAGACCGTTCTGCTCATGCCAGCCCCTGCATCTGTTCTTCGGTTCCGACCTTCCGCGAAAGCGCGGCGAGGTCAAGCGTGGCCGTGATCCCGGCTCACCCCCAGAGCGCGGCTTCGGGCGGATGCATCACCGAGCCCTCGAAGCGGATCGGCGGGTCGCGATCCTGCGCAAGAAGGAGCGGGCCGTCGAGATCGGCGATCTCCGCCCCCTGTGCGACGAGATGGGCGGGCGCCATGGCGAGGCTCGATCCCACCATACAGCCGACCATGACCGAAAGCCCCGCCTTGCGCGCCTCGTCGCGCAGCGCGAGCGCTTCGGTCAGGCCGCCCGTCTTGTCGAGCTTGATGTTGATCATGTCGTAGCGACCGGCAAGCGCAGCGAGGCCCGATCGGTCATGGGCGGACTCATCGGCGCAGACGGGAAGCGGGCGGGCGATCTCGGCGAGCGCTTCATCCTGCCCCGCCGGAAGCGGCTGTTCCACCATCGCGACGCCGAGGCGCACGAGCGCTGGCGCGAGCGCGGTGTATTCCTCCACGCTCCAGCCCTCGTTCGCATCCACGATGATCCGTGCGCGCGGGGCGCCTTCGCGGACAGCCTCGATCCGGGCCATGTCCTCCTCCCCGCCGCCGAGCTTGATCTTGAGAAGCGGGCGGGTGGCGGCGCGGGCGGCGGCCTCGCGCATCGCCTCCGGCGCGGCGAGGGAGAGGGTATAGGCCGTGATCACCGGCTTCGGCTCGCCCTGGCGCGCGAGCCGCCAGGCGGGCTGCCCGATCCGCTTGGCCTCGAGATCCCAGAGCGCGGTATCGAGCGCGTTGCGCGCTGCTCCGGGTGGAAGCTGCGCCTGCAGCGCGGCGCGGGTGGTGATCGCACCATCGAGCGCCATGATCTGGGCCATCACGCTTTCCACGCTTTCGCCGTAGCGCGCATAGGGCACGCATTCGCCACGGCCCGTCGCCTCGCCATCCCGAAGCGTGACGGAGACGACGGCCGCTTCCGTCCGGCTTCCGCGGGAGATCGTGAACACCTCCCTCAGCGGGAAGCGATCCTCTGCGACGGTGAGTTTCACAGGGCCTCCAGCGCATCCACGAGGCGGCCCGCGCCCTGCCGGAACGGATCGACGGCCGGCAGGCCGAGCCGTTTCTCCGTCGCATCGAGATATTCGAGCGCGGCCTCCTCGTGCAGCGCATGGGTGTTCACCGACACGCCGATGACCTGCACATCGGGATTGACCATGCGCGCCATCGTCAGGCCGACATCGCGCAGGTCTTCGAGGCGGGGCATCTTGTAGGAGGGCAAGCCGCGCATGTGGGGGCGGGTCGGCTCATGGCAGAGAACCAGGGCATCGGGCTGGCCGCCGTGGATGAGCGCCAGCGTCACACCGGAATACGAAGCATGGAAGAGGCTCCCCTGCCCCTCGATCAGGTCCCAGTGATCGGGATCGTTGTCCGGCGTCAGATACTCGATGGACCCGGCCATGAAATCCGCGATCACCGCGTCGAGAGGGACGCCGTCGCCGGTGATGAGGATGCCGGTCTGGCCGGTGGCGCGGAAGCTCGCCTTCATCTCCCGCGCACGCATCTCCTTCTCCATCGCGAGCGCCGTGTACATCTTGCCGACGGAGCAATCGGTGCCGATCGCGAGGCAGCGCTTGCCCGAGCGCCGTTCGCCATTGGCGATCGGGTATTTCACCGCCGGGATGCGCACGTCGTGCAGACTGCGCCCGGCGGCCTTCGCGGCGGCGACCAGTTCCGGTTCGTCGCGCAGCAGGTTGTGCAGGCCGGAAGCGATATCCATCCCCGCAGCAAGCGCTTCCTTCAGAACGGCGATCCAGCCGGGAGAGATCACCCCGCCCCGGTTCGCGACACCGACGACGAGCGTCCGGGCGCCGGCCTCGCAGGCCTCGGCGATGGTCATGTCGGGCAGGCCCATATCCGCCTTGCACCCTTCCATCCGGAACTGGCCGATGGCCGCGTCGGGCCGCCAGTCACGGATACCCTGCGCGACCTTCGCGGCCAGCGGGTCCGGCGCGTCGCCGAGAAACAGAAGGTAGGGCGTGGCGATCATGGTCCACCTCGTTGAATCGGGATAGGGGGGCACGGGGAGCCCGCGCACTCCCTATCGTTCGCACGCGCAAAACCCCTTGGCAACTGTCGCCGATCACCTGCGGCCGGCGCCGAAGAACTTGATCCAGATCAAAAAACACCACCCGCCGAGACTCTAGACTCGTCAACTCATCCCCGAATGGAGCAGGCGCCGATGGCGGAACAGGCAAAGATGCATGACGGGCCCTGGCGCCCCTCCGAAGGGGTGCCCGAGGTGCGCAAGGCGGAATGGGGCGACCTGCGCGCCGCGTTGGCGCTGGGGCTGGCCGATTTCCGCCGCGCGCCGGGGATCGGGATCGTCACGGGGCTTCTATACGCGCTCGGCGGCATCGTCATCGTCTGGATCACCGACATGCGCGAATGGCGCGGGCTCACCTTTCCGATCATCGCCGGGTTCGCGTTGATCGGCCCCTTCGTGGCGACGATCCTCTACGAGATCTCGCGCCGGATGGAGCGGGGCGAAAGCTTCGGCTGGGGGGAAATCCCCGCGATGATCGCGGCGACGGCGCGCAAGCAGATCCTCTATCACGGGTTCGTGCTGATGTTCTGGCTCGCCGTGTGGTCGCGCGTGGGGCTGGTGATCTACTACGTTCATTTCGGGCTGACGCCGACACCCTTCATGGAAGTCCTACCGACGCTCTTCACCACCTCCACGGGGTGGTCCTTCCTGCTGATCGGGCACGGGTTCGGGGCGATGTTCGCCTTCGTTGCGTTCGCGATCTCGGTCATCGCCTTTCCGTTCCTGCTCGATCGGGATGCCGATTTCATCACGGCGATGGTGACGTCCTTCAAGACCGTGCTCGCGAGCCCCGTCGTGATGCTGGGATGGGGTGTCTTCGTCGGCGCGGCGCTTGCGCTGGCCTCGCTGCCTGCCTTCCTCGGGCTCGCGGTGGCGCTGCCCGTGCTCGGTCATGCCTCGTGGCACCTCTACCGGCGGCTTGTCTCGGAGTGACGGCGCTCACGCGCCTTCGAGCAAACCCGCCGGACCCTCGCCATTTTTCTCGAAATCGACGGGCTGCCCGCCGGACACATCGGTGCGGCGCTTGAATTCGTAGCGATTCCCCTGCTCGGCATTGCCCGCACGGTAGATCAGGCAATCCGCGAGGTGGCGGGGACCGTCATAGAGATGCACGAGACCGCGGATATGCGGCGCGTCCTCGGCGAGGACGAGTTCCGTCTCCGACAGCGAAACCACGCGGTAGACTTCACCGTCGACATGAACCGCCAGCCGACCGGGCGTGCCCTTCTTCCGCGCGCGCGCGATACCGTCCAGAACTTCCCTGGGAAGATGTGCATCCATCGTCAGGATCCCCTTTTTTCCATGCTTGTCGGCAATTCCGCGCAGCCGATCAAGCACACCGTCGAGTTAGTACGGCAGCGCCTGTTTCCAATTCATCGACAAACTGGGCCCCGCGTGACGGTCGATGCTCCACCAAGAAAGGATACATCTCGATCACACCGGAGGGAGGACACGGCATGGGACAGCTGGTGGACGGCAAATGGTCGACCGCGTGGTACGACACCAAATCGACGGGCGGGAGGTTCAAGAGAACGGAGGCGCGCTTCCGCAACTGGATCACGCCCGATGGCGCGCCCGGCCCCTCCGGTGAAGGCGGGTTCGAGGCGGCGTCTGGCCGGTATCACCTCTATGTCTCGCTGGCCTGCCCCTGGGCACACCGCACCCTGATCTACAGGGCGCTGAAGGGGCTGGAGGACCATATCTCGATCTCCGTCGTCCATCCCGACATGCTCGATGACGGGTGGACGTTCGACACGGATTTCCCGGGCGCGACGGGCGACACGCTGTTGGGCAAGCGTTTCGCGCGGGAGGTCTATCTCGAAGCCCAACCCGACATGACGGGTCGCGTCACTGTTCCGATTCTCTGGGACAAGGACCGCCACACGATCGTCTCGAACGAAAGCGCCGAGATCATCCGGATGTTCAACTCCGCCTTCGATGGGATCACCGGCGACACGCAGGATTTCTATCCCGAAGCGCTTCGCGCGGAAATCGACGCGGTCAATGCGCGCGTCTATCCCGGCCTCAACAACGGCGTCTACCGGTCCGGCTTCGCCACGACGCAGGACGCCTATGACGAGGCTGTCGCCGAGGTGTTCGAAACGCTCGACTGGCTCGAGGATCGCCTCTCCCGCCAGCGCTACACGGCGGGGGATCGCGTCACCGAGGCGGACTGGCGCCTTCTGCCGACGCTCCTTCGCTTCGATGCCGTCTATCACGGGCACTTCAAGTGCAACCGCAACCGGATCGTGGATTTCCCCAATCTCTGGGCCTACGCGCGGGAACTCTACCAGTGGCCGGGCGTCGCGGGAACGGTGAATTTCGACCACGCGATCCGCCATTACCACTACAGCCACGAAAGCATCAATCCGCACCGGATCGTCCCCATCGGCCCGCGGCCGGACTGGACCGAGCCGCACGGCCGGGCCGGAATGCCGACCGCCGGCTGACGCCCGCCTCATCCCGCACGCAGGGGCCTGCGCGCGGCATGGAGCACGGACTGCGCGACATCGCCGAAGGGCATGTCCCCGGTGGCCGGGAAACGGGCGTTGGGGAGGATGTCGAACAACGCGGGCTGCCAATCCGTGCTTCGGTCGGCGAACGGTATCACCGGAACGCCGGGATGGCGGATCGCGATCAGATCCGCCAGTCCGAGCGCGCCGCCCCCGGCCAGATCGAGATCGAGAAGCACCGCGCCGAAACTGCGCGTCAGAAGCGCTGTGCGCGCCTGCCGCTCGTTCATGGCCTGGTGGATCTCCAAGCCCGCCTCCCCCAGCGCCTGCGTGAGATGATGGGCGCGGCTTTCCGGCGGTGCGGCGATCAGGACGGACATGGTGGATTTTCCGGTTCTTGCCTCACCGCAGACTGCGCCGAGAGCCTTAAGGAAGGATTAAGCGCAACGGTCCAATTCGCGCGAAATTTTCCGATTCTTCGGCCGATCGGCGCGAGTATTCCGCGCCTCCTGCCGCGATCGCGGCAAGGCTTCCCCCACCACGCGCCGGGGCGGCGATGGCAGGGCGAGGCCATTCAGGGGGAGAGGTCCGGTTCAGTCCGTCGCGACAGCGGGGGCCGGGCCGCCGGGATCGAGGCGCGTCGTCGTCTTCAGGCCTGAGATCTCGGCCTTCGGGCGATAGCGGCGCAGCTCCGCCCGGCGCAGCACGCTGGGATGGATCGCCTCGCCATCGGCATGGGTGACGAGCCTGCGGGTCCGGAAGAGGAAGAGCCTTGAAAGCCCCCGCCAGGTGCCGATCATCGGCGCGGCGGGATCGCAGGGGAAGCGGGCCTGCCAGCCCTCGGGCAGGCTCACGCCGCACCGCTCCATCCGCCGCAGCATCCAGACGAGCGGGATGTTGGACAGCCCGCGCGCCCGCGGATTGCGCCAGACATGCCCGCCCACATCGGAATGAGAGCCGGGGAACCACACCTGCTCCAGCCGCCCCCGCCAGCCGGGCGCGCAGGCCCACATGACGGGGTCGTAGGCGACGCGCGTCTCGTCGATCGCGAGCGCATGGGCGGCGTTGGCGACGTGGTCGCCGATATCGTGGTCGTGGAACTCCGTCGCCATCGGCGCGAGGCGGTTGAGCAGCGGATAGGGCAGGCCGAGAGCATCGACCGTATCCCACACGCCCACAAGCTCCACCCGCACGTCGCGATGGCAGAACCGCTCGGAGAAGACCTCCGCCGCATGGCTCCGCCCCTGACGCTGGTAGTAGCGGAAGGCGCGCTCCACCCGCCGGTGGGTGGCGTGGCGGGCGTGGAGAAGGCCCACGCGCCCGATCCAGCCCGAAAGCGAGCGGACGGCATAGGCCCCCCGGCTGTAGCCGATCAGCACGATCCGGTCGCCGGGGCGGTAGCGGGAGGCGAGCCAGGCATAGCCCTCCGCGATCGCCTCGTTGATGCCGAGCCCGGCGGCGGCGTGCAGCCACTTGCGCCACCCCTCCCCCTGCACACCGGGATGATAGCCGACGGACTGATGCACCCGAGGCCCGACCTCCTGCAAAAGCCGATAGGTCAGCCCCGCATTGGTCTCATGCCCCTCCTCCAGCCGGCTGAACGTGCCGTCGATGATGAAAACATGGGTCCGGGGCGCACGATCGGGCATGGGGGGAGTGTGCGGGGAATGGGGTGGGGATCAAGGGGGAGAGCTCTAGTCAGAGAGGTTTGTCGGCGCGGTACACAATCAGGGGCTGACTACGGAACAAG
Organism: Rubricella sp.; assembly: GCA_049600155.1. Classification (GTDB taxonomy): domain Bacteria; phylum Pseudomonadota; class Alphaproteobacteria; order Rhodobacterales; family Rhodobacteraceae; genus Rubricella. The sequence continues at coordinate 7,392 of JBMYPI010000026.1, forward strand.
ACTGTCAATTGCTCGGACGATCTTTGAGACGTAAGTGGTAACCTCTTCAGCATCAGTTCTAGTGCAAGGCATCAAATCGCCGGTCGCTTCATTGTAGTCGGCGTTGTGAACGATCAAATCTCGGCGTCTACATATGCCATTCAACTTACGCTTCACTTTTTTTGTTGGCTCACCGATCGATGCGGCTATCTTATCCCACTTGTACTTTTGATCCCAGACATACGCCAAGCCATCGGCGACATCGTCTGCTTTCTGAAATGTCTTAAAGCGTATCGCGTTGCTCATGATTGCTCGGAACTCCACCACTGCTTGCGCGGCTGAAACCGTCCGCAGTTTTAGAATAGACGCTAAAGGCACCCCTTCGGCCGAGAGCTTTGCACACAACACAGCACCATTGGAAAAATGCTCGGTCGCTTTTTCTAAAACCAACTCAGTGACATAATGATCAAGGGCTGAAACCGATGCGACCCATACGAATCTCAACCCGAAATCGGCACTATATCCATGGCCCTCAAGGAACTCGTAGATTGAGATAGCCTCAATGCATTGGGAGATATGAGCCTCAAAATTAGTCCTTGCGACAGTCATCACTGGTCAGTAACTCGACTTTAGATGCAATAACTTCATATATAGAGTCAAAGGACTTGATGTTTTTAATTGCATTTTCCTTAACAACTCCAACGATTTCATCAGCCTTCAGCGATTCTTCGTCTAACAAATAAATCGGCAGACCTGAAACGTTGGATGTGTGAATAAGAGCTTGAAAGTCAGGGATACGCGCCAAGGCATAAAGCCCTTTGTTATCATCAGTCAAAATTTTAGACCAGTCATCAAAGGCTTTTTTATAACATTGATCCCTCACAGTCATTCCGGCCCTTTCTAACTTCGGCACGAAATCAGAACTTATACGCTGATCGATTTTATTTATACGCGCATCAAATTTCTTTGCGGCTTTACTGGCATGTTTATTAAATCTTGAATTCAGCGTGCCAAGAAATATAGGGGTTGAGTTGCGCAAGGGGTAATCCGCGTCCGCAAACTTTTCCATGTTGGCCCACTTCCATTCGTTCCATCGAATTAGGTGGTCTCCCAACGTTCCGATAGCCATGAGCGAAAAGGGATCAGGGTTCGTTGGAACGATAAATGCGTCCGATGCCATAAAGAAATTCTGATTAATGGCGCCGAGGCCGGGGTTCAAGTCAATCAAAGTGTAATCAATGCTGTGACGATCTTCTAACTCTTCAATTAAAGCATTAAGAGCACCCGGTAGATTTTTCATTACAGACAAAGAGCCCGCGGTCTCTTGCGCCAAACTAATCTGACCTTCGTATCCGGCTAAGTCAGCATGGCCGGGAAGCACAAATAGTCTATCATTATTTAAAGCTTTTGGGCAATCAAAACCCTCTAGTGCAGTCGGTTTTCCCTCAAAAACCGGCGAAACAGCGTCCCTTATATTTTTAAACTTTGTACTTTCTTCTTCATAGTATGAGTCAAACCGGTCAAATCCAATCGCAAGTGCAGTCAGGTTGACCTGAGAGTCGCCGTCAACCAGTAGAACGTTATAATCGTACTGTGTTAACTTCCAGCCTATGTGATACGTTGAAACCGTCTTTCCTGTTCCACCTTTATGATTGAATAACGCTATACGTTTCGACATTTCATCCTCGTAATAAAATTCTGAATGATAGGATCGCCCAGGTACGCAGTATAGACATCGACTCATCTACCTCGAGAACGAGTCTATAGACCAGCATTTTGTTTGGATCTAGATGCTATGTCTCAACGCGAATTCCGGAACGACGAGTTTTGGCCATCGCGCCGAAAGGCAGTACCAACGAGCTGCACTGTATCGACAGACGTAATCGCCGGATGGCACCTTAAAGGCAATAGCCCCCTCACTCCGCCGCCACCTGTCTTCCCCCTTCCAACATCCCCCACACCCGTTGCGGGGTGAGCGGCATGTCCACGTGGGTCACCCCCTCGGCCCAGACGGCATCCAGCGTGGCGTTGACGACCGCCGCCAGCGCGCCCACCGTTCCGGCCTCCCCGCAGCCCTTCATGCCGATGGCGTTGGCCGTGGAGGGCACCGGTTCGGAGTGGAACGGCATCCAGGGCACGTCGGCGGCGCGGGGCAGCGCGTAGTCCATGAAGGTGCCCGTCAGAAGCTGCCCGTCCTCGTCGTAGCGCACCGCCTCCATCAGCGCCTGGCCGATCCCCTGCGCCACCCCGCCATGCACCTGCCCCTCGGCCAGCATCGGGTTCATCAGCACGCCGAAATCGTCCACCACCGTGTATTTCGCGACCGTGACGACGCCCGTCTCGGGGTCGATCTCCACTTCCGCGAAATGGGCGCCGTTGGGGTAGGAGCGGCCGGGCACGTTGCTTTCCAGCTCCGTCACCAGAAGCTCCGCCATACCGCGCGCGCGGGCGGTTTCGGCGAGGTCCATCAGGGTGACCGCCCTGTCGGTGCCCGCGACGCGGAACGCGCCCGCCTCGAACTCGATATCGGCCGAGGCGACCTCCAGCTCCTCCTCGGCAAGCGGGGTGAAGCGGCGGACCATCTCGTCGGCCGCCATGTTGATCGAATGCCCCTGGATGGTGACCGAGCGGGAGCCGCCCGTGCCGCCGCCCTTGGCGATCAGGTCGCTGTCACCCTGGACGAAGCGGATCCTGTCGAAGGGGATGCCCGCGCGCTCATGCAGGAACTGGGCGAAGACCGTCTCGTGCCCCTGCCCGTTCGACTGGGTGCCGACATAGAGTTCCACCATCCCGTCCTCCGCGAAGGCGATCTTGGTGGTCTCGTCGCGGGAGCCGAGGATGGACTCGATGTAGTAGCTCAGGCCGAGGCCGCGCAGCCTGCCCGCCTTCGCGCTTTCCGCCTTCCGTGCCGCGAAGCCGGCGATGTCGGCCTCCTGCAGCGCACGGTCGAGCACCCGCTCGAAATCGCCCACGTCGTAGGTCTCCCCCGCTGCGGAGACATAGGGAAAGGCGGTCGCGGGGATGAAGTTCTTCCGCCGCAGCTCGATGGGATCGACGCCGAGCGTGCGCGCGGCATGGTCCATCAGCCGCTCCACGACGTAGATCGCCTCGGGGCGCCCAGCCCCGCGATAGGCGTCCACCGGCGTGGTGTTGGTGAAGATGCCCTTCGCACCGAAGAACGCCGTCTGCACGTCATAGACGCCGGTGAAAACTTTCAGCGCGAGCTCCGACTGGATGAATTGCCCGTTCGGCGCGTTGTAGGCGCCGAGGTTGGAGCGGGCATTCATCCGGAACGCGAGAAGGCGGTGGTTCTCGTCGAAGGCCGCCTCGGCGGTGGTCACCAGATCCCGGCCCGCGTTGTCTGAGAGATGGCTTTCCGTGCGCTCCGCCATCCAGCGGACGGGCCGGCCGGTTTCCTTGGCCAGAAAGGCCAGGAGGAAGTGTTCGGGATAGGCGAAGGCCTTCATCCCGAATCCGCCGCCCACATCGGGATTGGTGACGCGGACCTGCTCCCGCTCCATCCCGAGTTTCCTGGCCAGTTCGCGCTTCAGCCCCCAGACACCCTGCCCGTTGACGGCGACGTGCAGCCGGTCTCCCATCATCTCCGCATAGGCGCCGCGCGGCTCCATCGGATCGGCGAAGACACGATGGTCCACCACGTCGAGGCTCACGCGATGCGCGGCGGCGGCGAAGGCGGCTTCGGTCGCCGCCTCGTCACCGTGGGACCAGTCATAGGCGAGGTTGTCGGGGGCCTCGTCATGGATCGGCGCGCCGCCTGGGGCGAGGTCCGTCTTCACGGGGAGGTCGTCATAGTCGACCATGATCGCTTCGGCGGCGTCCTTGGCTTGCGCAAGCGTTTCGGCCATGACGGCGGCGACGATCTCGCCCGCGTAACGCACGCGGTCCTCGGCGATGGCGGGGCGTCGGGGGGCGGCGCCCCTGGAGCCGTCCCGGTTCGTCACGGTGCCGAAATCGACGGAGTTGACGAGCTTGCCTTCGATATCCGCCGCGGTGACGACGGCGATCACACCCTCCATCTCGCGGGCGTCCTCGACGTCGATCGCAGCGATGGTCGCGTGCGCGACGGGCGAGCGGAGGAAGACGACATGGGCCGCGTCACGGGGTGCGATATCATCGATATACCGGCCATGGCCGGTCAGGAACCGCGTATCCTCCACCCGGCGGACGGGCTGGCTGAGGCCGAATTTCGTCATGGGAAACCTCCATCGGATTCGCGCCCGAACGTAGCGGGAAGCGGGGCGGTGTCCAACGTCCCGCCGCGATGCATTGGCATTAACCGAAGCTTCAGGGTTCGCCCGCAGGATGGGGAGCGACCGAAACGTGGATTTCATGGTGTCTGGTATGCGTGATCATCGTTCCTCCGTTCTCGGCGCCCTGGTGCCCGACGCGCCCGCGCCCGCAGCGCTCAATGGTGCGGCGCTCGCCCTGCGCGCCATCGTCTTCGCGGCAGCCGCGACGATGGCGGCGATCATGGTGACGTTCGCTGTTCTCGCCCCGTAGCAGGGCCCGTTCACCGTCGTCTGATGTCCCGGATCGCGGTGAACACCCACCAGCCGAAGAACAGCGTCGCGAAAGCGGCGACCTCCACCATCGCGAGGCCGGCCGTATCCCACCTCAAGGCGATGAGCAGGGCGACGAGCGCAAGTCCCGCCAGACCACCCCAGAGGCGCAACCCGATCGGCATGGCTCACCCCTCCCGCCGTTCGATTTCGAGCCCGTCGCGGGCGACCGTCACCCGACCGTCGAAACTGCGGGCGACCTCCGCAAGCCAGTCCGCCTCCCCGAAGGCGGGATCGTCGGCGGGAAGAAGATGGTGCAGGACAAGATGACCGACGCCCGCCATGCGCGCGATGCGGCCCGCATCCTCCGCGCTGGTGTGACTGGCGAGGATATGGGCCTTCACCCGGTCGCCATTGGCGGCGAGTGCCGCGATCCGATCGACACCGGGCAGGAGCATCGCCTCATGGACCAGTATGTCGCTGCCCTTCGCGAACTCGGCGAGCGGCGGGTGATAGGCCGTGTCCGACCCGAACGTGACCGACCAGTCCGCGCTATCGAACCGCAACGCATAGCATTCCGTGACGGGCGGATGATGGACGCGCGCCGCGCTGACCCGCAGCCTGCCATCGGCCATCACGATCCCCTCGCCATACTCCCGGACATCGACGAGGCGGGCGAGGTCGGGCCGCCCCTCATCCTCGATCCGGATGCCGATATCGTAGGCGAGCGACTGCCGGAACCCCTGCCAGACGCCGATCGTCCCGGGCGGCCCCCAGACGGTGACGGGCCGCGAAAGCCCGCTCGTCCAGGCGGTATGGAGGAGCGGGCCAAGCTCGAGGACATGGTCGGAATGCAGATGCGTGATGAAGATCGCGTCGAGATCCTTGAGCGCGACGCCCGCCTCCACCAGCGCGCGGGTCACGCCATAGCCGCAATCGACGACGCAAGCGCGCCCCGCGATCTCGATCAGGGAAGATGTCGGGTTCGGCCCGCCCTTGCGCACCGCGGGCCCGCCCTTCGTTCCCAGGAGGACCAGCCGATCCGCCATCACCGCCTCCTGTGGCGCAGCATCACGAACACCGCGAGGGCGAGAACGAGGATCGGCAGGAAGCCGACGATATACCCCCACCCGCTGCTCATCGCGCGGAAGGCCGGTCGTTCGCGGGATTCGATCCTCTCTTCATGACGCCAGACTGGCCCGCGATCCCGGCCGTTGCAATTCCCGTATCGCGAACACCGGTTTTTCGCCGTTCGCCTTACTCCACCTGCGCGCTACGTCGAGGTCTGGAAGCGGGGGTGACATGCTCAAGGCTGTCTTTTTCGGATCGATAGGCACCATCGCGGAAACCGCAGAACTTGAGCGGCGCGCGTGCAACACGGCCTTGTCCGAGGCAGGCCTCGGGCTGCATCTGACCCGTGCCGAACACCACGCGATCGGTTTCGAGGCGGGGCGGCACCTCGCGGCCTGCCGCCTTGCGATCCTCGGCCACCGGATCGACCAGGGCTCCGTCGGCAGGATCGCGACACGAATGCGGGATACGGTCATCAAGCGTGCGGCGGAAGGTCTCGCGCTGAGACCCGGCGTGCTGCGCCTGTTCGGCGAGTTGCACCTGAACGGCATCGCGCCCTGCCTCGTGACGGACGCGTCGCGCCTCGAGATCGACACCGCGCTTCCGGCGATCCGCGGTTTCGATCCGCTGCATTTCGAGCATGTCGAATGCGAGCCGGGCCGGGACAAACCGGAGGCGGAGGTCTATTTCACCGCGCTCGCGCGCCTCGGGCTGCGCCCCGATGAGGTGATCTCCTTCGAAGAGACGGCCGACGGCATCGAAGCCGCGACGGCGGCGGCGATCCCGGTGATCGCCCTGCCCCAGACAGCGGCCTCCGGCCCGACGGTCCGGCTTGCGCGCGCGCTTTTCGACCATGCCGGCAGCGCAACCATGCCCGCGACGCGTCTCGACGGAGGCCGGGGGCCGGAAGACGGCCTCGTGACCCTGCGATGGCTGGTGGAGACGCTCGCCTCCCCCGCGTGACGCCGCGCCACGCTTGACGGGCGGGAGCAAACCCCGAACCCTGAGTTTCGAACAAGAACGACACTCGGGGAGCGCACTCATGACCGACATCGTCATCCTGTCCGGCGCCCGGACGGCCATCGGAACCTTCGGTGGCAGCCTCGCGGGCACGCCGCCAACCGTCACCGCAGCGCATGTCGCGAAACACGCGATGGAGCGTGCGGGTGTGGAGCCGGGCCGGATCGGCCATGTCGTCTATGGCCACGTCATCAACACCGAACCGAAGGACATGTATCTCTCCCGAGTCGCCGCGATCGAGGCGGGGATCCCCGACACCGTCCCCGCGATGAACGTGAACCGGCTTTGCGGTTCGGGCGCCCAGGCCATCGTGTCCGTGACCCAGACGCTCATGCTGGGCGACGCCGATTTCGCCATCGCGGGCGGCGCGGAGAGCATGAGCCGCTCGCCCCATATCCTGCCCGCCGCGCGGTGGGGCCAGAAGATGGGCGATGTATCGACGATGGACATGATGCTCGGTGCGCTGTCGGATCCGTTCGGCGCGGGCCACATGGGCGTTACGGCCGAGAACGTCGCGAACGAGCACCAGATCACCCGCGAACAGCAGGACGGCTTCGCGCTCGAATCCCAGCGCCGCGCGAAACGCGCGATCGAGGAGGGCCGCTTCGCCGATCAGATCGTGCCGATCGAGGTGAAGGTGAAACGCGACATGGTTCCCTTCGACACCGACGAACATCCCAAGGACACGACGATCGACGCCCTCAACGGCCTGCGCCCGGTCTTCAGGAAGGACGGCAGCGTCACCGCCGGGAACGCCTCGGGCATCAATGACGGCGCGGCGGCGCTGGTGCTCGCCCGCGCCGAGGCCGCCGAAAAGGCCGGTCTCACGCCCCGCGCCCGGATCGTCGGCTACGCCCATGCCGGCGTGCGGCCGGACGTGATGGGCATCGGCCCCATTCCGGCCGTGCGAAAGCTGATGGAAAAGACGGGGCTCACCCGCGAAGACTTCGACGTGATCGAGTCGAACGAGGCTTTCGCCGCGCAAGCCTGCGCGGTGTCGAAGGAACTCGGCCTCGATCCCGCGAAGGTGAACCCCAATGGCGGGGCGATCGCGCTCGGCCATCCGGTCGGTGCGACCGGGGCGATCATCACCGTCAAGGCTCTCCATGAACTGGAGCGTATCGGCGGGCGCTACGGGCTCGTCACCATGTGCATCGGCGGCGGACAGGGCATCGCGATCGCAATCGAGCGCCTCTGAGCGAGACGTCTGCGCGGGCGCGATCCCGTTCAGGCGAGGAAGCGCTCGACGGCCTCCACGAAAGGTCCCGGCGCCTCGGCATGGAGCCAGTGGCCCGCGTCGAGCGCCGCGAATTCGGCGGCGGGGAAAAGGCCCCTGATCCGGGCGTGATGCTCGGATCGGACGTAGTCCGACCGACCGCCGGAGAGAAACAGCGTCGGCCCCTCGAAGATGCCGTCGACCTCGGGAAACCCGAGGATCGCGGGCATCTGGTCCTTCAGCGCGGCAAGGTTCAGACGCCAGGCGACCCGGTCGGGGCCGATATCGAGCGACTGGATCAGGAAGGCACGCGTTGCCGCATCCGGGATTGCCGGGGCGAGCGCCGCGTCGGCATCTCCCCGCCGGGTAACGGTCGAGAGGTCCAGCGCCGCCATCGCGTCGATCAGGCCCATATGGCTGTGGGTATAGGGCACAGGCGCGATATCGGCGACGACCAGGCGAGAGACGAGATCGGGCCGGGTCAACGCGAGCACCATCGCAGCCTTCCCGCCCATCGAATGGCCGAGCACATCCATCGGCGCGCCCTCGGCCTCGATCAAGGCGGCGAGATCCCCGGCCATGTCCGCGTAGGTCTGGCTGTCGGCGCGCGGGCTTTGCCCGTGGTTGCGCATGTCGACCGCGATGACCGGGCGACCAGGCGAAAGCCGCTTCGCGATGGCGTTCCAGTTCCGGGCGGAACCGAACAGGCCGTGTGCGATCAGGAGCGGCCGCCCCGCGCCTTCGGATGCGTGCTTCACCTGGGCGAGTTCTGCTGGCATGGTCCCCTCCGATCCGTTCGCCCCCTCCTGCCCTGCCACGACACCCGAAATCAAGGGAGTGCCCATGCCACGCCTGCGCCTTCTCGCCACGACGGACCTGCACATGGCGTTGCACGCCCATGACGATATCGCCGACCGGCCCGTGGCACGGGGGCTGGAGGCGCTTGCCCCTCTGATCGCATCCGAGCGCGCGGGGGCGGAGGCCTCCCTCCTTCTCGACAATGGCGATCTGTTGCAGGGCGCACCGATGGGCGAGTGGCACGCGCGCGAGGCGCCCGACAGCCCGCACCCGATGCTCGCCGCGATGGGGCAGATCGGGTTCGACGCGGGCACGCTCGGCAACCACGAGTTCGATTTCGGGGTGGACTATCTCGCCGCCCAGATCGCCGGCGCACCCCATCCGGTCCTCTGCTGCAATATCGAGATCGACCCGCCCCTGCCGATCCGCCGCTCGATCATCGTGGAGCGCGACCTCGGTGGGCGGCCGCTCCGGATCGGGATCACGGGCACCGTTCCACCGCGCATCCTCGTCTGGTCGCGGCACATGCTGGAAGGGCGTTGCACCGTTCGCCTGCCCTGGGACGCGGTGGCGGAGGAAGCGGCGGCCATGCGGTCGGCGGGGGCGGATATCGTGGTCTGCCTGTCGCACGGGGGCATCGTCCCCGAGGGCCATTTCGAAGAGGCGGGTGAGAACTCCGCACTGCTGATTGCGCAAACGGGCGCGGTGGATGCGATCGTCTGCGGGCATCAGCATTACCTCTTCCCCCATCCCGAATTCCCGCGACCGGGCGAGGGGATAGACGCCCAAAAGGGCCGTCTTGCCGGGGTTCCGGCGATCATGCCGGGATCGTCGGGCAGCCATCTCGGCCGGATCGATCTCGATCTCGTCCATGACGGGCACTGGCGGGTGGCCGGGGCGGATGTCTCGCTTCTGCCCGCCCCGGAAACACCGCCGGAAACGCCCGCTTCCCTCTCCCGCCACTGGGCGGAGGCCGCGCGCGGCACGGCGGCGCGCCTTTCCCGCCCCGTGGGGCACACGGATGCGCCGATCACGACCGCCTTCGCGCTTCTGGAGGATGCCCGCGCACTGAGGCTGATCCATGCCGCGCAGCTTTGGGGCATGAAGCGGCTCTATGACGGCACGCTTCCCGTCCTCTCCGCCGCCAGCCCGTTCAAATCCGGCGGGCGGGGCGGGGCCGGTCACTATACGGATATCCCGGCGGGGCCGGTGGATCGCCGCGCCATCGCCGATCTCTATCCCTACGAGAACGCCTTCGTCGGGATCGAGGTGACGCGCGCGACCCTGCGCGACTGGCTGGAGATGTCGGCGGGGATCTTCGCCACCCTCGCGCCGGGCGAGGTGCGGGAGATGATCCTGCCCCACCGGCCCGGCTTCAATTACGACGCCATCGCCGGGGTCGCCTACGCGATCGACCTCGGCGCCGAACCCGCTTTCGACGATCACGGCACGCCTACAGGCCATGCGGGCCGCATCAGGGATCTGACCTTCGAAGGGCGTGACGTGAAGGCGGATGACCGGTTCATCGTGGCCACGAACACCTATCGCGCGGGCGGGGGCGGGAACTTCCCCGGCCTGCCCGACTGCCCCGTCCGCGTCGGGCCGGACAGGCCGGTGGTGGAAATCCTGACGGAGTATATCGCTGCGATGGGCACCGCCGATCTCCCCGATCCGTCCTGGCATCTGACGGGGCCGGAGGGGGCCGAGGGGCTCTACCTC
>JBMYPI010000027.1:0-17484 GCA_049600155.1 Rubricella sp.
TGGTCAGCCTGAGCGTGCTGATCCTGCGGTTCAGGGCGCTGGCACGGCGGGTCTGAACGAAAACGCCCCGGCCAGGCGGGCCGGGGCGTGAAAACCGGAAGCGCATAAGATCAGAGCTGGGCCATGATCTCGTCAGAGACGTCGAAATTGGCGGTGACGTTCTGCACGTCGTCGTCGTCTTCGAGGGTCGCGATCAGCTTCATCAGCTTCTCCGCGCCTTCGAGGTCCAGCTCGGTCGTGGTCTGCGGTTTCCAGACGAGTTTCGTCGCTTCCGCCTCGCCGAGCACTTCCTCCAGCGCGGTGGAGACGTCGTTGAGGTCGGTCGCCTCGGTATAGATGACGTGGCCGTCCTCGGAGCTTTCCACGTCTTCGGCGCCGGCCTCGATCGCGGCTTCCATCACCGTATCCTCGTCACCCGCCTCGGGGCCGTAGACGATCATGCCCTTGCGATCGAACATGAAGGAAACCGCGCCGGTTTCGGCCAGGTTGCCGCCATGCTTGGTGAAGTAGGACCGAACGTTGGAAGCGGTGCGGTTGCGGTTGTCCGTCATCGCCTCGACGATCACGGCGACGCCGCTGGGGCCGTAACCCTCGTAGCGGATTTCGTCGTAGTTGTCGCCGTCCCCGCCGGTGGCCTTGGCGATGGCGCGCTCGATATTGTCCTTGGGCATCGAGTTGGCCTTGGCCTCCTTCACGGCGAGGCGCAGGCGGGGGTTCTTGTCGGGATCGGGGTCGCCCATCTTGGCGGCGACGGTGATCTCCTTGGAGAGCTTGGAGAAGAGCTTGGAGCGTGCCGCGTCCTGCCGCCCCTTGCGGTGCTGGATGTTGGCCCATTTGGAATGGCCGGCCATGGCGACCTCCGTGATCTGGTGAAGCGGCGCGGCGCCCTTGCCCGGCGCGCGGCCCGCGAATGCCGGCGCGTTATAGACGAGCGGGCGGGCGGGCTTCAAGCGGGCTGGATCACAGCGGCCAGAGCATCGGGATGACGAAGGCGGAGATGACGCCGAGGGAGAGGTTCAGGGGCGTTCCGACCTTCACGAAATCGAGGAAGCGGTATCCGCCCGGCCCGTAGACCAGCGTGTTCGTCTGGTAGCCGATGGGGGTTGCGAAGCTCGCGCTTGCCGCGACCATCACGGCGACGACGAGGGGGCGCGGGTCCACCCCGATCGCGGCGGCCAGCGCGATGGCGACCGGCGTCACCACGACAGCCACGGCATTGTTGGAGACCAGCTCCGTCAGCACCGATGTCATCAGGTAGATTGCCCAGACGAGAAGCGGCGGCGGCAGCGTCGCCATCCAGGGCGCGACCGCGTCGGCGACGAGCATCACCGCGCCGGAGGCCTGCAGCCCCGCCCCGACGAGCAGCATCGAGAAGATCAGGACGAGGAGGCGCGCATCGACGAAGGCGAAGGCCTCGTCGGGATCGATCGCGCGGGCGAGCAGCATCACCGCGACGCCCGTCAGCGCGAGGATGTGGATCGGCGCGATCCCGAGGCTCGACAGGATCACCACGCCGGCGAGGATCGCGAGCACAATCGGCGCCTTGTCCCGGCGATAGGGCCGCTCTTCCGGTTCGGACACGTTCACCAGGTCCACATCCTGGGCGAGGCGCTGGATATCCTCCGGCGCACCTTCCAAGAGGAGCGTGTCGCCCACGCGCACGATCACCTCGTCGAGCTGGCGGCCGAGATTCTGGTTCCGCCGGTGCACGGCGAGCGGGTAGACGCCGTAGCGCCTTCGCAGGCGCAGGCCGCCGAGCGTTCGGCCAACGAGGCGGCAGCCGGGGGAGATCAGGGCCTCCACCGTCACCGTCTTGCGGCTCGAAAGCCGGTCCACCATCGCGAGGGCGCGGGATTCCTTGAGGCCCAGGAGCTCGTTCACCCCGGTGCGCAGCACCACACGGTCCCCCGCCTCCAGCGTGACGGCGGGAAACTGGCGGCGGAGCGAGGCATCCCCGCGCAGGACGTCGATCACGCGCATCCCCTCGCGGGTGAAGAGATCGACCTTCATCACCTCCTGCCCGATGACGGGCGAGCCTTCGGGGATCGCGACCTCGGTGAAGAATTTCAGCGTCTTCCGCTCTCCCAGGAAGCTCGACATCGTGTCCCGGTCCGGCAGGAGGCGCGCGCCGATGAGCCGGAGGTAAAGAACCCCGAACACGACAAGGACGAGGCCGAGGGGCGTCACCTCGAAGAGGGTGAAGGGCTCCAGCCCGTTTTCCCGCGCCACACCGTCGACGAGCAGGTTCGTCGATGTGCCGATCAGCGTGCAGATGCCGCCGAGGATCGCTGTGTAGCTGAGCGGGATCAGGAGCTTGGAGGGGGCGACCTCCATCGTCCGCGCCAATGTGATGACGATGGGGATCAGCATCACCACGACGGGCGTGTTGTTCATGAAGGCCGACATCACCGCGACGAAGACGGCGAGCGTCGCGATGGTGCGCACGGGCCGCTCCTTCGCCTGCCCCGCGACGCGGGAGGTGAGGTAGGAGAGCGCGCCGGTGCGCACGAGCCCGCCCGTCAGCACGAACATGGCCGCGATGGTCCAAGGGGCGGCGTTGGAGAAGGCGCCGAGCACATCGTCCTGCGGCAGGATGCCGGTGACGACCATCAGCGCGGCGCCAGCCATGGCGACGACCTCGGTCGGCCAGGTTTCGCGCACGAACAGGATGAACATGCCCAGAAGGATGATCAGCGCGATGGCGGCGTGCGTCATGTCCGGGGCGAGCGGAAGCTCCATTCGACTGCCTCTCTCAAGAGCCGCGAGCCAGAATGGCGAAAGCGGGGGGCTGGCTCAAGCGATTTGACCGGGCCGCGGAGGGCGGGGCGTGACGAGGGAGAGACCGGCGAAGAGCAGCACGAAGGCGGCCCAGACCCAAGCCGTGTAGCTTTCACCAAGAAGCAGCATCGACCAGACGACGCCGCTTCCCGTCACGATATAAGAGACCTGCGCGGCGAAAACCGATCCTGCCCGCCCCACGAGATAGACGTAACCGGTATAGGCGGCGGCATGGACGAACCCGTTGAGAAGGAGTGCGAACTCCGCCGCGCCGGGATCGGCGAAGGGATCGACCCAGCGCCCGCCCGTCGTCGCAAGCGGCAGCGCGAGAAGGACGCCGATCAGGGACGCGCCGAAAAGCACCTCGACGGGATCGAGCCCGCCGGTGCCGATCTTCGCGATGCTGTTGCCTTCGAGCCCGTAGCAGAGCGGCGCGACGAGGGCGACGAGGATCCATACGGGATCGATGCGGGGCAGAGCCGTTTCAGGCAGGTAGATGAGCGCGATCGCGGCGGCGCCGAGCGCGATACCGATCAGGCGCTTGCCCTCCACCCGGTCGAGCCGGAGGAGGACGGCGACCGGCAGCGCGAACATCGGCACCATCGCGATGGCGATCGCCATGACGCCCGCGGGCAGGTGGGCCGCCGCGCGGTAGCTGAAACTGTTGGGCAGAAGCGTGCCGAGCACCGCGACGAGCAGGAGAAGCCCCAGATGCCGCGCGGCATAGGGCGGCCTGCGCCCGCGAAGGGCGATCACGAGGCCGAGAACCAGCGCCGAGATCAGCAATTGCCAGAAGATGAGCCCCAGCGGGTCATGCCCCGTCGAAACCGATATCCGCGTCAGCGGGATCGTCAGCCCCCAGGCGAGGCCGACGAGGAGAAGGGCTGCAAGCGCGGGCATCAGGGCAGGCTTTCCTCCAGCCGGCCCGCGAGGCGGATCGCCTTGGCGGCGGTCGCCTGGCCCGTGCGGTCGTCCGTCTCGACATAGAGGCCGCAAAGCGTCGCTTCGCCGCGCGCGGGGGTGAACCGCTCCTTCGGCATTCCGGTGACGAAGCGGCGCATCGGCTCGGCCGGTTCCATGCCGATGACGCTTTCGTAGTCGCCGCACATGCCCGCATCGGTCTGGTAGGCGGTGCCCTTCGAGAGGATCTGAACATCGCCGGTGGGAACGTGCGTATGGGTGCCGACGACGGCGGAGGCGCGGCCGTTGCACCAATGGCCCATGCCCATCTTCTCCGACGTCGCCTCGGCGTGGAAATCGACGAGGATCGCGTTGACCCGCCCGCCGAGCGGCGCCTTCTTCAACTCCGCCTCCACAGCCGAAAAGGGATCGGCGAAGGGCCGCTTCATGAAGACCTGCCCGAGCGCCTGCATCACCAGGATGCGCCGCCCGCCCGGTGCGTCGAACACCCGCGCGCCGAGGCCGGGTGCCGCGTTGGCGTAGTTCAGGGGCCGCAGGATACGCGGCTCGCGGCCGATGAAGCTGAGCATGTCGCGCTGGTCGAACGCGTGATCGCCGAGGGTGATGCAATCGGCGCCCGCATCGAGGATCAGCTTCGCATGGGCCTCGGAAAGCCCGGCGCCGGACGTCGCATTCTCGCCGTTGACGACGACGAAATCGAGCTTGAGGCGCTCCCTCAGGGTGGGGAGGCGTTCGGTGATCGCCGTGCGGCCCGCACGGCCCATGACATCGCCAAGGAAGAGGATACGCATGGGGATGCCCTAGCGCGCGGCCCCTCGGGGCGCAAGCACGCCGTCTTCCGTCACGATCGCGTCGAGCGGCTCGTCATGGGGATCGGTGGGGAGGGAAGCGGCCTCCTGCCGTGCATAGGCGATCCCGATCGCCTCCACCCCGCCTGTCGCGCGCAGCCGGGCGAGGGTCCGGTCATAGAACCCCCCGCCATAGCCGAGGCGGTAGCGCCGCCCATCGAAGGCGAGAAGCGGCGTGATGACGATGTCGGGCGTGAGAGGCCGGTCGGCCACCGGAACGGGAATGCCATCGCGACCCTCCTCCAGCGGATCGCCGGGTTCCCAGCGCAGGAATTCGAGCGGCAGGTCGGCCGCGCGGACCCGGGGCAGCGCGATCGTCCAGCCGAGGGCGACGAGCGCGTCGAGCGCGGGGGCGGGGTCGAGTTCATCCCGGATCGCGGCATACCCCGCAAGGATCGCGGGCGGTCTTTCGCGCAGGAGGGAGACGAGGTTGCCGCAGGCCACCGGGCCGAGCGCGGGATCGACAGCTCTCCTGCGGGCGCGCGCGGCGGCGCGGGCTTTCTGTTTATCGCCGCCGGTCATGGGAAAGGCGGACGGGACCGTCGCAACCGTGAAGGGGATGATCCTCGAGGCCTGGCAAGCCAGGTGGGTGCCGGATACGATAGGCCAGGGCCAGTCACAGAGCCAGCTCCCTCGAGTTTCGTTAGGGCCTCCGGGATGCTTCCTCGCACGGGAAGGACAGAACCCGTCCACGCGCCAAGATAGGGCGGAGGGCGGCCGGATGAAAGGGGGGATCGTCCGTCTTTCCTCGGCCAGTCTGCCACCGCCCCCCTGCGTGCGGAAGCCCGATCAAGGTTCGGCGCGCTGTCCGAGCGGATCGAATCCTGAACGACCTTGACCCCATGTTCACCCCATGTTCTCATCCGGCAATGGACAGCCTGCCACCCTCCCTCGCCCCCGGTTTCGCGATTGCACGCGGGGTCTGGCGGCATCTCGATCAGCTCGGTTTCGCGGCGGTGCCGGAATTCACGCCGGCGCGGGGGCTTCGCGTCGATCTGATCGCGCTTGGCGGGAAGGGTGAGATCTGGATCGTGGAGTGCAAATCCTCCCTCGCCGATTTCCGGGCCGATCACAAATGGGAGGGCTACCTGCCCTGGTGCGACCGCTTCTTCTGGGCGGTCGACCGGGGGTTTCCGCAGGAGGTCCTGCCCGATGAGACGGGGCTGATCCTCGCCGACAGGCATGACGCGATGATCCTGCGCGAGGCGCCGCACGATCCCCTGCCCGCCGCCCGGCGCAAGGCGCTGACCCTGCGCATCGCCCGGGCGGCGGCGCGGCGGGTTCATTCGCTGGTGGATCCGCCGCTCGGCTGAGAATCGTCCTTGAGGATCCGGACCTCCCGCTGGGGGAAGGGGATCGAGATCCCGTGTTCCTTGAACGCATCCCAGAGCGCGAGATAGACATTGCCCCGGATATTGGTGAGCCCGCCGGTGGGATCGGTGATCCAGAAGCGCAGGATGTAGTCCACCGAACTGTCCCCGAAACCCGTGATATGGCACACGGGCGGGCGATCGGTGAGAACGCGCGGAACCGATTGCGCGGCCTCGATCGCGATGCGCCGGACGGTGTGGGGATCATCGCTGTAGGCGGTCCCGAAATAGATGTCGAGGCGCACGAATTCGTTGGAATGGGACCAGTTCACCACCTGCCCGGTGATGAGATCCTCGTTGGGGATGAGGTATTCCTTCCCGTCCCGCGTCACCACGGAGACGTAGCGCGCGCCGAGCGAGTTGATCCAGCCGAACGTGTCACCGAGGGAGATCACGTCACCGGGCTTGATCGATTTGTCTAGGAGGATGATGACCCCCGACACGAGGTTCGAGACGACCTTCTGGAGGCCGAAACCGAGGCCCAGACCGATCGCGCCGGACAGGAAGGCGAGGCCGGTGAGATCCACGCCCACCGCCTGCAACCCGATGAAGAACGCCGCGCCGTAAAGCGCGACCTGCATGATCTTCACCGTCAGTTCCTGCATGGACGGGGAGATGTCCCCGTCCGCGCGGATCCGGGCGGAGGCGACGCGGACGATGAAGCGGGCGAGCGCGATGAAGATGCCGAGGATCGCGAGCCCCTGCAGGATCGCCAGCACCGATATCCGGACCTCGCCCGCCTCTATCGCGGCGCTGTCGAGAAGGCGCGCCACGCCATCGGCGAGGCCGAGATAGTGAAGGATGATCCAGGTCCAGAGGCCCCAGGTCACGATCCGGCGCAGGAGCACGTTGCGCACGATCCGCGTGATGAACCGCACCGCGAGAAGCGCCGTCGCGATCGTCGCCACGAGTTCGAGGATGAAACGGCGGGAAACGAAGGGGCTGACTTCCGCCATGATCCCCACCGAAAGCCAGGCGAGGATCACGAAGAAGATGATCTGGAGCCGCTGCTTGAGGACGAGGAAAGCCCGCAAACGCCATTTCGGCCAACCCGCGCGGGCCCGAAGCCACTCGTCGAGCCTCGGTTCGGCCCAACGCCGCAGGAGCCAGGCCAGCACGAGGACAAGGGCCAGGATCGCGATCTGCCAGAGCCGCGACGGCAGCAGGAGGTTGGAGAACTGCAGGCTGAGCGAGGCCCAGATCCCTTCGAGTTCGGTCAGCAGGGCCGCGATCTGTTCGTCCATGTCTCCCCCGTTTCAGGGGGTGAGGATGACAGGGCGCGCGGGCGGCAACAAGCGCTCAGCGCTTCTTCCCGCCCATCTGGCGGGCGCGCTGGGCGGCGCTGCGAAGCTCTTCGGCGATCTCCTCCGCCTCATCGGGATCGAAATCGAGCGGCAGTTCCATGCCCTCGGCCTCGATATAGAGGCGGACCATGCCGAGCGTCGTCGGCCCGATCTGGAGATTGGCGGCGATGTCGGATTCCTTGTCGATGCCCATGTCGGCCCTCATTCCAGCGTCTGTTCCGGTTACGCCCGGCAGGCGAGCGATGCAAGCGCCCGACCCTTGCAATCCCGCGCGACTGGGGCTATCCCGCCGCCCAGTGCCGACGTAGCTCAGTTGGTTAGAGCACTAGATTGTGGATCTAGGGGTCCCCCGTTCGAGCCGGGGCGTCGGTACCACCTCCATCGTTCAGTTTTCGTTCACCCGAATCGTTCGATTGTCTGGGCCGTTCTGGTTTGTGAACGGAGGGACGGATGAGGATACTCGTGACAGGTGGCGCCGGGTTCATCGGCTCCGCGCTCGTGCGGGCGATCGTGGCGCGAGGCGATACCGCGATCACCTTCGACGCGATGACCTATGCCGCCCATCCGCGCAACCTCGCGGGCATCCCGCCCGAACGGCATGTGTTCATTCGCGGCGACATCCGGCAGGCCGGCGCGCTTCGTGCCGCGCTCGCCCGATACCGGCCCGACGCGGTGATGCATCTCGCGGCCGAGAGCCATGTGGACCGCTCCATATCAGGGCCGGGGGATTTCATCTCCACCAATATCGCGGGAACGGCGACGCTTCTGGGGGAGGTGCTGCACTACTGGCAGGAGGGGGGGCACGACCCCGCCTTCCGATTCCTCCATGTCTCCACCGACGAGGTGTTCGGCAGCCTCGGGCCGGAGGGCGCGTTCGCGGAAGATACCCCCTACGCGCCGAACTCCCCCTATTCGGCGAGCAAGGCCGCCTCCGATCACCTCGTCCGCGCCTGGGGGCGGACCTACGGCCTGCCGGTGCTCATCACCAACTGCTCCAACAATTACGGCCCGCGCCAATGCGCCGAAAAGCTCATCCCGCGCGTGATCGCCCATGCGGCGGCCGGAGCGGCGATTCCGGTGTACGGCGACGGAACGAATTGCAGGGACTGGCTGCATGTCGAGGATCATGTCGATGCGCTCCTCGCGGTGCTCGATCGCGCGACGCCCGGCAGCCGCTATTGCATCGGCGGCGGGACGGAGCTTTCCAACATCGCGCTGGTCGGGCGGATCTGTGACCATCTCGACGCGCGGCGGCCCGGCAACGCGCCACATGCGCGGCTGATATCCTTCGTTGCGGATCGGCCCGGGCACGATTTTCGCTACGCCATCGATTCGGCCCGGATCGCACGGGATCTGGGATGGTCGCCACGGCGCAGGTTCGACGTGGCGCTCGGCGAAACCGTGGACTGGTTCCTCGCCCATCCCGATCGGCTCGCGCCCGGCATGGTCGACCGGGGGAAGGCGGCATGACGGCGCGGGTCCTCATCTTCGGGGCGGGAGGGCAGCTCGGCCGCGCCCTCGCCCGGCGCCTGCCCCACGCCCGTGCCCTGACGCGGGCGGAGGCGGATCTCGCGGACCCCGTGGCCTGCGCCCGCATCGTCCGCATGAGCGGCGCCGATCTCGTCATCAACGCCGCCGCTTTCACCGATGTGGACGGGGCAGAGGCGAGCCCGGATCTCGCCTACACCGTCAACGCACAGGCACCCGCTGCGATCGCCGGGGCAGCAGCGGGCGCGGGGATTCCCCTCGTTCATGTCTCGACGGATTTCGTTTTCGACGGATCGGGAACGAGGCCCTGGAAACCGGGGGACAGGCCGCGCCCGCTCGGTATCTACGGCCTGTCGAAACGCGCGGGCGAGCAGGCGATCCTCCTTTCGGGGGCGCGGGCGGTCACGATCCGCACATCCTGGGTCTTCTCGGGCGAGGGTGGCGATTTCCCATCGGCGATCCTGCGCGCGGCGCGCATGCGGACGGAACTTGCCGTCGTGGACGACCAGATCGGCGGCCCGACCCATGCCGACGACCTCGCGGACGCCTGCATCCGTGCGGGCGAGGCGCTGGTGGCGGGGCGGAGCCTGCCGGCCCTGCTGCACTTCGCCGGTCAACCCGATGTCAGCCGCGCCGATTTCGCACGTACGATCCTGGACATGGCGGGGTCGGCCACGATCATCCGCCCCGTCGCGACCCATGAGATGCCGCGCCCGGCCCGCCGCCCGCTCAACAGCAGGCTCGACTGCCGCGACGCCGAGCGTGCCCTCGGCCTCGACCGTCCCGATTGGCGCACGGCCCTGAAGGCCACACTCGCGCGAGTGGACGGGGAGGAGGCGGCATGAAGGGCATCATTCTCGCCGGAGGATCGGGCACGCGGCTCCTTCCGCTGACGCTGGCGACCTCCAAGCAGCTTCTGCCGGTCTACGACCGCCCGATGATCTACTATCCGCTCGCGCTGCTGATGCGGGCGGGCATCCGCGAGATCGCGATCGTCACGACGCCGCGCGATGCGGATGCGTTCCGTCGCCTTCTGGGCGACGGGGGCGAGCTGGGGATCGAGATCGCCTGGCATATCCAGGATAGGCCGGGCGGCCTGCCGCAGGCCTACACGCTGACGCGCGATTTCCTCGCGGGCTCGGCGAGCCTGCTGGCCCTCGGCGACAACATCTTCGCGCCCGGCCCGACGGACCGCGCGCTGGAACGGCTTCGCGGATCGCCCGGCGGGATAGGCGCCGGCATCCTGTGCAAACCCGTTTCCGATCCCCAACGGTTCGGCATCGCCGAGCGGGACGGCACGGGCCGCGTCACCGCACTGGTCGAGAAACCGGACACGCCGCGATCGGACCTGGCCGTGACGGGTCTCTACCTCGCCGATGGAACGGCGCCGGAGCGTGCTTGCGGTCTTCGGCCCTCCGCCAGGGGAGAACTCGAGATCGTGGACCTTTTGACGGGCTATCTGCAGGAGGGGCGTCTCGCAGCGCAGTGCCTGCCGCGGGAGACGGACTGGTTCGACAGCGGGACCCAGGACAGCCTGCTGGAGGCGGCCGGCGCACTGGCCGCCGCAGGCCCCGAAACCCGTCTCGCCCACGCGCCGGAGGCCGTCGCGTTCCGCAATGGCTGGATCGGCGCGGGGATGCTGGCGCAGCGCGCCGCGACGCTGGGAAAATCGTCCTACGGGCGGGCGCTGATCGCGCTTGTCGAGGGGCGGGCGGGCATGCCATTCCGTGCGACCGATCCCGGCACCGAAGGGCGCGGCGCCGCCTATGCGTGAGAAACGGGTTCCCGCATGCTGAGCCCCGCCAGCCAGCCCAGCCCGTCCTCGGTCCGGCCGCGGGGACGGTATTCGAGCCCGACGGTCAGACCCGGCGTGAGATGGCAGGCATCGGCGAGGATCTCGGCGTAGGGCAGCGATCCGATATCGGGCTCATGGCGCGAAGGCGCACCAGCGATCTGGTAATGCCCGATCTCGTGCGCGAGCGCGGCGAGCCAGGGCGTCACGTCGCCGTGCAGCCGCGCGCAATGATAGATGTCGAACAGCAGCCGCGCCCGCGCACCCCGTGCGCGGATCGCGGCGAGGTGGTGGGCCGCGGCCGCGAAACTGTCCAGGAAATAGCCCGGCACGTCATGCCCGTTGATCGGCTCGATGAGGATGTCGATCCCCTCCTCCGCGCAGCGGCGCGCGGCATAGGCGACGTTGTCGAGATAGAGGGTCCGGATCTCGGTGCGCGCGGCGTCGGGCGGAACGATCCCGGCCATGCAATGCATCCGCGGAACATCGAGCGCCCGGGCATAGGCGAGCGCCGTCTCCACGCTCGCGCGAAACTCCTCCTGGCGCCCGGGCAGCGCCGCGAGGCCACGATCGCCGGCATCCCAGTCGCCCGCGGGAAGATTGATCAGCGCGACGTTGAGACCCTCGCGCTCGATCCGACGCTTCAGCAAATCGACGGGCCAGTCATAGGGGAACTGCATCTCTACCGTCGCGAAACCGGCGCTGCGCGCGGCCTCGAACCGGTCCGGCAAGGGAACCTCACCGAAGAGCATGGTGAGGTTGGCGGCGAATGTCAGTTTGCTCATGGACGTTCGAACGCCTCCGTTCAGCGGGCACGCGGGGATGCGGCTCAGGCGCCCTTGCTACCGAAGTCCTTGCGCCTCGCCCTTGATCCGTGTCAACGCCGGGCACAGATGCACTTTCGTTGTTTCCGATCCGTGGGAAGACGATGACCCTCCGTGACCGTGCGCTGGCCCTGATCGAGGCGCCTTCCTTCTCGAACTTCATCCTGGCCGTCATCATCGCCAACGCGATCACGCTGGGGCTGGAGACCTCCCCGCGGATGATGGAGGCGGCCGGCCCGCTCCTCCTGACGCTCGACCGCCTGTTCCTCGCGATCTTCGTCGTCGAGATCGTGATCAAGCTGTTCGCGCTCCGGCTGACCTTCTTCCGCAACGGCTGGAACCTGTTCGATTTCGCGATCGTGGCGATCGCTCTCGCACCCGACAGCGGGGCGTTCTCGGTGCTCCGCGCGCTCCGGATCCTGCGGGTGCTGCGGGTGATCTCGATGGCCCCCCGCCTGCGCCGGGTTGTGGAGGGGTTCGTCTCCGCGCTTCCGGGGATGGGGTCGGTCTTCCTCCTGATGGGGATCATCTTCTATATCGGTGCGGTCATGGCGACCAAGCTCTTCGCCGCGACATTCCCCGAATGGTTCGGCAGCATCGGCGCCTCGGCCTATTCGCTGTTCCAGATCATGACGCTGGAAAGCTGGTCGATGGGGATCGTGCGGCCGGTGATGGAAGTTCATCCCTGGGCCTGGGCCTTCTTCGTGCCCTTCATCATGATCACGACCTTCGCGGTGGTGAACCTCCTCGTCGGCCTGATCGTGAACTCGATGCAGGATGCCCATGCCGAGGAATCGAACCAGGCGACAGACAGCTATCGCGAGCAGGTGCTGCGCCGCCTCGACGCCATCGAGAAAAGGCTGCCGCCCCCCGGCGAGTGACCCTTCCTTTCACGGTTCCTCGATTACTGCCGCCGGAGGCACCCTCCCGCGCTTCAGGCGCTAGCGGCGGAAGACCGCGAAAACCTGCGCCGCGAGCCAGCCCGCAACGAGTGCGACGAAGATCGAGCCGAGCCCATAAACCAGCGGCTGCTGGTGCGCGAGATCGAAGATCCAGCGCTCCAGCCCGGATTTCTCGACCCGGATCGCGGACTGGTGAATGCTGCGCACCTCCCCCTCCCTGAGAAGAAACACCCGCGCGCGGTAATCGCCCTCGACGAGATTCGCGGGAAGATCGACACGGGTGGAAAAGAGCGTCTCCTCCGTGAGCCGCACGGCACCGGGCAGGCTGCGGTAGAGCCCCTCTCTTTCCCGGATGCGGATGATCGCCTCCCGGAACGACTGGGCATCGGCCACGTCCTGATAGGGATTGGTGAAGCGCACGACGTGCTCGTATCCTATCCGGTGCCGGAGGGCGGAAGGGAAGGACAGGATCTCCGGGATCGGGCGGGTCGAGGCGAGGGCGATGAAATGCGGCGCGCGGTCCACCTCCACCGCATCGGTATTCACCCAGATCCCCGCGACCCGTTCCTTGCGCCGCACGGTGACGGGCGCGGAGGGGCCGACGATCTCGACGATGACGTCGAGCGGCCCCGCATCCTCCGGCACCGGCGCGGTGCGGGCGATCGCGCCGTAGACGAAGATGTCGGACCCCTCAAAGGAGGTGGTGATCGAAACCTGGTTCTGGCTGAGATCGGCGATCACCTGCTCGGCCCGCGCGGGCAGCGCAAGGAACAGGAGCAGGAGGAGCGCCGCGGCCCTCATTCCGCCCCCGCGCCGAGGCTGTAGAGTTCCGCCGGCGTCGCGATGAGGTCGTAGGCGAGCTTGCCGCACACCACCAGAACCATGATCGCGAGGAGGATGCGCAACTGCTCGGCCTTCAGGCCAACCCCGACCCGTGCCCCGATCTGCGCACCGATCACCCCCCCGACGAGCAGGAGCAGCGCGAGGATGGCGTCGACGGTGTAGTTCTGCGTCGCGTGCAGGAGCGTGGTGAATCCCGTGACGAACATGATCTGGAACAGCGACGTGCCGACGACCACGTTCGTCGGCATGCCGAGAAGGTAGATCATCGCGGGCACCATGATGAACCCGCCGCCCACGCCCATGATCGCGGCCAGCACGCCCACGAGCATGCCAACCGCGAAGGGCGGGATCGCCGAGATGTAGAGGTTGGAGGCGCGGAACCGCATCTTCAGCGGCAGGCCGTGGACCCAGGTATGGCGGCGCCGCCGCGCCACCGTGCCCTTGCGCGCCTTGCGGATCGCGTTGAGGCTCTCGATGAACATCAGTCCGCCGACGATGCCGAGGAACACGACATAGCACAGCGAGACGAGGAGCTCGACCTGCCCCTGTTCCCGCAGGAACCGGAACAGCTCCACGCCGAAGAACGAGCCGACGAGACCGCCCGCGAGGAGAACCAGCCCCATCTTGATGTCGACGGAACGGCGCCGCAGATGCGCGAGCACGCCGGAGAAGGAGGAGGCGACGATCTGGTTCGCCTCGGTGGCGACGGCCACGGCGGGCGGAATGCCGATGAAGATGAGAAGCGGCGTCATCAGGAAGCCGCCGCCCACGCCGAAAAGGCCGGAAAGAAAGCCCACGGCACCGCCGAGCCCCAGCAGTAGATACGCGTTGACCGCGACCTCTGCGATGGGGAGGTAGATCGTCATGGCGTGCCACGTCTCGCGATTTGGCGTCTATACCCTGTCTTGCATCCGGAAAGTGCCGCGAACAAGGCGGTTTTCGGTCACGTCACCGTTTCTTGGCGAAAAATGAATCCATGCGGCAACGGTTTCGACATGGAACCGTAATCCGTCTCGCTGGCTGGCATGAAGCCGGTGAGGCCTATCGCGTCGGCCCAGGACCGGAACGCGTCGGTCCGCTCCCAACGGTGGAGGGCGGCGAGAACGCGCGCGGGATCGAGCGCGGCGCCAGCGATCATCGGCGTCGCGGCGGCGGGCGCTGTCCAGCCGAGGATCGCGATGTCGTCGATCCCGTCGAAACGGGCGGCGAGCGCGAGGGAAACGCCGTCGATCGCGGCGAGATCGGCATCACCCTGCCTGATGCATTCCAGCGACGCCCGGTGCGAGCCCGAAACGTGCGGGCGGCCCAACGCGATGTCCCGACCGGCAAGATGACGTTCGAGGCATGCCGCGCCGGACCAGCTTTCGGCCATGTTGATGACGGGCCGCCGGGCGAGGGTGGCGAGCGGCTTCGCCGCCTCGGCCATGCGCGTCACGAGTGCGGAGCGGTAGGTTCCGGCCGGCCAGGCGCGGAACCTCCAGACCGGGCGGGCGACCGTGCGCGAGGGCGCGGTGCGGCCCTCCGCGACATCCAGCCCGCATGCCATCGAAAGGCACAGGTCCGGCGCGGGCCAGTGCGCGCCGAAGCCGCCCGTCCGGTCGAGCCCGTCAGGCGCAGCTATTCCCCGCGCCCGGAGAATCGGCGAAAGCGCGGCCCAGGCCGCGTCCGTTTCGCCCGCGATCTCGGGCCAGTCATACATCGGCAGGGAGGCGCGCATGGTCAATCCCGGTGATAGGGTGCGCCGGAGAGGATCGAGGCCGCGCGATAGAGCTGTTCAGCGAGCATCACGCGGGCGAGCATGTGCGGCCACACCATCTTTCCGAAACTCAGGCGCATGTCGGCGGACTCCCGGAGCGCGGGATCGAGGCCATCGGCCCCGCCGATGAGGAACACCATATCGCGCCGCCCGTCGTCTCGGAAACGGGTGAGCGTCGCGGCGAAATCGGGGGAGGCAAGCAGTTTTCCCCGCTCGTCGAGCGCGATCACGGCGGCACTTTCTGGAATGCGGGCGGAGAGGAGCGCGGCTTCCGCCGCCATGCCGCCCCCCTTGCGATCCTCCACTTCGGCCAGCGTCAGCGGGCCGAGGGAATGGGCGCGTCCGGCCTTGTCGAAACGGTTCACATAATCGTCGAGCAGGGTCTTTTCCGGACCCTGCCGGAGCCGCCCGACGGCGGCTATCGTCACCCGCATCGGCCCGTCTTTACTGGGCCTGACGGCGGGCGAGCGCCTCCTCCGGCGTCATCCACATCTTTTCGAGCTGGTAGAACTCGCGCACCTCGGGGCGGAAGACATGGACGAGAACGTCGCCGGCATCGATCAGCACCCAGTCCCCGGCCTCGATCCCCTCGACGCGCGGGCGGGTGCCCGTCGCCTCCTTGACGCGGTCGAGCAGATGCTCGGCGATGGCCGAGACCTGCCGCGTGGACCGCCCGGACGCGATCACCATGTGATCGGCGATCTCGGACTTGCCACGCAGGGCGAGGGACAGGACGTCCTCGGCCTTGTCGTCGTCGAGGGATTTGAGAACGAGTTCAAGGAGCGCATCGGCGCTCGGGCCATCCTCTGCTGCGGGCTGTCCGGCGCGATGCGCACCTTCCGGCCCGGAAGCGATCTGAAGGTCAGACAGGACGAACTCCTCCTTTTCGTCATGCCGGTTCACCCGGCCATCGAAGGCTAACACAGGCGCACCGTTCCGAACAACAATCAGGGCGGCGCCCGCGAAGGCACCGCCCGTTTCGATGGGTCACATAGGGTAACGGCCGGGGAATTGCGAGCCCCCGCGGCTCAGGCGCGGACGAGGCGCTCGTATTCCTCGGCGATGGAGCGGGTCAGCTCGCCCACCTCGAACGTGTAATCCCCGATCTGGCCGACGGGCGTGACCTCCGCCGCGGTGCCGGTCAGCCAGCACTGTTCGAATCCTTCCATCTCTCCCGGCAGGATGTGCCGCTCGATCACCTCGATCCCGCGCGCCTTGAGAAGGCCGATGACGGTCTGCCTCGTTATTCCGTTCAGGAAGCAATCGGGCAACGGCGTGTGGACCGCGCCGTCCTTCACGAAGAAGACATTCGCGCCCGTCGCCTCGGCAACGTAGCCGCGATGATCGAACATGAGTGCATCCGAACAGCCCTTCCGCTCCGCCGCGTGCTTGGACAGGGTGCAGATCATGTAGAGGCCCGCGGCCTTGGCGAAACAGGGGATCGTCTCGGGGCTCGGGCGCTTCCACTGGGAGATGTCGAGCTTCGCACCCTTCATCTTCGCATCGCCGTAATAGGCGCCCCACCCCCAGACGGCGATCGCCAGATGCGTCGGGTTTCGCTGCGAGCTCACGCCCATATCCTCACCCGAACCGCGCCAGGCGACAGGGCGGACATAGGCATCGCTGAGACCCGATTCCTTCAGGACGAACGCCTTGGCGGCCTCGACCTCTTCCACGGTGTAGGGGATGTCGAGATCGAGATCCTCGGCGGATTTGAAGAGGCGCTCGGTATGGGCGAGGCTCTTGAAGATCCTGCCGTTATAGGCGCGCTCGCCCTCGAACACGCTGTCGGCATAGTGCAGCGCGTGTGAGAGCACATGCACCTTCGCCTCGCGCCAGGGCACCATCTGCCCATCAACCCAGATATGTCCGTCGCGATCGTCGTAAGCGGTGCCCATGTCTATCCACCCTTGCGCGAGGTCCTGGTCGGTCAGAGACCGTGACCCTTTGGTTTTTCCGATTCTTGCGCGATATGCCCTTCAGCCCTAAGCATCTTGCGCAAAACGCCGCCAGCGCTACCAGTTCGGTCTTGGATAGTCAACAAGGCTGACATAAAATGGGATCACTGAAACAAGTGAAGGCCAGGTCCATGGAACAGAGATCGATATCGGCGTCGCCCTATGGCGGCGAGCAGCTCCTGTTCCTGACGGACGATCAGCTTCGCCAGGCGATCGAGCTGATGTTCTTCGCCTATCGCGGCTTCACCGCCGATCCCGACCGAATCCTCGACACGTTCGGGTATGGCCGCGCGCACCATCGCTGCCTGCATTTCGTCAATCGCCACCCGGGGCTGACCGTGAACGAGCTGCTCGACATCCTCGGCGTGACGAAACAGTCACTGAACCGGGTGCTGCGCCAGCTTGTCGAGGACGGCCTTGTCGAAAGCCGCGTCGGTGAGACGGACCGCCGCCAGCGCAACCTTTTCCTGACGGAGGAAGGCGCAGCGCTGGAGCGTCGGCTGTCGGAGCGGCAGCGCGCCCGCGTCCGGCAAGCCTTCATGGAAGCGGGTCCGGAGGCCGTGCAGGGGTTCCGCAAGGTCCTGGAGCGGATGATCGATCCCGACCAGAGGCATCGCGTGGTGAGTTCGTCGGAGCGCGGCAATGGCTGACGGCTCGCAACAGATGGAAGCCCACCTTCTGGTCATCGACGATGATGAAC
>JBMYPI010000028.1:0-17327 GCA_049600155.1 Rubricella sp.
CACCCCGGGATATTTGAGAAGACATGAGATCACAGGAGCGCCGACACGATCATCGCCGTGGTCGCACCGAACCCCACCAGCCAGATGACGGAGCGCCAGGGCGCCCAGCCGAAATAGTAGGCGGGGATGTAGAGGATGCGCGCGGCGAGATAGGCCCAGGCGCAGGCGGCCGTGAAGGCGCTCGCGCTGCCAGACAGCGTCACGACCACGACCGCGAGGGTAAAGAGGATCAGCCCCTCGAAATGGTTGTTGAGCGCGCGGTAGAGCCGGGCGGTCTTGATCGAGAGTTGATCCTCCAGCGAGCCGCCGAGGCGATCGCGATCGCGCGGGGTCATCGTCTTCGGCCCCAGTTCGATATTGGCCGGAACCGACATCAGCACGAACTGGACGACCTGGAGAAGGCCGGCAAGGGCGAGGACGGTGAGTTCGGGGGTCATTTCGGTTCTTCGCGGTCTATCGCGGTCTCGTTTACTGGAGCAGCTAGCTTGTAGACTATGAAACCGTTTTCGTTGAACCAGCGCCGTGCTTCGGTGGAATTGAAGACCTGCTTTCCAGTCGCTGCGCGATAGGCGTCTTTGACGCCTATCACCCAGTGTACATCGCCCGGTTTTAGTCCCATATCACCCGCCATAAGATCACAAATCCATCAGCAGCCGCTGCGGATCCTCCAGCGCTTCCTTGACACGCACCAGGAAGGTCACGGCGCCCTTGCCGTCGACGATCCGGTGGTCGTAGCTGAGAGCCAGATACATCATCGGGCGGATCACGATCTCACCGTTCACCACGACGGGCCGGTCCTGGATCTTGTGCATGCCCAGGATGCCCGATTGCGGGGGGTTGAGGATCGGCGAGGACATCAGCGAGCCGTAGACGCCACCGTTGGAAATGGTGAACGTGCCGCCCTGCATATCGGCCATCGAAAGCTTGCCATCACGGGCGCGCTTGGCCATCTCGCCGATCTTGCGTTCGATCCCGGCAAAGCTGAGGTCATGCGCGTCCCGGATCACGGGCACCACGAGGCCCGTGGGCGTGCCGGTGGCGATGCCCATGTGGACGAAGTTCTTGTAGACGATATCCGTCCCGTCGATCTCCGCGTTCACCTCGGGCACTTCCATCAGGGCATGGGCGCAGGCCTTGGTGAAGAAGGACATGAAGCCGAGCCGCACGCCGTGCTTCTTCTCGAACTCGTCCTTGTAGCGCTTGCGCAGGGCCATCAGCGCGGACATGTCGACCTCGTTGTAGGTCGTCAGCATCGCGGCGGTGTTCTGCGCGTCCTTCAGGCGGCGGGCGATGGTCTGGCGCAGGCGCGTCATCTTCACCCGCTCTTCCCGCGCGGCATCGTCGGCCGGAACCGGCGCGCGCGGCACCGCGGCGGGTGCAGGCGCGGAGGTGACGACGGAAGCCGGGTTCGGCGCCTCGGCCTTCAGCGCGTCTTCCTTCATCACGCGGCCATCCTTGCCGGTGCCCTTGACCGTTGCCGGATCGATCCCCTTCTCGGCGAGGATCTTGTTCGCGGACGGGGCGTTCTCGACATCCTTGCCGCCGGAAGACGGCGCGGACGGTGCCGCGGCCGGGGCTTCCGAGGATTTCTGCGCCGGGGCCGCGCCTGTATCGGCGGACATCATGGCGAGGGTGCCGCCCGCCTGCACGGTGCCGCCTTCCTCGATCAGAAGCTCGGTGATCGTGCCGGACTGGGGCGCGGGCACCTCCACGGAGACCTTGTCGGTCTCCAGCTCCGCGATCATCTCATCGGCGGAGACGACATCGCCCACCTTCTTGAACCAGCTCGCGACGGTCGCTTCCGTCACGGACTCCCCAAGCGAGGGGACCTTGATCTCGATCTTCCCGGCAAGCGCGCCGCCGGGCGCTTCGGAGGATTTCGTCTCGGCGGGCTTGTCCGCCGCCTTGGGCGCGGGCTTTTCCGCGCCTTCGCTGATCGTGGCCAGAAGCGCGTCGACGCCGACGGTTTCTCCCTCCGCCGCGACGATCTCGCCCAGTGTTCCGGCAGCGGGGGAGGGGACCTCCACCGTCACCTTGTCGGTTTCCAGCTCACACAGCATCTCGTCGACGGCGACGCTATCGCCCGGCTTCTTGAACCAGGTCGCCACGGTCGCCTCGGTGACGCTTTCGCCCAGGGTGGGCACTCGAACTTCGGTGCTCATGGTTCTTACTTCCCTTCGATGGTGAGCGCCGCGTCGACGAGCGCTTCCTGTTCGCGTTTATGCTGGGAGGCCAGACCCGTCGCGGGCGAGGCCGAGGCGGCGCGGCCCGCATAGACCGGCCGCGTGTGCTTGGCGCCGATGCGCGTCAGCACCCATTCGATATTGGGCTCCACGAAGAACCAGGCCCCCTGGTTCTTGGGCTCTTCCTGGCACCAGACGATTTCCGCCTCCTTGAAGCGTTCGAGCTCCTTCGAGAGCGATTGCGCCGGGAACGGATAGAACTGTTCGAGCCGCATGAGATAGACATCGTCGATCCCGCGCTCGTCCCGTTCGGCCAGAAGGTCGTAATAGACCTTGCCGGAGCAGATCACGACGCGCCTGATCTCGGCGTCGGGTTTCAGCTCGGTATCGCTGTTGCCGTATTGCGCATCGTCCCAGAGCACCCGGTGGAAGGAACTTTTCGGCCCCATCTCGTCGAGCGTCGACACGGCGAGCTTGTGGCGCAGAAGCGATTTCGGCGTCATCAGGATGAGCGGCTTGCGGAAGGAGCGGTGAAGCTGCCGCCGCAGGATGTGGAAGTAGTTCGCGGGCGTCGTGCAGTTCGCCACGATCATGTTGTCCTGCGCGCAAAGCTGCAGGAACCGCTCCAGCCGGGCGGAGGAGTGCTCGGGGCCCTGACCCTCATAACCGTGCGGCAGGAGCATCACGAGGCCGGACATCCGCAGCCATTTGCTTTCGCCGCTGGAGATGAACTGGTCGATCATGATCTGTGCGCCGTTCACGAAATCGCCGAACTGCGCTTCCCAAAGCGTCAGCGCGTTCGGTTCGGCCAGCGAGTAGCCGTATTCGTATCCCAGAACGGCGTATTCCGAGAGCATCGAGTCGACCACCTCGTAGGTCGCCTGGTCGGACGCGATGTGATTGAGCGGGTAATACCGCTCCTCCGTTTCCTGATCGATGATCGCGCTGTGGCGCTGGGAGAACGTTCCGCGCGTCGAGTCCTGTCCGGACAGGCGTACGGGGTAGCCCTCCGTCAGGAGCGTGCCGAAGGCGAGCGCCTCGGCCGTGGCCCAGTCGATCCCCTTGCCGGTTTCGATCATCTCGCGCTTGGCATCCATCAGGCGTTGCACCGTCCGATGCGGCTTGAGGCTCTCGGGAAGGCGGGTCAGAGCCTCCCCGACCTGCTTGAGCCGCTCCTTCGCCACGCCGGTCTTGCCGCGCTGGTATTTGCCCTGATGCTTGTCGAGCCCCGACCAGCGCCCGTCGAGCCAGTCCGCCTTGTTCGGGCGATACTCCTTGCCCGCCTCGAACTCCTCGTTGAGGTAGGCCTGGAAGGCGGCCTTCATGTCCTCGATCTCGCCCTCGGGGATCAGGCCGTCGGCGACGAGACGCTCGGTATAGAGCTGGAGCGTCGTCTTGTGGCCCTTGATCGCCTTGTACATCAGGGGCTGGGTGAACATCGGCTCGTCGCCCTCGTTGTGACCGAAGCGGCGATAGCAGAACATGTCGATCACGACATCCTTGCCGAACATCTGGCGGAACTCGGTTGCGACCTTCGCGGCGTGCACGACGGCTTCCGGATCGTCGCCGTTCACGTGGAAGATCGGGGCCTCCACCATCAGCGCGATATCGGTGGGATAGGGCGAGGAACGCGAATTGTGCGGGCTCGTCGTGAAGCCGATCTGGTTGTTGACGACAAGGTGGATCGTGCCACCCGTCCTGTGCCCCTTGAGGCCGGAAAGGCCGAAGCACTCCGCCACGACACCCTGGCCCGCGAAGGCCGCGTCGCCGTGCAGCAGAACGGGAATGACTTCCTTGTGGTCGTGATCGCCGAGCTGCGCCTGCTTGGCCCGCGCCTTGCCGAGGACGACGGGGTTCACCGCCTCGAGGTGCGAGGGGTTCGCGGTCAGCGACAGGTGGATCCGCTCTCCGCTGCGCACGCGCCGGTCGTTCGAGAAGCCCTTGTGATACTTCACGTCGCCCGAGCCTTCGACCTCGTCGGGCTTGAAGCTGCCGCCCTGGAATTCGTTGAAGATCGCGCGATAGGGCTTGCCCATCACGTTGGCCAGCACGCTCAGCCGCCCGCGATGAGGCATGCCGAAGACGATCTCCTTCACGCCGAGCGCACCGCCCCGCTTGATGATCTGTTCGAGTGCGGGGATCGCGGCTTCACCGCCGTCGAGGCCGAAGCGCTTGGTGCCGGTGTATTTGACATGCAGGAACTTCTCGAAGCCCTCCGCCTCGACCAGCTTGTTGAGGATCGCGCGGCGGCCTTCGCGGGTAAAGGCGATCTCCTTGCCGTAGCCCTCGATCCGTTCCTTCAGCCAGGCGGCTTCTTCCGGGTTGGAGATGTGCATGTACTGCAGCGCGAAGGTGCCGCAATAGGTGCGCTTCACGATGTCGAGGATCTGGCGCAGGTTCGCCGTCTGCAGCCCCAGCACGTTGTCGAGGAAGATCGGGCGATCCATGTCGGCTTCGGTGAAGCCGAAGGTCTTGGGATCGAGCTCGGGGTGATCTTCCGGCTCCTTGAGGTTCAGCGGATCGAGATTCGCGGCCAGATGCCCCCGGATACGGTAGGCGCGGATGAGCATCAGCGCCCGCATGGAATCCGTCACCGCCTGCTTGAGCTGCGTATCGGTCAGGGACACGCCGCCCTCGGTCGCCTTGGCGGAGACCTTCCTGGCCACATCGGCGGGGCCGGGTTCGTCATCCCACTGGTAATCCAGAGCATGAAGAAGATCGCCCGAAACCTTCGGCGGCCAATCTTCGCGCGCCCAGGAGGGGCCGTCGGCCGAGCGGACGGCGACATCGTCTTCTTCCAGCGCGGCGAAGAAGGCCTGCCAGCTTTCGTCGACCGATGCGGGATCCTTCGCGTAGGCGGCGTGCAGATGCTCCACGTATTCCTGGTTGTGACCCTGCAGGAAAGAGGAATCGTGGAAGGCCTTGTTGGGCGATTGTTCCGTCATTGGATCACCTCATGGTGTTGGAGGCCGACGGCGCCGATCGTGGCGCCAAGAAAGGGGTTCATGCCGTTCTCCGGCGGAACGGTCTCGCCGCTTCCTGCCCCGCGCACGGGATGGCGGGGGAAGGGGGGCGGTGCGGCGGCGTCCTCGGGCCGGGTCGAATAGCCGATACGCTCGAAGGCCCAGGCATAGCGCGTCCGGACGGCGTCGGCGGTCGCTTCGTCGTAGAACTCGGCAATCGCGAAGCGATCCCTCCTGCCCTTGCTGCGCTTGGTCGCGGGCAGCGCCGAGGTGTCGATCTCGATACCGAGCGTCGCACCGAGCGCGGCAAGATCCGCTTCGAGATGCTCGAAACGGACGAAATGATCGACGATCAGCCGGCCTTCGCGGCGGACGATCGCGTTATCGCCGAAATAGGGCCGATGCGACCGCGCAGCGACCCATCGACGAAACCATGCGCGATGCAACAGGAAGCCCGCCTTGGTGGAGGGGTAGCGGGTCCCGGCCATGAAGCCGAACAGCGAAAGCGCGACCGCGAAGGGATTACGAACCGTCGCGATCCTGGCGTAGGCGTCGAAGGTTTCCGGGCCGATCCGCTCCGCGATCCGAACGGCGGACAGATGATTGAAGAACCGGTCGCCCTTCCGGCGACCGGTCAGTCTGCTTCCGACGATGCCCGCATCCGAGATCCGCTGCGGTGTGGCTTCCGTCACGGGGCCGCCATCGTCCCGGCAGAAAGGCTCGAGAAGCATTTCCACCGAGGTCGATGCCGACTTCCGCGTCTTCAGGAAGACGAACCTATGGGAATGGGATACGAGCACGCGCGCCTCAGCCGATGGCCTTCAGCACGGCTTCGCCCAGGTGCGCGGGGCTGTCGGCGATTTCGAAGCCGGCGGAACGCATGGCCTCGATCTTGTCCTCGGCGCCGCCCTTGCCGCCGGCGATGATCGCGCCCGCGTGGCCCATCCGGCGGCCCGGAGGCGCCGTGCGGCCCGCGATGAAGCCGGCGATGGGCTTTGCCCGGCCCTTTTTGCGCTCGTCGGCGATGAACTGCGCCGCCTCTTCCTCGGCCGCGCCGCCGATCTCGCCGATCATGATGATCGACTCGGTCTCGTCATCGGCGAGGAACCATTCCAGCACGTCGATATGCTCGGTGCCCTTGATCGGGTCGCCACCGATGCCGACGCAGGTGGACTGGCCGAGGCCCGCGGCGGTGGTCTGCGCGACAGCCTCATAGGTCAGCGTACCGGAGCGGGAGACGACGCCCACGCTGCCGCGCTTGTGGATGTGGCCCGGCATGATGCCGATCTTGCACGCATCCGGGGTGATGACACCGGGGCAGTTCGGGCCGATCAGGGTCGAGGCGGAGCCCTCCAGCGCCCGCTTCACCTTCATCATGTCGAGCACCGGAATGCCTTCGGTGATGCAGACGATCAGCTCGATCTCCGCATCGATCGCCTCCAGGATAGCATCGGCCGCGAAGGGCGGCGGCACGTAGATCGCTGTAGCGTTCGCGCCGGTGGCTTCCTTTGCGTCGCCCACCGTGTTGAAGACCGGCAGGCCGATATGGCTGGTGCCGCCCTTGCCCGGCGTCACACCGCCGACCATCTGCGTGCCGTAGGCGATCGCCTGTTCGGAGTGGAACGTGCCCTGCGAGCCGGTCAGGCCCTGGCAGATCACCTTGGTGTTCTTGTCAACGAGAATGGCCATCGGGGCCTCCTGTATATTCTGTCGGCGTCTATCGCCTTGAGTTTCCCGAGATTCAGCCCTTGACGGCCTTCACGATCTTTTCTGCGGCGTCGGCGAGGTTGTCCGCCGCGATCACGTCGAGGCCGGAGGTGTTGATGATCTCCTTGCCCTTCTCCACGTTCGTGCCTTCGAGGCGCACCACCAGCGGCACCTTGAGGCCCACTTCCTGAACCGCCGCGATCACGCCTTCCGCGATCACGTCGCAGCGCATGATCCCGCCGAAGATGTTCACCAGGATGCCTTTGACGTTGTCGTCGGAGGTGATGATCTTGAAGGCTTCCGTCACCTTCTCCTTGGTCGCACCGCCGCCCACATCTAGGAAGTTCGCCGGTTCGGAGCCGTAGAGCTTGATGATATCCATCGTCGCCATGGCGAGGCCCGCGCCGTTCACCATGCAGCCGATCTCACCGTCGAGCGCGATGTAGTTGAGGTCATACTTGGAGGCGGCGAGTTCCTTGGGATCCTCTTCCGTCTCGTCGCGGAGCGCCATGATGTCGGGATGGCGGTAAAGCGCATTGCCGTCGAAGCCCATCTTGCAGTCGAGGCATTTCAGATCGCCCTTGTCGGTGACGATCAGCGGATTGATCTCGAGCATTTCGAGATCCTTCTCGACGAAGAGCTTGTAGATCTGGCTGATCAGCTTCACGCACTGCTTGACCTGTGCGCCTTCCAGCCCGAGCGCGAAGGCGACCTTGCGGCCGTGGAAGCCGGACAGGCCGGAGGCCGGATCGACGCTGAAGCTGAGGATCTTCTCGGGCGTTTCGGCCGCGACTTCCTCGATATCCATGCCCCCTTCGGTGGAGCACACGAAGGAGATGCGCGACGTGCCGCGATCGACAAGGAGCGAGAGGTAGAGCTCGCGTTCGATATCCGAGCCGTCCTCGATATAGATCCGGTTGACCTGCTTGCCCGCGGGGCCGGTCTGGTGCGTCACCAGCGTGCGGCCGAGCATCTTCTGCGCTTCCTCGGCGGCTTCCTCGACCGATTTCGCGAGGCGGACGCCGCCCTTCTCGCCGGCGCTCTCCTCCTTGAACTTGCCCTTGCCGCGACCGCCCGCATGGATCTGCGCCTTCACGACCCAGAGCGGGCCGTCGAGCTCGCCGGCAGCGGTCTTGGCTTCTTCGGCCTTCAGAACGGCCCGGCCGTCGGAAACGGGCGCGCCATATTGCTTGAGCAGCTGCTTGGCCTGGTATTCATGGATGTTCATGGGCGGCAGTCCTTTCCCTCGTCCTTGCCCTGGCCGGGCTTTCAGCACGGTCGCCCGCGCGGTTGGCGCGCAACTTACGCAATGACGGTGTGCCCATGCAGCCCGCAATGACGCTGCGAGAGAGTCCTTCGGAGGGATTTTTCGGCATTTGTGATCACGCGTTTTCAGGTGTGATCACAAAGCAGCTTTCCAATGAGTTTCGAATCACGCCTTTCGGCGCAGCAGCACGAGCCCCGCCAGAATCGTGACAAGCAGGAATGGCAGCGGTCGATCGCCGGACCGGCCGTAAGGGGTGTCGGCGGCCGGTGCGGGAAGGGCGATGTCCGCGAACCCTTCCTGACCGAGCGGTATCTCGTCCACGATCCGCCCCCACGGATCGATGATCGCGGAAACCCCGGTATTGGCCGCGCGTGCGACCGGCAGGCCCTGTTCGATGGCGCGGAAGCGGGACTGCGCGAGGTGCTGGTAGGGGCCGACGAGCGCCCCGAACCAGGCATCGTTCGTGATGTGGACGAGCCACTCCGCACGCGGCCCGGCGGGCCGAACCTCATGGGGAAAGATCGCCTCGTAGCAGATCAGCGGCACGAAGGGCGGCAGCCCGGCGGCGTCGACGACTCTCGGCCCCGGGCCGGGCTGATAGTCCCCGGTCGACTCCGACGCGATCCCCTGGATGTCGAGCCTGGCGAAGAAGCGGCTGAAGGGCATGAATTCGCCGAACGGCACCAGATGGTGCTTGTCGTATGTCGCCTCCACGACGCCGCCGTCGCCGAGAACGACGAGCATGTTGTACCAGTCGACCCAGCCGGGGACGGGCTCCCGCCGACGCGCCCCGAAGATCACGGGTGCGCCCTGCGCCACCCGGGACAGCGGCGCGAGGTCGAGCGTGGGGTCGTTCATCAGGAAGGGCAGCGATGTCTCCGGCCAGATGATCACGTCCGGCGCCCCGGGTGCGGCGGTGTATTGCACCGACCGCTCGAGGAAGACCGGCCACCACTCGGGGTCCCACTTGAGATGCTGCGCCGCATTGGGCTGCACGAGGCGCACGGTCAGCGGCTCCTCCCGCCCCGGCGCTGTCTCCGGCATCCGGGCGTCGCCCCAGATCCAGGCGGAAAGCGCCGCGCCGGCGGCGAGCGCGACAGGCACGCCCCTCCAGCCGAAGGCCACCAGCCCGGCCGCGAGGATCGTCAGGAAGCCGAGCCCGTGCGGCCCGACGAGGGCCGATACCTGAGCGATGGGCGTATCGAGCCAGCCATAGGCGATCAGGTTCCACGGAAACCCCGTCAGCAGATAGGCGCGCGCGGCTTCGAAGCCGGTATGGCTCACGGCCACGGCCCAGGCGAGCGCGAGCCCACCCCGGGGCGCGAGCCAACGCGCCAGTCCGAAGGCCGCGCCCCAGAACAGCGCGAGACCGGCGGCAAGGAAGACGAGCGCGAAGGGTGCCATCCAACCATGAACCCGCGCATCGACCAGGAACGGCTCCACGATCCAGAAGAGCCCGACCGCGAAATAGGCGGTGCCCGCGATCCAGCCCGTAAGCGCGGCCCGCGCGGGCGTTCCGGCCAACGCGACAAACCACAACAGGACAGGCAGGAGGATCAGGAAAGCGGGGAAGAAACCCACCGGCGCCTGCACCAGCGCAAGCCCCGCGCCACAGAGCGCGGAAAGCGCAAGGCGCGCGCGGGGCGCAAGCCTGCCGAGCGCGGCGGCGGGGGGCGGCAGGCCGTTCACCATCGCCTATTCGGCGGCTTCCCGCGGTTCCTCGGGTGCGCCGTCCTTCCGGATCCGGACGCGGAGGCGCTTGATCTTGCGCGGATCGGCCTCGATCACCTCGAATTCGTGGCCGTCAGGATGGGCGATGATCTCCGCCCGCTCCGGTATCCGCCCGATCAGGCGGAACACGAGGCCGCCCATCGTGTCGACTTCCTCATCCATCTCGTCGGAGAGAAGATCGACCCCTGCGGCATCCTCGAAGGATTGCAGTTCCGCCCGTGCGTTGACGACGAAACAGCCGGGCGCCTCTTCGCGCCAGAGCGCGTCCTCGGCCTCGTCGTGTTCGTCCTCGATATCGCCGACGATCTGTTCGACGAGGTCTTCCATCGTCACCAACCCGTCGACGCCGCCATACTCGTCGATCACCAGCGCCATGTGGGTCCGGCTCGATTGCATCCGCTGCAGAAGGGCGCCGATCGGCATCGATGGCGGGACGTAGAGGATGCGACGCAGGAGCGGGGTTATCTCGAATGAATCGTCCCGTTCCGCGCCGAAACCCCATTTCAGCGCCAGATCCTTGAGGTTGAGGAAACCAAGCGGATCGTCCAGCGTCTCGCCATAGACGGGCAGGCGCGTCAGGGTGCTTTCGCGGTAGATATCGACGATTTCGGGCAGGCTCGCCGTCTCCGGGATCGCGACGATATCCGCGCGGGGCACCGCCACATCCTCGACGCGCAGGGTGCGCATCTTGTTGAGGTTGACGAGCATCGCCCTCGCTCCGCGGTCCGATACCGCTTCGAGCGCGCTCTGGGCCGCCTCGACGGCCCCTTCCTCATGCTCCGGGTGGATCCTGCCCGTCAGGCGCTCCCAGAAGCTGCGCCTCTGCGCAGGACTGGCCGCCTCGGCCTCCGATTCTGCACTCTCCGCAGGGGAGGGTGCCGTACTGTCGCCCATGGCTCCCGTATCCGAAAACGCGGAGCTACGACGGCTCCGCCACTCCGGAATATGGGTCAGTGATGCCCATCTCGGCAAGGGTGGAGCGCTCCAGTTCTTCCATCAGTTCGGCATCTTCGTCGCGAATGTGGTCATAACCCAACAGATGGAGCGTCCCGTGCAGGATCAGGTGGGTCACGTGGTCGGCCGGTTTCTTTCCCTGTTCGCGGGCTTCGGCCATGCAGGTTTCATAGGCGAGCGCGATATCGCCGAGGTGATCGTCGAATCCATCGGGTGGGGGCGGCTTGCCGGGCTCGCCACCCGGATCGACAGGCGCGAGGTCATGTGCCGGCCAGCTCAGCACATTCGTCGGCTTCGGCTTCGAGCGGAACTCGGCGTTCAGCGCCGCGATCCTATCGTCGTCGCACGCCAGGATCGCGATCTCGTAGCCATCACCGATTCCGCCGGCCTTCAGCGCCGCGGTGATCGCCCGCTCCGCCAGCGGAAGAAGACCGATCGCCTCCCACCTGTCATCCTCGATCACCAGGTCGATCGTCGTCATCGCGCACTCACGCGCCGCCGCGATCGTAAGCCTCGATGATCCGCGCCACGAGCGGGTGGCGCACCACGTCGGCCGCGGTGAAATGCGTGAAGCCGATGCCCTTCACGCCGGTCAGGAGCTTTTCCGCCTCCACGAGGCCGGAGGTCACGCCGCGGGGCAGGTCGATCTGGCTGCGGTCGCCGGTGATCGCCATGCGGGAGTTCTCGCCCAGACGGGTGAGGAACATCTTCATCTGCATGGTCGTGGCGTTCTGCGCCTCATCGAGAATGACATAGGCGTTCGAAAGCGTCCGCCCGCGCATGAAGGCGAGCGGCGCGATCTCGATCCGCTTCTCCTCCATCATCTTCGTGACCTGCCTGCCCGGCAGGAAGTCGTTCAGCGCGTCGTAGAGCGGCTGCATGTAGGGATCGACCTTCTCCTTCATGTCGCCGGGCAGGAAGCCGAGCCGCTCCCCCGCCTCCACGGCCGGGCGGGTGAGAATGATCCGGTCCACATGGCCTTCGAGGAACATGTTCACCGCTGCGGCGACGGCGAGATAGGTCTTGCCCGTGCCCGCCGGGCCGATCCCGAAGACAAGCTCGTTTTCGTAGAGCTGTTGCACATAGGCCTTCTGCGTATCGGTGCGCGGCTCGACCGTCTTCTTGCGGGTGCGGAATTCGAGCGGTGCGCCCGCGAACATCTCGATCTGTTCGACCGGGCCGTCCTCCGCCTCGCGGCTCGGGGACATGCGAATCGCCGCATCCACGTCACCCGGTTCGACAGCGCGGCCCTGTTCCAGCCTGTCTCGCAGCCCCGCGATCACTTCCGCCGCGCGCTCGACCGCAGCGGCGTCTTCGCCGTGGATCGAAAGCCCGGTGTCGCGGCGCAGGACGATGACGCCCAGAAGCTGCTCGATCTTCGCGATATTGAGATCGCCGGGGCCGCAGAGATCGGCCAGAAGCCTGTTGTCGGAGATGTCGAGCACTGTCTCGGGAACGAGCGTGCCGTTGGGTGGTGGGGTCCGTGCGTCGGTCGCCAATGGGTGCCTTGCCTCGCGCTGGCGTTGCGTTGGGGCCGATGGTGGCGCGTGGGCGCCGGGGGCGCAAGGCCGATTGCTGTCATCCCACCGTCAAACGGTTCAACCGAAGCGCGCCGGGCGGATCACCTGCGTGTCGGTCACGTTGACGATGCCGATATGGCTCTCGACGACCTCGAAGGCGGTTTCCAGGATCGGATCGGCCTTGTCTGGCGCGGCGATCAGGACGACGGCCGCCATCCCCCCTGCCGAGGAAACCTGTCCCTCCCGCGTCCACGGGCCCGACTTGCCCGAGCCCGCGAGCACGGGAAGCACCGTGTATCCCGTCACCCCCGCCTTATCGAGGGCGCGGGTGAGGCGGCGCAGGAGCGGCGCCTCGATGATGATCTCGATCCGTTTGGCGGGATGGGTCTGCATGGGATCACCCTGAGAAAAGCTGCGCCGCGGCGAGATAGAGGGAGATGCCGACGGTCAGGTTGAACGGGAAGGTCACGCCCAGGGAGAGCGTGAGATAGATCGACGGTTTCGCCTCCGGCAGGGCCACACGCATCGCGGCGGGCACCGCGATATAGGAGGCCGAGGCGCAAAGCGTCATCAGGACCGCGACACCACCCGTGGACAGGCCCAGGGCCATCCCGACGACAAGGCCCAGCGCCGCCCCGATGAGTGGCATGACCATCCCGAAGGCGATCACCGGGGGCGCGATCTCGCCCCGGCTGTCGCGCATGCCGCGCCCGGCGATGATCCCCATGTCCAGAAGGAACAGGCACAGCACCCCCTGGAAGGGCGAAACGATGAAGGATTCGATCTTGGCAAGCCCCTCCGTCCCCGTGATCCAGCCGATGGCGAAGGAGCCGATCAGGAGCACGATGGAGGAGTTGAGCATGACCTCCCGCATCAGTTCCCGGTCCACGCCCGAGCGCTTGTTGCCCGACGGCGCGGTGGCGTTGGCGAGGACGAGGGCCGTCAGGATCGCGGGCGCTTCCATGATCGCGGCCACGGCGACCATGAAGCCTTCGTATTCGACGCCCTGGGTCGACAGCATCGATGTCATGGCGACGAAGGTCACGATGGAGATGGAGCCGTAGTGGGCGGCGACGGCGGCGGCATCCGTCCGCCCCAGCCGCGAGATCGCGCGCAGGATCAGGAAGGCGATGAGCGGGATCGTGGCGGACAGCACCGCGCCCGCCACGAGCGCCGAGCCGAGCTGGATGGAGAGGCCGCTTTCCGCCACCCCGGCGCCGCCCTTGAAGCCGATCGCGAACAACAGGTAGAGCGACATGCCCTTGGCGACTGCTTCCGGGATCGACAGGTCCGAACGGGCGAGCGCCGCGGCGAAGCCGAGCACGAAGAACAGGACCATGGGGGAAAGCAGGTTGGCAGCCGCGAGGCTGAGGATCGTCTCCATCGCGCGTCCTTCGTCGTCGGGGTCCGGCAGGGCTTAGAGTGCCGGGCCGAGGCGATCAAGAGGGCCCTGCCACCGTCCCGCCATCGGCGCACCTCCCCCGAAGTATTCAGCGAAACGCGAAAGGACTGTTCAGGCGCGCTCGTCCTTGGGGCTGCCCATCACGACATAGGTGGTGATCGCGTTCACCTGGGGCAGGGTGCCGAGGATCTCGGTGTGGAAGTGTTTGTAGGCGGTGAGGTCGGCAACCTCCACGCGGAGCAGGTATTCGACGGTGCCGGTGATGTTGTGGCATTCGCGCACGGCGCCAGAGCGGGTGATGGCCCGCTCGAACGCTTCCTGACTGGCCTTGGTATGATCGTTGAGGCCCACCGCGATATAGGCCACGAAGCCACGCCCGAGACGGCCGGGATCGAGCACCGCGCGATAGCCCCGGATGATCCCCTCCCGTTCCAGATGCTGGACGCGCCGCAGGCAGGCGGAAGGTGAAAGGCCGACGCGTTCGGCCAGGGCCAGATTGCTGAGTCGACCGTCTCGGCCAAGCTCGTGCAATATCTTTTCGTCTATGCGGTCAATGATCGCCATTTATTGCATCAGA
This sequence comes from Rubricella sp., assembly GCA_049600155.1. Taxonomy (GTDB): domain Bacteria; phylum Pseudomonadota; class Alphaproteobacteria; order Rhodobacterales; family Rhodobacteraceae; genus Rubricella. The sequence goes on from JBMYPI010000028.1 coordinate 14,305, forward strand.
ATGGCCTCTTGCGGCTCAATTCGCAAGCACATGTCGCGGAATCCGGTCGATAGAAGGCGCATGACACATGAGCTTCTTCTCGCGCTTGCCGCTTTCGCCTTCGTCACCTCGGTCACGCCGGGGCCGAACAACCTGATGCTGATGGCGTCGGGTGCCAATTTCGGCCCGATGCGAACCGTTCCGCATCTTCTGGGTGTCGCGCTTGGTTTCGTCGGCCTGGCCATTCCGGTGGGCCTGGGTCTCGGGCGTGCGTTCGAGGCTTTCCCCGCGCTGCGGACCGCGTTGGCCGTCATGAGCATCATCTACATGGCGTGGCTCGCCTGGAAGATCGCGACGTCCGCACCACCCGAGGACCGCGACGGCACAGGCAAGCCGCTCACGTTTCTCCAGGCGGCGGCATTCCAGTGGGTGAACCCGAAAGCCTGGGCGATGGCGCTGACGGCGATGACCGTCTACGCCCCTGGCGGTTCCGTCGGTGCGGTGCTGTTGGTCGGGCTGGTGTTCGGCGCCATCAACCTGCCTTCGGTCTGGCTCTGGGTGATCCTCGGCCAGCAGATGCGCCGCATCCTCACGAACGCAATCCGCCTGCGGCTGTTCAACTGGACGATGGCCATGCTACTGGTCGCGTCGCTCTGGCCGCTTGTGCGATGAATCTCAGGCCTTGCGCTTGAGCCTGATCACGACCTCAACGCGGTCGATCTCCATTCCCTCGGGCGGTTCGGGAAGCGCGTCGAAAGAGACGGAGCCCTCGGGCACGTCCATCACGCGGTTTTCGTCTTCCAGGTAGAAATGGGTGTGGTCGTCGGCGCGTGTGTCGAAGTAGGAGCGTGCGCCATCGACGGTGATCTCCGTCATCAGGCCCGCGTCGCAGAAGGCGCGCAGCGTATTGTAGACCGTCGCGAGGGATACGGAGACTTCCGCCCCTTGGGCAGCCACATGAAGGGCCTCGGCCGTGACGTGGCGGTCGTTTCCGTCGCCGACGAGAAGCTCGGCCAGTTGCAGGCGCTGGCGGGTCGGGCGCAGCCCGGACCGTCCGAGCCACGCACGGGCGCGGGCGGGAGCCAGTCTGTCTGCGGTCGTCTTCATCGGGGCACTCACTCGGTTCCGTCTGTATTCTGTTACAATATGAGGACGGAACGCGCAAATGCCAGCGCGACACGGGCCCGCGACGCTTCGTTCCTCGGCATTGGGATTGCAGCGGGTCGCCGGCCTCTGGTAGTCCGATTCCAATTGCAGCAAGAAACGAAGTCCGCCGGGGGCAGGGGAGCGCCACATGAATGACCGTCCGACCAGCATTGATTACGAGGGCCTTCTGAAATGCGCCCGGGGTGAAATGTTCGGGCCTGGAAACCCGCAGTTGCCGGCCCCGCCGATGCTGATGATGGACCGGGTGACGGAAATCAGCGCCGATGGCGGTGCGCATGGCAAGGGTCACGTCGTGGCCGAATTCGACATCAACCCCGACCTCTGGTTCTTCCAGTGCCATTTCCTGGGCGATCCGGTGATGCCGGGCTGTCTGGGCCTCGATGCGCTTTGGCAGCTCACCGGCTTCAACCTCGGTTGGCGTGGAATGCAGGGCCGGGGCCGTGCGCTCGGTGTGGGTGAGGTGAAGTTCACCGGGATGGTGACGCCCGAAACGAAGCTCGTGCGCTACCATGTGGATTTCACCCGCGTCATCGACCGCAAGCTGAAGCTCGGGATGGCAAACGGCCGGATGGAAGCGGACGGCGAAATCATCTACACAACGACGGACATGAAGGTCGGTCTGTTCATGACGGACGAGTGACCTGAACGGTTCGCGCCAATTGAGGGAGCAGCCCATGAGACGGGTCGTCATCACGGGGCTCGGTATCGTGTCCTCCATCGGAAACGATGCCGCTGAAGTCACAGCGTCGCTGAAGGCCGGGAGATCGGGGATCGTGCACGCGCCGGACTATGCCGAGCGCGGTTTCCGCAGCCAGGTCAAGGGCGCGATCGATCTCGATGTGACTGAACACGTCGACAAGCGGGTGCTGCGTTTCATGGGGCCGGGCTCGGCCTATGCCTATATCGCGATGCGCCAGGCGATCGCCGATGCCGGGCTTTCCGAGGCCGAGGTCTCCCACGAGCGGACGGGCCTGATCGCGGGCTCGGGCGGACCGTCCACCTCCGCGATGCTCGCCGCGCACCAGACGGTGCTTGAAAAGGGCAGCCCCAAGCGGATCGGCCCCTTCGCGGTGCCCAAATGCATGTCCTCCACGGTCTCGGCCAATCTCTCCACGGCCTACCAGATCAAGGGGATGAATTTCTCCATCACCTCGGCCTGCTCCACGTCGCTCCACTGCATCGGGATGGCCGCGCAGCAGATCCAGCTCGGCCAGCAGGATGTGATGTTCGCGGGCGGCGGCGAGGAACTGGACTGGACGCTCTCCTGCCTCTTCGACGCGATGGGCGCGATGAGCTCCAAGTACAACGACGACCCGGCCCGCGCCTCCCGCGCCTTCGACGCCAACCGGGACGGGTTCGTCATCTCCGGCGGTGGCGGCATCGTCGTGCTGGAGGATCTGGAGCGGGCGAAGGCGCGCGGCGCCACGATCTACGCCGAGGTGACGGGCTTCGGCGCGACCTCCGACGGGCACGACATGGTCGCTCCTTCCGGCGAGGGTGGCGAGCGGGCGATGCGGCTTGCGCTGAACGCCCTGCCCGAGGGGCGTAAGGTCAGCTACATCAACGCCCATGGCACCTCCACGCCCGTCGGCGATGTGGGTGAGGTCGAGGCGGTGCGCCGCGTCTTCGGGCAGGGGTCCACCCCGCCGATCAGTTCGACGAAGTCGATGACCGGCCACAGCCAGGGCGCGACGGGCGCGCAGGAGGCGATCTATTGCCTCCTGATGATGCGGGACGATTTCATCGCGCCCTCGATCAATGTCGAGACCCTCGATCCCGCGCTCGACCCGGCGGAGATCGCGACAAGCCGCGTCGACGCGGCGGACCTCGATACCGTGATGACGAACTCCTTCGGGTTCGGCGGCACCAACGGGTCC
>JBMYPI010000029.1:0-17264 GCA_049600155.1 Rubricella sp.
GGTTCGGCATAGACGGAAATGTATCCGGCAAGATCGGTGAAGCCCGCTGTCGGGCGCTCGTAGGACCAGGCGGCCCGAGGCGCGATATCAGGCCCGGCCACGATGTCGAAATACCGCGCCACGCCCTTCCACTCGCAAAAACTCGTGCCGCGTGCGGGTTTCAGAACGCCGCTCTGAAACGCGGCAGGGGGCAGGTAGTAGGTTGGCGCATGGTGGGTTTCCAGCACGCGCCAGGCGTGGGTCGTCCGCGCGATTTCCCGCCCGCCGAAGCGGATCGAGACCGGGTCGGAGACCGGCTCGACCCGCGGCGGGCGGGGATAATCCTGGACGTTCTCGGGCGGCAGGTTCGTCATACCGTCCCAGATGGGCAGTCGCCGCCGCCCGGCAAGGGTCAGAGCGGCCTGTCCGTGCGGATTTCGACCGCAACCGCCCCCGAAACGCCGGACGGCCAATGGAGGCGCACCGAAGAGCCATCGCTGCCGATCTCGCCCTCCCACCACGGCAGGGCATGGACGGTCTGGCTCCCGTCGCGGATCTGCCCTTCGGCGGTGATCGCCCCGACCCAGCGCGCGCGCCCCTCGAAGGGAAGCCTCCCGCCCGTCGCGACGGTCCACGCCGCGGCCTCGGAGGTTTGCTGGTGGCGCAGGCGCAGCGGCGCCTCCGTCCGGATCGCGACACTCTCGTAACTGTTGCCGATGAAGGTCACATCCCGCGTCTGGGTGTGATCGATCGTGCCGCGCGCTGTGTCGACGCCGTCGACCCGCAGGATCGTATCCCCGCCGATCGTCTTGAACGCGTTGCCGATCACCGCGATCCCGTCGATGGGCCGCCCGGCGGCATGGGGCGCGAGCCGGATATACGTGAACCAGAACGGGATGTCCGACGCCGTGAAGATGTTACCCGTGATCGTCACGTTGCCGAACGGGAGCCCGGAGCCGGGCGTGGCGTCATGCTCATTGGAAATCTCGATCCAGGCATTGTCGCAGTAATTGCCGGTTATCGTGGTCTTGAGGTTCGGCTGTGTCAGCAGGAGGCCGGCGGACCGCTCCGCATTCACCGCCACGCCGTCGCCCTGCCACCAGTGATTGCCGAGGATCAGGTGACCACCCCCCGCCATCACCGCGAAATGGCGAAACTGCACGGCGCGATTGTTGCGGATCTTCATGTCGTTGGAATTGGTATTGAGCGCGACGGTCGAGCGCTGCCCGACATCGAGGTCGGTCTCCCCGCTGATGAACTGGCACGTCTCCACCGTCAGCCCGTTGCACCCCCCCGCAAAGGAGGTGATCCCCCGATCCTTCGGCCGCACGAACCAGCAATGGTCGAAATGCCAGGCGATCCCGTCCTGCGCGAGAAGGATCGCGGAGGCCTCGCGGCCACAAAGGAACTCGATGTTCTCGAAGATCTGCCGGTTGATCGACTCGAAGCCGGAATAGTCGAGCAAGTAGCGAAAGCGGGTGAACGTGTAGCTCTGGCTTGCCGGCGCTCCCCAGAGCGGTTGAGAAAGCGTGACCGTGCCCGCCACGGGATCGACGGCCGTGGCATAGACCTCCCGCCCCACGCCTTGCCCCTGAACGAGAGAGCCCGGCGCGATCGCCGCCGCGTTCGCGATCCCCGAAAGCGTCCGCGACTGGCTCGAGGAATAGCTTGCCGTCGCCGTCACGATGGCACTGTCCCAGGCGGGGCCGGGCACCGGCTCGAGTTGCCCGTTGCGGATCGCCCGGCGGTTTCCGAAGGTCGTCTTGTTGCCGACGATCGCGGCCACGTCGATCGGTCGTGTCAGCTGGATCCGTCGCCCGCCGAGGTCGAGGCTTTCGTGATCGGTGAAGTTGTAGAGCGCCGCGAGCGCTTTTTCGAGCGCCACCTGTTCATCTTCGAATGCATCGAGGTAACGGGCGAAATCATAGCCCCGGGTGAAGGCGAGCCGCCCGATCGACGCCGCCGCGATGCGCCCCTCGAAGCGCGCGTCCGCGTCCAGCGTCAGGTTTCCGTCGATCCGGTAGAGGCCATCGGAGATGAGAAGCCGACGCCCCGATTCCGTCGCCTCCTGGTCGGCGGCGGCGAAGGCCGCGGTGTCGTCCGCGATCCCGTCGCCGACCGCGCCGAAATCCTTCACATCCACCGAGTCGATCAGCTTGCGTGCGAAGACGCCCGTCGCGTCCTCCACGCGGATGCTCTCGACCCGAATGAAGCCGCCATTGTCGCCGGTGATGTCCAGCCCGACATGGGCGTAGGCCGTTGCCGTGCCGAGCGGCATGTCGACACCTGCCCGCCCGCCGGTGCCGAGGATGGCCGTCACGTCGTAGACCCGATTGAAATTCTCCAGGTAGATCGCGGGGCCCGTCGTGACCGCACTCGCGACAGGGTTCCCGCCGCCATCCGCCGCGAAACAGGCCATCCGCACCGATGGTCTGTTGCCACCGACGACCTTCACGCGAGCCGATATGCGCAGATAGGTGCCGGGCAAGATCGGCGTCTGCCCCGTCCAGCGAAGCTTCTGGACGGTCTCGGTCTTCTCGATCTCGATGCATGGACCGAAATCGCCGTCGTCGCTGACGAGGGCAGCGTCGATGCCGTTGACGTAGACCGGATCGCCGGGGCGCCCGTCGCCGCGCGACCAATCGCCTAGACCCGCCTCGAAGGCGGGCGGCATGAGTTGGATCCCGTCCGTGACCGCGATGTTCATTGTCGTGCCCTCCCGCCGGACGGGCGGGCGGAAGGGTGAAGGACGATCGGAACGCATGGAGGCCCGCTGGCCCGGACCTCTCAATCAGCTGCTTTCGCCGCCCCGATGCGGAGACAACTAGCGCCCTTGCGTTGAGAATCGGTTAAGCGCCGACAGCCGTGTCGGGAAGAAGCCTCACGCCGTTGATGAGCCAGCGCCCATCCTCCATCTCGATCATGTCATATTCCGCGAGGTAGCTGCGCCCGGCACGATCGTCGAAGGAGACGTATTGCGTGATCCGCCCGTTCCCCCGGTCCTCGGCGAGGCCGAAGCGATACCCCTCGGGTCGCCAGACCATCGGGTAACCCTGCATCACCATCATCCCGAACCGCTCCGGTGTGCGGAACATGTGTTGAATGACGGGCGAGGCGTATTCGAAAGCTTCATCGAACGCATCCCGCTCGAACGCGTCAATCTGGGCCGTGATGACATCCCGCACCGCTGCGGGATCGGCCCGGGCGGGCAGGGCGCTGGCGAGGATCAGTGCAAGGACGATCAGAAGGCGGTGCATGGCGTGCTCCCTTTACTGCCATGCCCAAATCAGGTGTGACGAAGCGGCGCCCCGTCAAGCCGTCACGAGTTCACCCGCAAGGCCCGCCTCGATCAGGCGGATCGTCTCCTCGACCCCGTAGAGCGCGATGAACCCGCCGAAGCGTGGCCCCTGGGAGGCGCCCAGCAGCACCTCGTAGAGCGCCTTGAACCAGTCCCGCAGCGGTTCGAACCCATGCGCCTTGCCCACGGCGAAGACTTCCGATTGCAGCGCCTCCGCGTCGAGCGGACCGTCCCACGCCGAAAGCCGCGCCTTGAGATCTTCCAGCGCCGTGCGTTCCCGTTCGTCGGGCAGGCGGAACTGCCGCGTCGGTTTGACGAAATCCTGGAAATAGCGCACCGCGAATCCGGCTGCGGCATCGAGGCCGGGATGGCTTTCGGGGCTCGCTTCCGGTGCATAGCGCCGCATGAATCCCCAGAGCGTTTCCTTGTCCTCCGATCCCGCGACGCTGGCGAGGTTCAGAAGCATCGCGAACGGCACAACCATGTCACTCCGCGGCACGTCGCCACCGTGGATGTGGTGCACGGGGTTCGCAAGCTTCTGGGCGAGGTCCTGATCGGGGTAGGCGCGAAGCTGCTGGTGATACTCGTCCACCGCCTTGGGGATCACATCCCACCACAGCCGTTTGGCGGTGCGGGGCTTCTGATACATGAAATAGGCGAGGCTCTCGGGCGAGGCGTAGGTCAGCCATTCGTCGATCGAGAGGCCATTGCCCTTGGATTTGGAGATCTTCTCTCCGTTTTCGTCGAGGAACAGTTCGAACGTGTAGTTGATCGGCGCGGGCGTGCCGAGGATCTCGCAGATCCGGCCGTAAAGCGTCGCGTTCGTCGAGTGGTCCTTCCCGAACATCTCGAAATCCACGCCGAGAGCCGCCCAGCGCGCCCCGAAATCCGGCTTCCACTGGAGCTTCACGTTGCCGCCGGTGACCGGAAGGGTCCATTCGCGCCCGTTCTCGTCATCGAAGGTGATCGTGCCGTCCTTCGCGTTCACGTCCTTCAGCGGAACGTAGAGCACGCGGCCTGTTTCGGGGTGGATCGGCAGAAAGACGGAGTAGGTCTGCTGGCGCTCCTCGCGGAGGGATTTGAGCATCACCTCCATCAGCGCGTCATAGCGCTCGCAGGCGCGCAGGAGCACCTCGTCGAACCGGCCGGACTTGTAGAACTCCGTGGCCGAGATGAACTCGTATTCGAAGCCGAACGTATCGAGGAACCGGCGCAGCATCGCGTTGTTGTGGTGGCCGAAGGATTCGAACTCACCGAACGGATCGGGCACCGATGTCAGCGGCTTCTGAAGATGCTCGCGCAGCATCTCGGGGTTCGGAACGTTGTCCGGCACCTTCCGCATCCCGTCCATGTCGTCGGAGAAGCAGATCAGCCGCGTCGGAATGTCGGAGATCTGTTCGAACGCGCGGCGCACCATCGTGGTGCGCGCGACCTCCCCGAAGGTCCCGATATGCGGCAGACCGGACGGGCCATAGCCGGTCTCGAACAGGACGTAGCCCTTCTCGGGCGGGGCCTTCTCGAACCGTTTGACGAGTTTCGCCGCCTCCTCGAACGGCCAGGCCTTCGATCTCAGGGCAGTCTCGCGCAACTCGCTCATCTTGGTTTCATCCCGATTCAACATGGCCGCCGGACGGGGCGGACAGGGTCGCAGACCTATTGCCCGGATGAGAGGCGGTCAATATATGCTGGAGCGCCGAAACGAGGACGCCCGATGACGACACATCCCTACAGCCCCGAAGACGCCCTGATCGCCGTGATGTTCGCCACCTCGGCGGCGGACAACCAGCTTTCGGAACGTGAGATGGACACGATCCGACGCCTCGTGAGCGTGCTGCCCGCATTCGAGGGATACGATGCCGCACGCATTCCGGCCGTCTTCCAATCCGTCATCGACCTGTTCGATGACGAGGACGGCATCGATGCACTGGTCGGGCTGGTCCGCGAGTCGCTCCCGCCGGGTCTGAACGAAACGGCCTACGCGCTTGCGTGCGATGTCGCCGCGGCGGACGGGAAAGCGACCATGTCCGAACTGCGGTTCCTCGAAATACTCCGGCAGGATCTGGATGTGGACCGCCTTGTCGCCGCGGCGATCGAACATGGCGCTCGCGCCCGGCACCGCCTCATTCCTCACTGACATCCACACCGAGGCCCGCCTCCAGCAGCCGTTCGAGCGCGTCCAGATCTTCGAGAGCGACGCCGCCGAAGCTCTGCATCCAGAGAACGGCAGGGGCGATGCCGTCGGTGTCGAGCCTGCACCATTTCTCCCGCCCCCGGCGCTCCTGGAGGATCAGGCCGGCCCTTGCAAGGATCGCGAGATGCTTGGACACGGCCGCGAGCGACATGTCGAAAGGCTCCGCGAGCCGGTTGACCGGCGCATCGCCTTCCAGAAGCCGCGAGAGGATCGCGCGGCGCGTGCCGTCCGCAAGCGCGGCGAACACCGCATCCAGTCTCTCAGCGTCGCTTCGGGCCACCGAACGCCTTTCCAGTGAATCATTAACCGATCGGTTGATTGAGGTCTTTGGCGCGATACCGCAAGAAGCCCGTTTCGTCGCGCCATGCGCCCCCCGGTCGCACCTTGGAAAAAATATCACCAAAACAGAGAGTTAAGGCATTCTGAATGACGGATGCACTGACTTGACTTCCGCTCGGTTGCGCCCGTAGGTTCCGCGCAACTCGGCTGAAGGCGGCTGGGCACCTGCGAGGGATGCGACGATGTCCGAAACGCCGGACAAGGCACGCTTGAAGGCGCTCGAAGACCGTATCGAAGCCGCGCGGCGGGCCCACGATCCGGGCCCGGCGCGCCCCGACAAGGTGAACCAGGCCAATATGGGCTGGCACATGGTGATCGAGCTGGTCGTCGGAATGGCGATCGGTCTCGGGATCGGATACGGGCTCGACATGCTGATCGGCACGGCGCCCGCCTTCCTGATCCTGTTCGGTCTTCTGGGGTTCGCCGCGGGCATCAAGGTGATGCTCGAAACGGCAAAGGGCATGGGGCGGCGCAATGGCGCCCCGCAGGACGAGCCAGCGCTCCGGCAGGGGCCTGACGAACGAGAGGGCTGAACGTGGCAGGCGAATACGTCGAGGGCGAATTCAATATCAAGCCGATGGAACAGTTCGAGATCGGCGGGCTGTTCAACGGCGGGGCGACGCCGCAGGGCTTTGGCGACATCTTCATGATCACCAACCAGACCCTCTGGGTCGCGCTCGCCGTGCTCGCGACGATCGCGCTTCTGGTGCTTGGTTCGCGCGGGCGTGCGATGGTGCCGACGCGCGGCCAGTCCGTCGCCGAACTGACCTATGGCTTCGTCCGCAAGATGATCGAGGACATCTGCGGGCGTGAGGGCCTCGCCTACTTCCCGCACATCATGACGCTGTTCATGTTCATCTTCATGGCGAACATGCTGGCGCTGATCCCGACGAGCTTCTCGCCCACGTCGCACATCGCCGTGACCGCGACGCTCGCGCTGATGGTCTTCGTCGGCGTCACGGTGCTTGGCTTCGTCAAGAACGGCACCGCCTTCCTCGGCCTCTTCTGGCCGTCGAACGCGCCGGGCTTCCTGCGCCCCATCCTCGCGGTGATCGAGGTGATCTCCTATTTCGTGCGCCCGGTGAGCCACTCGATCCGTCTCGGCGCGAACATCATGGCGGGCCACGCGGTTCTCAAGGTGTTCGCCGGTTTCGCCGGCGCGCTCGGCGCCGCGGCCGTGGTGCCGATCTTCGCAATCGTCGCGATCTACGCACTCGAAGTGCTCGTCGCGGTCATTCAGGCGTATGTCTTCACCATCCTGACATGCGTCTACCTCAAGGACGCTCTGCACCCCCATCACTGAAGGAAGTGCAGTCCGTAACAGCCATTCCAACCTGAAGGAGCAAAATCATGGAAGGCGATATCGCAGATCTCGGTCGTTACATCGGTGTCGGTCTCGCATGCATCGGCATGGCGGGTTCGGCGGTCGGTGTGGGTAACATCGCGGCCAACTTCCTCAACGGCGCGCTGCGCAACCCCTCCGCCGCCCAGGAAAACACGCCGACCCTCTTCATCGGCATCGCATTCGCCGAAGCGCTCGGGATCTTCTCGTTCCTCGTCGCGCTCCTGCTGATGTTCGCGGTCTGATCGACCGCCCGATGCACGCATTGGCGGGCGTTCGCGCCCGCTGATCCTTCAGGGGGCCGGGTCACAGCACCCGGCCCGGCAAGGTTTCCGGAGGACGACCATGGCTGGTGAAGCCGCAAACGGAGCAGCAGACGCCGCGCATTCCGCACCCGGGATGCCGCAGCTCGACTTCGCGACATTCCCGAACCAGATCTTCTGGCTTCTGGTCGCGCTGGGCGTGATCTTCTGGATCCTCAAATCCATCGCCCTGCCGCGGATCGGCGCGATCATAGAAGAGCGTCACGACGCCATCGCGAACGATCTCGAACGGGCGGCCGAATTCAAGCGGCAGGCCGAAGAGGCCGAGCTCGCCTACAACGCCGCGCTTGCCGAGGCCCGCTCGGAAGCGCAGCGCATTGCCAACGAAGCGCGCGCCGAGGTGCAGAAGGAAGTCGACGCGGCGATCGCCAAGGCCGACGAACAGATCGCCGCGCAAACGGCCGAGTCCGAAGCCCGTATCGGCGAGATCCGCGCCGGCGCGCTGGAAGCCGTCGAAGCGGTGGCAAAGGATGTCGCCGCGGAGATCGTGGGCGCGATCGACTCCGATCTCGTGGACGCGGATGCCGTGAACGCCGCCGTTTCGCAGCGGCTTGGAGGCTGAGATGAGCTTTCTCTACAACACCGATATCGTCGTCGCGATCGGCTTTGTCGTCTTCATCGGGGTCCTGCTGTATTTCAAGGTTCCCGGTCTGATTCTCGGCCTTCTCGACAAGCGCGCCGAGCGTATCTCGACCGAGATCGACGAAGCCCGCCAGCTCCGCGAGGAGGCCCAGGCGCTTCTCGCGTCCTACGAGCGCAAGCAGAAGGAAGTCGAAGAGCAGACGGCCGATATCGTCACCCGCGCCCGCGCCGATGCGGAAGCGGCGAAGGAACAGGCGATGGTCGATCTGGAGGAATCCATCGAGCGTCGTCTCCGCACCGCCAAGGAGCAGATCGCCTCGGCCGAGGCCGACGCCCTGCGCCAGGTGAAGAATCGCGCGGTCACTGTTGCCGTCGCCGCCGCGGCAGAGGTGCTTTCCTCGCGCATGGACGAGGCGAAGGCCAATGCGCTGTTGGAGAAATCCATCGAGGACGTTTCCGCGAAGCTGCACTGAGCCTCGCCCACACCCGTTCCAGCGCCCGGTGGATCATCCGCCGGGCGTTTTCATTTGGGCCTGTCAGCCCCGATGGGCGCCGTGGTATTCCGCGTTGGGCCGCATATCCGTCGCCGAGGCGATCCGGTTGGTCATGTTGAAGAAGCCAGCGACGGACGCGATGTCCCAGATGTCTCGATCGCCGAAACCGTGCCCGCGCAGCGCCTCGCGATCCTCTTCCTCGATCCGGTAGCTCGCTTCGGTCATCTTCACGGCGAAATCAAGCATGGCGCGCTGGCGCGGGGTGATATCGGCCACCCTGTAGTTGAACGCGATCGCCTCCCCCAGCGCGGGATCGCCCGAAAGCTCACGAACGGCCGCGCCGTGCGCGACGAGGCAATAGAAGCAGCGGTTCACCGCGCTCACGGCAACCGCGATCATTTCCCGCTCCAGCTTGGAAAGGTTGCTCTCGCCCAGCATCAGGTCGTTGTACATCGCGGTGAAGGCGTTGAGCTTTTCGATATCGAAAGCATAGGCGCGCAGGACGTTGGGGATCATCCCGAGCTTTTCCTCGCAGATGCGGAAATACTTCGCCGTCGCTTCCGGTAGCGGATCGACTTGCGGCAGATCGAGCGCGGTGGGCTGATCGTCGGCCATGGCATCCTCCCTCATGGTCTTTTGCGGTAGTGATACCGCCCGACCTCCTCGAAGCCCAGCCTGGCATAAAGCGCCCGCGCGCCCGCGTTTGCCTCGGTCACCAGCAGGAGGAGCCGTGCGCAGCCTTGCGAAACCGCCCATTTCGCCGCGCCGATCGTCAGGTCCGCGCCGAGGCGTTGCCTTCGTGCAGTGCCCTTGACCATCAGCGCGTGGAGCACCGCGACATCATCCGCCGCCGCCACGAAGGCGCAGCCCGCCGCCCGATCCGCGACACGCCCCATGAGGTAGACCTTCGGCCCGGCCGCCCGATCCATGATGGCGAGCCTCTCCGGCCCGATCCCATCCTCCCGCCAGATCTCCCGCATCAGCGCCGGCGGGCGCTCGCAGAGGATCGCGCGGAGCCGGTCCACGGGTCGAAGGGCGAGCGCGCCCGGATCAGCCTCCATCACGAGTGTCGGATCCTTGATCGTGAACCCGGCCGCCGCCAGAGCCGCGTCGAGAGTCTCTTCACCCGGGCGGACCATCACGAGGCCTATCCCGTCCACGATCCGGGGCAAGGCCCCGACCCGTGCCGCCGTCGCTGCGGACACGCGATTGCCGCCGCCCGCGCCATCGCGAAGGATCCAGCCATCCGAAGACCATTTTCGGGCAGGTGGCCAGGTCGTGTCGATCAGGTGGGTCAGGGCCTCGCCCGAAAGCGGAGCGGTCATCCGCGATCACGCAGAAGCCGCTGCTTCTGCCGGTTCCAGTCCCTCTTGGCCTCGGTATCGCGCTTGTCGGCCATCTTCTTGCCCTTGGCGAGACCGAGCGCGACCTTGGCGACGCCCTTCGCGTTGAAATAGAGGCGCAGGGGAACGATCGTCATGCCCTCACGCGCCGTCGATTGCCACAGCTTCGCCAGTTCCCGCTTGTTGACCAGAAGCTTGCGGCGACGCCGTTCGTCGTGGGTGAAGGTCTTCGCCTGGGCATAGGGCGCGACATAGGAGTTGATCAGCCACAGTTCCCCGTCCTCGACGCTGGCATAGCTCTCGGCGATGTTCGCGCCGCCCTCGCGCAGGGATTTCACCTCCGACCCCTCCAGCACGATGCCGGCTTCCATCGTATCCTCGATGAAATACTGGTGCCGGGCCTTGCGGTTTTCGGCGATGAGCTTTGAATTGGGATCGGATTTCGTGGCCATGGCGCTCCAAGTAAGGGGCCGGTGGCGTTGCGTCCAGAGGGAAGCGAATGCCGAAGAAAGACGTTCTCCGCGAAACCGACGGCGAGGCCGTTCGCCTCGCCCGTGGCCTGATCCGGGGCGCGCGCCACGCGGCGCTTGCGGTGCTCGAACCGGAAACCGGTTTTCCGGCGGTCAGCCGCGTGAGCATCGCGACGGCCATCGACGGCGCTCCGGTGATCCTCATCTCGCGGCTGTCCGGCCATTTCGGTGCGCTGGAAGCCGATCCCCGCTGCTCGCTTCTTTTCGGGGAGCCGGGCAAGGGCGATCCCCTTGCCCATCCGCGCGTCACGGTCACGGCGGAGGCGAGAATGGTGAGCCGCGAAGAGCGCCCGGCAATCCGCGAACGCTTTCTCCGATATCAGCCAAAGGCGGCGCTCTATGCCGATTTCGGCGACTTCGCCTTCTGGCGGCTCGAGCCGCAGCGCGCCTCCCTCAACGGCGGTTTCGGCAAGGCCTACGCGTTGAGCCGTGACGATCTGATCGCGCCGCCGCCCGATGGCCTTACGGCGCTCGAACCCGAAGCCGTCGCCCACATGAACGAGGACCATGCCGACACTTTCCCGCTCTATATCGGCCAGCCGGGCCGCTGGACGATGGCAGGGCTCGACATGGAGGGCATGGATTTCAACGGGCAGGATGGCCCCGCCCGCGCCTGGTTCGACAGGCCGCTGTCCTCGGCCGACGAATTGCGACCCCAACTCGTCGCCATGGCGAAACGCGCGCGCCGAGAATCCGGTTGAACATCCCGGCCAGACACGCAACGCTCGCTGAAATCCCGTGAAACCCGCGTGAGGCAGACCCGTTGTTCGAGTCCTTCTTTCCCAAGCCCAAACAGTTCCTGTTCAGCTTCATCGGGTGGGCGCTCTTCTGTCTCGGTGCGTGGTATTTCCTCGATCTGCGCGGATCGGGTGACACGTTCAGCCTCGGCGGACTCTTCGGCTTCGACTTCCCGCCGGAACTGCCCGATGGCGTGGAGGACGAAGCGCTCGCGGCGGAGAACGCGGCAGCCAGTGAGCGCGCTCAAAGCTTCTGGCTCTATCAATACGTAGTCCTGTCGTACGTGCTTTTCGTCGCCTTCTGGCTGCGCGCAAGCAACAATAAGTGGAGCCTTTGGTCCGTCGGAGGCTCAGCAATTATCATTTTCGTCACCTGGTTTCAGGTGCAACTTGATGTATTCTTCAACGAGTGGTATCGGGAATTCTTCGATCTGGTGCAGATTGCCCTTTCTGAGGCCAATTCGGTCACATCTCAAGAATACTACGGTCAGCTCTTTACCTTCCTTTCGGTGGCGTTGCCCTATGTGGTGGTCGTCGTTCTGAAGCTCTTTTTCATCAATCACTACGTGTTTCGGTGGCGCACCGCCATGAACGAACGCTACACTGCCATGTGGGATCGGGTTCGTCATATCGAGGGCGCGTCCCAGCGAATTCAGGAAGATACCCAGCGCTTCGCCCGTATCGCCGAAGGACTAGGTGTGGCAGTGATCGACAGTGTCATGACGCTCGTCGCCTTTCTTCCTATCCTTTGGGGGCTTTCGGAATTCGTGCAGGAAATCCCAGTCTTCGGTGAGGTCGCGCAGGCCTTGGTCTGGATTGCCATCGGCTGGTCCGTGTTTGGCACGGGGCTGATCGCGCTGGCAGGCTACAGGTTGCCCGGGCTGGAATTTCGAAATCAACGAGTCGAAGCGGCTTATCGCAAGGAGCTTGTGCTAGGTGAAGATTCAGAGGAGCGCGCGCAGCCCGTCACACTAGAGGAACTGTTCCGCAATGTACGGCGCAACTACTTCCGGCTCTATCTTGAGTACACCTATTTTAACGTCGTCCGGATCACGTATCTGCAGATCGGCAACCTGATCCCTCTTTTTGCTCTGGGACCCACGATCCTTGCTGCAGGGATCACCTTTGGCTTGCTGCAACAGATCCTCAACGCTTTTGGTCGGGTCGAGAACTCTTTCCAATTTCTCGTCAATTCGTGGCCAACGATCATTGAACTGATGTCGATCTACAAGCGCCTCGCCGCCTTCGAGGCCGAGATCGAGGGGCGCCGCCTTTCCGATATCGAATACGAAGGGGAACGGACGCCGACCTGAACGGCGCCCGCCCTTTCGCGGTTCCGGGAAATACTTCGGGCTGAACCGGCCACGAGGCCGGGAGGGGCAGCGCCCCTCCGCCATGATCAGAGGCCGGCGTGCCCCATCGCCGCTTCGATCGCCGATTTCGTCTCGGGCAGAAGCTCGGTCAACGGGCTGCGCACCTCGGCGCTGCACCGGCCGAGCACCGAAAGCGCGTATTTCGCGCCTGCAGCGCCCGGCTCCAGGAAGATCGCCTTGTGCAACGGCAAGAGGCGATCCTGGTAGTCGAGCGCCGTGGCGTAGTCTCCCCGCAGTGTCGCGTCCTGGAACTCCGCGCAGAGCTTCGGCGCCACATTCGCCGTGACGGAGATACACCCGACACCGCCATGGGCGTTGAAGCCCAGCGCGCTCGCATCCTCGCCGGAAAGCTGGACGAAATCGGTCCCGCAGGTCATGCGCGTGTGGCTGACGCGGGTGATGTCCCCCGTCGCGTCTTTCACGCCGACGATGTTCGGCAGCTTCGCCAGTTCGCCCATCGTCGCGGGGGTCATGTCGATCACGGAGCGGGGGGGAATGTTGTAGATGATGATCGGCAGCGTCGTCGCTTCCGCAAGCGCGGTGTAGTGGGCGATCAGGCCGCGCTGGGTGGGCTTGTTGTAATAGGGCGTGACGACCAGGACTCCCGCTGCGCCCACGGCCTCGGCATGGCGGACGAAACGGATCGCCTCGACGGTGTTGTTGGATCCCGCGCCCGCGATCACGGGCACGCGGCCCGCGGCCGTCTCCACGACGAGCTGGATGACCCGCTCGTGTTCCTCATGGCTCAGCGTCGGGCTCTCGCCCGTGGTGCCGACAGGCACGATCCCGCTTGAGCCTTCCGCGATATGCCACTCCACCAGATCGACAAGCGCCTTCTCGTCCACCTTGCCATCGCGGAAGGGTGTGACGAGCGCGGGTATCGATCCTCTGAACATGGGGGCCACCTCATGAGCCTTGCGTGAAAAGTGCGCGGAACCTAGCGCCGAATTGATCCCCCGGCAAGGCAGCCCCATGGCAGAGTGGGGGGAGCCGTGATAGCTTTCCGAAAACGGCAGAAAAGCAGTCTTTCCGACACAAGGGGGCACCGGGCGGAATGCAGGCGAAATCGATCCTATTCACTGTCGTGCTGGCGGCCTGCGCCGCCGTTCCGGCAACCGCGCAACAACTCTTTCCCGACCAGCGCCTCGAAGCGGTTTTCGAGGCGACGACCGCATCGGACTATGTCGGCGCCATCACCCTCGCACAGCAGACCGGCGATCCCGGCGTGATCGACCTCGTTCTCTGGCACCGGCTGCGGGATGGGCAGGGCGAATGGTGGGAGTATCGCGATTTCCTCGCCCGCCACCCCGACTGGCCCGGTCTTGCGCGCCTCCGCCGCGAGGGCGAGCGGCGCATCCCGGCGGATGCCCGCCCCGGCGACATCATCGCCTATTTCGGAGCGGACGCGCCGCAAACGGGCATCGGGGCGCTTCGCCTCGCCAACGCGTTTCGCGCGGTGGGGCGAGAGGGCGAAGCCCGCGAAACGGTGATCGCCGCCTGGCGCGGCCTCTCCCTGAGCCCTTCCACCCAGGGTGAGTTCCTCGCGGACTGGGGGACGGTCCTGGCCGGGCAGCACGAGGCGCGGCTCGATCATCTCCTCTGGGAGGGGCGTTCGTCGGAGGCGGAACGCATGTTTCCCCTCGTCGACGCGGGATGGCGTGCCCTGGCCGAGGCGCGGATCGCATTGCGCCAGCGCAGAAACGGCGTGGACGCCCTTATCGACGCCGTTCCGGCGCGTCTGGCCTCCGATCCGGGCCTCGCATACGAGCGGTTCGTCTGGCGGGATCGCGCGGGGCTCGATGCCTCCGCGCTGGAACTCCTGCTCCAGCGGACCGGCAGCGCCGAAAGCCTTGGCCGACCCGAGGAATGGGGGCAGCGTCGTCGGTCCTTCGCACGATCGGCTTTCCGCGCGGGCGATATCCGGACGGCCTACCGCCTCGCCTCCCAGCATCATTCGACCGAAGGATACCCGCGCGCGGACATGGAATGGTTCGCGGGCTGGCTTGCGCTTCGCCACATGGGCGATCCGGGCCGGGCGGCCGGGCACTTCGAGGCCTTCCTCGCGATGGTGGAGACGCCGATCTCGGTCGCGCGCGGCGCCTATTGGCTGGGCCGCGCCGAGGAGGCCCGCGGGCGCCGCGATCTTGCACGGGAGATGTTCGCGCTGGCCGCGCGCCATCAGACGACGTTCTACGGGCAGCTCGCCGCGCAGCGGGCGGGGATACCGGTCGACACCTCGATCATCGGCAATCGCAGCGGGCCGACCTGGCGCAATGCCGCCTTCACGCGCGATCCGCGCCTCGCCATGGCCGACATCGCCACGCGCGGCGGCGACTGGATCACGGCAGAACTCTTCCTGACGCGGCTCGCGCTCGACGCCCGCGATCCCGCCGAAATCGAGCTGATCGCCCAATACGCGATCGACCGCTACGGGCGCGCGGACACCGCGGTGCGGCTGTCGAAGGATGCGGCTCTGGATGGTCGTGTCTTCGCCGATACGGCCTATCCGGTCACAGAGCTCGCCACGCTCCAGGCCATCGTGGCGCCCGAATTCGTCAAGGCGATCGCCCGGCAGGAAAGCGAGCTGAACCCGGAGGCCGAGAGCCATGCGGGTGCACTCGGTCTGATGCAGGTAATGCCCGCCACGGCGCGCTCCGTCGCCGGGGAGATCGGGCTGCCCTATTCCCGGGACCGGCTGACCCAGGACTGGCAGTACAACGCCCAGATCGGCACGGCTTACCTGGCTGGGCTCCTCGACGAGTTCGACGGTGCGGTGATCCTTGCGGCGGCCGGCTACAACGCCGGTCCGGGGCGGCCCCGCTCGTGGATGGAGCGTTTCGGCGATCCGCGCCGGATGAGCCCCGATGACGCCGTGGACTGGATCGAGTCGATCCCGTTCAACGAAACGCGCAACTACGTCATGCGCGTCGTCGAGGCGATCCACATCTACCGCCTGCGCCTTGGAGGGCAGGCGGTGCCGTGGCAAATCGAGGAGGACATCACCTCCGGGCGGCTTCAGGGGTTCTGACGCCGCTCCCGGATCGCGGTATAGATGCCCGCCCCCACGATCAGCGCCGCGCCCGCCGCGGTGAATGCATCGAGCGTCTCGCCGAACAGGCTCATGCCGATCGCCGCGGCGAAGACGAGCTGAAAATAGGCGAAAGGCTGCACGACGCCGGCCTCGGCGACCTCGTAGGTCTTGATCAGAAGCCAGTGCCCGCCAGCGCCCGTGAGGCACAGAAGCGCCATCCACGCCCAGTCCGGCCCGGTCATCGGCTCCCAGAAGAACGGCCCGATCATCGTGATCGCCGCCGCGCCCGAAACCCCCGTCCAGAAGAAGCTCGTGGCCGCGGTGTCCTTACGGGCGGCGAAGCGTGTCAGAAGCCCGTAGAGCGCGAACATGAAGGCCGCCAGAAGCGGCACCAGCGCCTCAGGGCTGAATACCTGGAAACCGGGGCGGAGGATAATCAGCACGCCGAGGAAACCCACCCCGATCGCGACCCATCGCCGCCAGCCGACCCGCTCGCCGAGAACGGGCCCGGAGAGCGCCGCGATCAGCAGGGGATAGGCCGTGAAGATCGCATGACTCGCCGTCAGGCCGAGAAGCGTGAAGGCCGTGACCATCACCATGATCTCCGCCACGAGGAGCACACCCCGGAAAATCTGGAGAAGCGGCTGGCTCGTCTTCGCCGCCGCGCGGACGCCGCCCTGTCGGAGGCTCGAAAGGGTGATGACGAACGCCGCGAAGAACCAGTAGCGGATCATGACGACCATCACGACGTTGTATTCGGAGGCGAGATGGCGGCTGATCCCGTCCTGCGCCGCGAAAACGAAGGTCGTCGCGATCATCAGGGCGATGCCCGCCCGTGTGTTGGATTGCTGCATGGCGTTGCGTGCTCGAAGAGGCCACGCTACCTCACGCTCCATGAGCCCCGTCGTCAACCCCGCGCCACCGCCGATGCCGGCCTATGATCCGCCGGACGGGCCGCTGCGGGTCGTCCACCGGGACGATGCCCTCATCGTCGTCGACAAGCCCGCCGGCCTCCTCACGGTGCCCGGCCGTGACCCGGTCCTCGCCGATTGCCTTGAAGCGCGGGTGAAGGCCGCCTTCCCCGAGGCTCTGCTCGTCCACCGGCTGGACATGGATACCTCCGGCCTCGTCGTTTTCGCGGCAAGCCCGGCGGCGCAACGCCACCTGGGCCTCCAGTTCGAGCGGCGTCGCATTCGCAAGACCTACCACGCGTTGGTCGACGGCATCGTCGCAGCGGATACCGGCCGGATCGACCTGCCACTGATCGCCGATTGGCCGAACAGGCCGCTCCAGAAAGTCTGCCATGAAACGGGCAGGGCAGCGGTGACGGATTGGCGCGTGATCGGGCGCGGCAGGGAGAAGACTCTCCTCGAACTCCGCCCCGTTACCGGACGTTCCCACCAGCTTCGGGTCCATTGCCGGGAGACGGGGCACCCCATAGTCGGCGACCGGTTCTATGGCGGAAGCGTCGCGGAACGGCTGATGCTGATCGCGCATCGACTGGAACTCCGTCATCCCGAAGGTGGTCGTTTGATCGAGTTCGTTTCGCTTTCCCGTCTGTCGTTGAATTGAGCGGTTCGGCGCCGGTCCGAAGGAAGCTTTCCGGAAGGGGGGTCTTGCCGATCTGGCTGACAGGCTCGATCAGGTTCCCGTGAGAAACCGGGCGCGGTCCGGTGCCTTCGAGGCCCCGCTCCGGGCGCGC
>JBMYPI010000030.1:0-17147 GCA_049600155.1 Rubricella sp.
CGAAAAGGTCTACCTTTTCGATCCCGAGACCGAAGCGCGCCTCTGAGCCGGTGCGCGGCAGACACGAGGGAGCACGCTGCATGGGTGGACTTGAATTCGGCCTCTTCGGCCTGATCCTTCTGATCCTGATCATCTACGCGGGCATCTCGATCCTCGGATCGCGGGCATCGCCGCTGGCCAAGACGCTCTGGATCGTCGGGATTCTCGTCTTCCCGTTCCTCGGTTTCCTGTTGTGGCTCTTCTTCGGCCCGAAATCGAGGTAATCGCAGTCAGGTTCCGCAGAAGGTGACGCGGACCTCCTCTTCCGCCGAGGCCGGGGCGCGGTATGCCGCGCTTTCCGGCTGTGGATCGAAGGGGCGCGTGACCACCGACAACAATCGCTCGAACGGTTCGAAATCGCCATCCACCCCCGCGGCGATCGCTTCTTCGACCCGATGGTTGCGCGGGATGTAGATCGGGTTCTCCGCTCGCATGGGAGCGGGGTCCGGGCTCCGCGCGCGCCAGGCATTCAGCCAGCGCTCCGCGTCGGCACCGCCGAGGAGCGCAGCAGGATCAACCTCCCCGCCGGTGGCTTCCTCCGTCAACGCCGCCCAGAACAGCGTCCAGTCCGGCGCCGCCTCCGCAAGCATTTCCAGCGTCTCGTTGACGAATTCCGGGTCGGGCTCCGCGAGGCCGAGCTTCCGCGAGAAGCCCTCCACATGCGCCTTCGAGAAGGCGTCCGGGAAGGTATCGACCGCCGCCTGGGCACGCTCCACGGCGGCCTCGCCTTCCCCGAGAATCGGCAGGAGCGCCTGCGCAAGGCGCGAGACGTTCCAGTGCGCGATCCGCCCCTGGTTCCCCCAGGCGTAGCGCCCGGCATGGTCGATGGAACTGAAGACCTTGCCGGGATCGAAGGCCTCCATGAAGGCGCAGGGGCCGTAATCGATGGTCTCACCCGCGATCTGGCAATTGTCGGTGTTCATCACCCCGTGGATGAAGCCGAGCCGCATCCATTGCGCGACAAGCGCCGCCTGCCGGGCGGCAACGGCCTCGATCAGCTTCGCATACCGGTCGTCATCTCCCCTCAGGGCGGGATAGTGCCGCTCGATCACGTAGTCGGCCAGCAGCGCGAGCCCCTCGGCATCGCGTCGGGCATAGAAATACTCGAATGTGCCGACACGGACATGGGATTGGCCGACGCGCGCCAGCACGCCGCCGGGCAGCGGCCCGGCCTCGCGCAAGACCGGATCACCCGTCGTCACCGCCGCGAGGGCGCGTGTCGTGGGAACACCGAGCGCGTGCATCGCTTCCGACACGATGTATTCGCGCAAGACCGGACCCAACGCCGCGCGCCCATCCCCCATCCGCGAGAACGGTGTGCGTCCCGAGCCCTTGAGCTGGATGTCCCGCCGCACCCCGTCCCGGCCGACGACCTCCCCGATCAGGAGGGCGCGCCCATCGCCGAGCTGCGGCACGAAATTTCCGAACTGGTGGCCGGCATAGGCCATGGCGAGCGGCTCCGCGCCCTCGGGCACCGCGTTCCCCGAAAGCCATGCAAGACCCTCGGGCGAGCCGAGCCATTCGGGTTCGATCCCCATCACCCGGGCGAGGTCGGCATTCACCGCGATGAGCGCCGGGGACGAAACCGGTTCGGCCGCCATGCGGACATGGAAACGCTCTGGCAGCTGAGCGTAGGTGTTGTCGAATGCGATGGCGGGCATCCAGCCTCCTTTTCGATGCGAGATAGGGAGCAAACGACCGCCGGCCAAGGCATGACCGGGCGTTGACTTGGCCGCGGAACGCCCGACATGAGACCCCGACGCCGTGATGGAGAGCGGGCATGATCGTGGAAACACTGGGGGAATTCGGGCTGGCCGGCGTCTTCGGGCTGACGCTTTTCGAGCGGGTGATTCCAATCCTTCCGTCCTATGCGCTCTACGCCTTCGTCGGGCTCACCGCTGCGAGCGGCGCGTTCCCGCTCGTACTCGCCATCCTCGCCGCCTGGGCGGGGAGCCTTCTCGGCATGGTTCCCTTCTACCTCCTCGGCAGAGCCATCGGGCCCGACCGCGCACTCGGCATCGTGCGCCGGATCGCGAAATGGACAGGGCTCGGCGCCGACCGGGGAGAACGGTGGTTCCACAAGGCGGAGGAGCATGGCGTGCCGATCGTCGGCGTCGGCCAGCTTGTTCCGACAGTGCGCCTGATCACGCCGCTTTTCGCGGGGCTTCTGAAGCTGCCATTCGGCCCGTCGGCCCGCGCGCTGGCGGCAGGCTCGTTCGCCTGGATAGCCTTCTTCACGGTCGGCGCGTGGTTCCTGGCGCTCTTGCGCCCCGATGCCGATCCCAACTGGATCGCCGTGGTGATGACAATCGCGCTTGTCGTCGTCGAAGTCGTGATCCTCGGAACGATCTACCTCGTCCGCCGCAGGCGCCGGACCGTCAACCCCTGACCGGTTCCGCATCCGCGACGGCATCGACCGCATCCACCTGACGGCGCTGATCGGCACAGGCCCGCGCCGCTGCGACGAAGGCCCGGAACAGCGCCCGTTGCCTGCGGGCATAGAAGATATGCTCGGGATGCCATTGAACGCCGAGCGCGAAGGGATCGCGCATCCGCTCGATCGCCTGCACCATGCCGGTTTCGTCCTCGGCGGCGATGCGCAGCCCGTCGCCCAGATCGGCGACAGACTGTGTATGCAGCGCGTTCACCTTCATCGGCGCGACACCGACGATCCGGGAAAGGCGCGATCCCGCCGCCACCGTGACCTCCCGCCGTGGCAGCACGGTTCTGTACCGGCGCGACGGGTGCACGGCGTAGGCGTCCTGGTGCAGCGTCCCGCCGAGCACGACGTTCATCATCTGCGAACCACGGCAGATGCCGAAGACGGGCTTGTTCCGGGCGAAGGCCTCGCGCGCGATGGCCTGTTCCATCTCGTCCCTGTCGGGATCGAGGCGTGCGGTCGTGGCGAGTTCCATGCCGTAGAGGGTCGGAGAGATATCGTCGCCCCCTCCGATCAGCACGCCATCCACACTCGATACGTCGATGTCCCGACCGGTCTGCCAGCGCACGGCCGTGCCACCGGCCAGCCAGATGTTGAGCGCCATCAGCGGAAAGATGCGCCAGCCGCTCCTGCGTGAAACGGTCACTCCGATTCTCGGCCTCATGTCAGCCCTCCAGCAATCCGTGGGCGCGCAGTTCCTCCTCGACGACGCCGGGCCAGTCGAAGCGCGTGGTGAGGATCGCCTCGCGATGTTCCACCCAACGCGAACGGAGGCGATCGAGCGCATCGGGCGTGGCCGCAAGCCGCTCCACGCGGACCCAGCGATTCCACTCGTAGGCGAAGGACCAGCCCTTCTCGTCGATCCGGCAATCGGGGAGTCGGTAGTGATAAGTGGGTCGTGCCGAGACGCTCACGCCGCGGGGCAGCCCGGCCATCGTCCGTTCCTCGTCCATGTGCCGAAAGGCACAGAGCATGTCGAGCGCGCGGTTCCGGGTCGGCGTCTCTTCCAGGTAGAGGTCGATGAGGGCGGCCGCCGTGGGGGGATCCTCACGAACGATCCGGTCGACGAAGCTGCGAGGCCAGGGATCGGTGAACGGGAGCAGCCGGCGCGACGGGTCGATCTGATCCTGCTCCCGAAGCCAGTCCTCCATCAGCGCGAAAGCGCGCATGGTCGGCAGCAGGTCTTCCACGGCCTCGCCCGCGATCTCGGGGTTGAAGTGCACCCCGAAGCCGAGGAAGAAGCCATCGCGTGTGCCTTCGGCGCCGGCCGCGCGCAAGGCCCGGCGCAAGGTGTCGAGCAACGGCAGATCGCTTTGGTGGAGGGGTGGCAGAACGATCTCGACGGGCACGACCACCCGCGCCAGATCGAGCCCCCGTTCCAGGAGACCGTTCGATGCCCGCTCGCGAAAGGCGGTGTCGAGATAGACGTCTATATCGCCGACATCCGCACCCTTCACGGCCCAGGCGAATTCCGACACGCGCTCCGCACGACCACCGAAGACCCCGGCGGCGATGGCGGCCGCCTCTCCCTCCTGCAATCCGCCGAATTCTATCTCGACGCCGACGCGTCGTTCGGCGCCATCGGCGGCAAGAGGCACGGGAAGAGGATCGAATGACGTATCGGTCAAGGCAGGCTCCTTTCGGGAAGGAAACGCCCCATCGCGGCGCGGGTTCCCGCGGGCCTGTCCATGCGGTCATGTCTCGGGCGGCGCTTCCTCGAAATCGGTGACGGCGAACCGCACACTGAGCACATGGTGTTCATCCGCCTCCGAAATGGAAACGGTCCCATCGAGCTGCCGCGCGAAGGCCGCGATGAGTTGCGATCCCAGCCCGCCCGGAACAGCCTCATCATCGTCGGGCGCCGCCTCGCTCATCGGGCTCGCCGGCGTTCCCGTGGTGTTCCAGACCTTGAGCACAGCGCATCCACCGTCCTCGAGCGCGAGCGCGACCCCGATCTCGGCCTTTCCGTTGGAGGTTGCGCCGACATATTTCAGCGCGTTCGTGAATGCCTCGGAGGCAAGCAGCGAGAGCGGGACGGCCTGGTCGGGGTAGAGGATCACGTCGTCGAATTGCGTGTCGATCCGAACGCCCTGCCCCGATCCGACGACCTGCAGTTGCCCGACGAGTTCGTCCAGCAGCAGACCGGCATTGACCCGACCGAGGTTCTCCGCCCGGTAGAGATTGCGGTGGATCGACGCGAGGCTCTGGACCCGCCGCTGCAGTCGCGTGAGGCGAAGCTCCGTTTCGCGATGGGCGGTCTTGCGGATCTCCATGCTCATGATCGAGGAAATGAGCTGCAGGTTGTTCTTGACCCGGTGGTGAACCTCCTTGAGCAGGACGTTCTTCTCATGAACCGCGTTTGCGAGGGCGGCCTCGTCCTGAAGAAGACTCGCCGCCATCGCGTGGAAATCCTCCTCCATCGATCGCAACTCCTGCGACATGCCGGGGCTGCCGCCTGCCGGCGGCAGGCGCCGGTTCCGGGCGAAGCGTCGCATCTGCGAGCCGAGAAGCCGAACGTGACGGATCACGAGGCGCTGCACCGCGATATACGCGACAACGAGGCTCATCGCCCACATCACGAGCGGGAAAAGCCACACCGGCAGCGCCGCGCCCGGCGAGACGACGCCGAGCCCGCGTGTGCTCCACACCGCGAGGGTGTAGGCCGCACCGGGCACGATCGGCACCGCGATGTAATAGTGTTCGACCCCGTCCGCGGAGTGGCCGGTGAAGACCCGTGGCGAAGGGGCATTGAGTTCCGCGAGATCGATATTCGCCGGAAGCAGGTTTTCCAGCGCCATCGACCCTTCGAAAGACAGAATGTCGCCATCCGCATTGAACGTGACAAGCGCTTCGGGCAGGCGCGCCAGCCGCCCATCGGGCGCATCCCTGTAAGCCGGATAGGCGATCGAGACGGAGACGAACCCGGCGAGCACCTCTTCCCGGGCGTAGACGGGGCGCGTCACCGTCACCACCGGCCGCCCGCTTATCGCACCCTCTGCGCTGGCCTCGATACGGATCTGCGGATTGTCGAGTTGCGCGAGGAACACCGGCCATTGCGCGACGTCCACAACCGCGTCCGCCGTCGAGCACGCGATCCTGCCGGAAAGCGGGATGAACGCGCCGTAGACGTAGTCGGATGAGGTATCCACGAACTGGCGCACCGTTCGGGAACAGCCTTCGGTGTCGTCGGGAATGGTCAGGATGGTCTGGCCGATGGCGTGCGCCGCACCCAGCGCCGAGAAAAGAACGCGCCGTTCACCGAGGACGGCCTGTTCCGTAAGGGAAAGGAGGGATATCTCGGCATTCTCGCGCGCTGTCGCCGCGACCTCGCGGGTCTGCCAGACGGCGATGAGCCCGATCGGCAGGAGGGCGATCGACAGCAAGGCGACGAGACGGACGTCGAGCCGCGCGAAAAGGGATCGCGATCCGTCTTCCTCCGCGCTTTCCGGGCGCATCAGAAAGCACCGGCACCGGTCGATGCGACCACGGCGAGCGTCGCGCTGTCGGTCATCTCGAGATCCTCGTCCGCTTCCAGGTGCATGAGTTCGGCCAGTCGCTTGCGGGCGCGATTCACGCGGCTCTTCACGGTGCCGACGGCACATCCGCAGGTTTCGGCGGCCTCCTCATAGGAGAAACCCGATGCGCCGACGAGGATCAACGCCTCGCGCTGTTCGTCCGGCAGCTGATCGAACGCGGCCTTGAAATCAGCCAGATTGAGCCTGCCATCATGCGCCGGCTTCTCGGAAAGCTGCGCGGAGAAGACACCGTCCACGTCGGCGACCTCGCGCTTCGTCTTGCGGCGCGCCGAGTAGTATGTGTTCCGCAGGATCGTGAACAACCACGCGCGCAGGTTCGTTCCGGGCTTGAACTTTTCGATATTCGTCCAGGCCTTGACCACCGTATCCTGCACAAGATCATCGGCCGCGGCGCTGTTGCGCGTGAGGCTGGTGGCGAATGCGCGCATCGCTGGCAGATGCTGGACGATTTCGTCTCTCGGATCGGATGCCGTCATTGGCCTTCGTCCCGCGAGGTGCCCGGGTCCTGCGCCTTGAGTTGCGCGATCAGATCCTTGAACCTGTCGGGGAGATCTTCGTCCAGCTTCTCGCTGAAGACCCGCTTGAGGTTCTCGTCGATCTGGCGATCGCGTCTGGAAATCGTCTTCTTCTGGGCCATCTGCCACTCGCGTTAGGGGTTGTAATCGAACTCTGTCAGGAACCGAACGCCAAGTCAGCGCGTTTGGTTCCTCAATTAACCAACAACAGTATGGATCTCGCATGAACACCGCCCAGACCTTCGCTGAACGTGTCGATGAGCTTGCCGCGCATCTTCCCTATCTCCGCCGGTATGCCCGGGCCCTGACGGGAGCGCAGGCGAGCGGGGACGCACACGCCGCGGCAGCTCTCGAAGCGATCGTCGCGGAACCGTCCCTGATCGAGGGTGCCAGTGGGCGGATCGGGCTTTTCAGGGCCTTTCACTCGATCTGGGCGTCGAGCGGCGCGGCGCTGGAAGATGCCGAGACCGATCTGATGGCCGCGGCCTACCGCCACCTCGCAAAGCTCACGCCGAACAGTCGCGAGGCACTGCTTCTCAACACCATCGAAGGCTTCTCGACGGCCGATATCGCCGCGATCATGGGAATATCCGAGAGCGATGCCGCTAATCTCGTGACCCGCGCCCGCGACGAGATGGCCGAAAGCGTCTCGGGCAAGGTCATGATCATCGAGGACGAGGCGATCATCGCGATGGACCTCGAGGCGATCGTCAGCGATCTGGGCCACCGCGTCGCCGGGGTGGCGCGAACGCGAAAAGCTGCTGTGGAGATGGGTCGCGCGGAAGAGCCCAACCTCATTCTGGCCGACATCCAGCTGGCCGACAATTCCTCCGGAATCGACGCGGTCAACGATCTCCTTTCGGAACTGGGGGAGACGCCCGTCATCTTCATCACCGCCTTCCCCGAACGCCTTCTGACCGGTGAGCGGCCCGAACCGGCCTTCCTCATTTCCAAGCCCTATACCGAGGAGCAGGTCCGCTCGGCGGTCAGCCAGGCGATGTTCTTCGCATCGACGGAAACGCTTTCGGCCTGAGCTGCCCTTGGGCGTGCAGCCCGTTTTCGCGCGCGCGCCCCGGGCATCCCCATGGGCGCGCATGCGCTTTCGGGCTAGACGATCCCGTAAGCTTCCACTGCATCGGCAACGCGGCGATAGCCTGCGACATTGGCCCCGCGTCGGTAGACGAGCTTGCCATCGACGCGGCCGTCGCGTGCGCAGCGCGCGTGGATCTCCGCCATGATATCGCGCAGTGCGTCGTCGACGGCGCCGGGCGAAAGATATCGGCGATTGGCGTTCTGACTCATCTCCAGCCCCGAAATGGCGACGCCGCCCGCGTTCGCCGCCTTGCCCGGCGCATGGAGCGCGCCGGAGGCCTCCACCCGCCGGACGGCGCCCGCGTCGAGCGGCATGTTTGCCCCCTCCGCGAAGATCTCCGCCCCCGCCTCGAGCGCTGCGGAGGCCATCTCTCCGGTCATCTCGTTCTGCGTCGCGCAGGGAAGGACGATCTCGGCCTCCGTCCGGCCCCAGGGCACGGCACCCTCGTCGAATCGCAATCCCAGCCCGCGCGGCGGATCGGCGACGTCCGCCCCCGAAGCCTTGCGTGACCGAACCCATTCGATCCCGTCCATGGACAACCCCTCCTCGCACCAGAGCGTGCCGGACGTATCCGACAGGCTGACGACACGCCCGCCTTCCGCGATCGCCTTCTCGGCCGCGTGGGTCGCGACATTGCCCTTTCCCGAGATCGCCACGCGCTTGCCGACGAAATCCGATCCGCGTTCGGCGAGCATGTTCTGAACGAAGTAGACAAGGCCGAAGCCCGTCGCCTCAACGCGCATCGCGCTGCCGCCGAAAGCCTCGCCCTTGCCTGTCAACGCGCCGTGGAACTGGCCCTTGTGCCTCTTGTAGGCGCCGAACAGGTATCCGATCTCGCGCTGACCCACATTCATGTCCCCTGCGGGAACATCGAGATCCGGCCCGATATGGCGACAGAGCTCCGCCATGAAGGCCTGGCAGAACCGCATGATCTCCCGGTCCGAACAGCCCGTGGGATCGAAATCGGCACCGCCCTTCGCACCACCGAGCGGGAGCCCGGTCAGCGCGTTCTTGAAGACCTGCTCGAACCCGAGGAACTTCAGAACCGAGGGCGTCACGGAGGGGTGGAACCGCAGGCCGCCCTTGTAGGGGCCGATGGCGTTCGATGTCTGAACCCGCCAGCCGCGATTGATCCGGACCTCGCCCGCGTCGTCCTGCCAGACGACACGGAATTGAAGAACCCGGTCGGGCTCCGTCAGGCGTTCGAGCACGCGTGCCTTCGCCCAGCCGGAATGGGCCTTCTCGACGGTGAGCACGTCATGGGCGACCTCGCGCACCGCCTGCAGGAAGACGTCCTCGCCGGGATTGCGGGCTGCCACGCCCTCCATGAATCGGTCTGTCAGAGTCTCGCGCTGCGCCAATCGTCGGCCCTCCTCGGGAAATGAAGGGCGGCCCGCGTTCGGGTGAAGGCGAGCCGCCATCGGTTCTGTCTCTTCTTTCGGCGGCCCGATTCAGCGGACGCCGGAACGGATCACACGCGCGATCAGCGCGAGAACGAACAGGACGAGGAATATGAAGAACAGGATCTGCGCTATCCCCGCCGAGGCCGTTGCGATCCCGCCGAAACCGAAGAGCCCGGCGACAAGCGCAACGACCAGAAACATCAGTGCCCAGTAGAGCATGGTGGCTCCCTTCGTTGCAGAATTGGACTTCGTCCGCAGTGTGACCCCAACGCAAATCGCGACGGACAGGTTCCATCTCGCTGTGCGGTCAGCGGCGATGGGCTGCGCATGGCGAATACGGTCGTCAGAGGCGGAATGCACGACCGGCCAAGGCGCGGCAGTCGGCGCCGAACGGGCTGTTCGATGCAGAAGGGCTGCCGGCACTCTGCCGACAGCCCCTCCCCCGCCTGTAGCGGCGATCAGTTCTGAAGATCCTGCTCGACCTCGTCGGCGGTATCGGAGATTTCCTCACCCGCATTCTGGATATCGCGGCCTGCGCCCTCGACTGTCTGGCAAGCGGCCAGAACGAAGGCTGCGAGCGTTGTGGCGGCAAAACGTTGAAGCATCGTCTTCTCCCGTGTCGTTGATATGGGAAAAACCCGGGAAACCCAGCTATGGTTCCCGCAACGCCCTGTTATTTATCGGATATTTCGTCGCGAACCTGCCCCCAGGCAAGCAGGGAGAATATGAGGGTGCCGCCGACGATGTTGCCCGCCAGAACCGGCAGGAAGAACGCGAAAAGGGCGGTCATGACACCGAGCTCGCCGAGCACCATCAGGTAGGCCATCTCGACGGATCCGGCGACGACGTGGGTGAAGTCACCCGCAGCGATCAGCCAGGTGAAGATGATGATGATCGGGAGACTTCCGGTCCGGGATTGCGGCATCATCCACACGATGGCGGCCACGAGCAGACCCGCGGGAATGCCGCGCAGGAACGACTCGGCGGGCGAGAACCCCATCGCGTGTTCGGAGAGCGCCCGAATGGCTGGAGAAAGCGCGGGGTCGATCCCGCCGCCATGCGCCATGAACCCCGCAGCGGCGAAGGCCCCCAGCACGTTCGCGCCAAGCACGATCGCCCAGAGCCGCGCCAAGCGCCCGATCAGCCCTGGCGCGGCCATCACGGGCAGAACCGTCGTGATCGTGTTCTCGGTGAAGAGCTGCATCCGGCCCATGATGACGGCGATGAAGCCGATGCTGTAACCGAGGTTTTCCAGAAGCGGGCGCCATCCGGCATCGGGAAGGTAGGTGCGGAAAATGGCCTCGCCGAGGACGGAAAGCGAAATGAGGATGCCCGCGGCGATCGCCGACCAGACGAGCGATTTCATCGGCCGTTCCAGTTCCTCCTCGCCATCGCGCCGGATGACTTCGTAGATCATCGGCGAACTGAGGTTGGAGGCCCCGTCCAGCTCTCTCTTCACGGTTTCATTCATCGACGGCATGCGCCTCGTGTCGTTTCGCGGTAGAACGGACAACGCCCGGGGCGCTCGCGGAGTTCCCCGCCCGCCGGGAACCGGGCGAGCGCCCCGCGCGTTTGCAGAAGCTCTCAACCCTTGCCCGACGAAGGATGAAGAACCGTCATGAGCCGCACCGCGGGATCAGATCGATGACACCTGGATCATCCGGCCCGACGCCCGGTGCGCATGGCGCCGATACGCTTCTTCAGCGGATCAGGCCGGGCATGCTCGGCCGCCTGATCCTCGCGCACATGCCCGCGCTCGCGCTTCTCTTCGCGGTGCCGTTCGGGGCGGCCGTCCTTGAAGGAGCGCGGGAACTCGTCGCGCCGCTCGGCCTGGTATTCGGCCTGTGCGCGGTGCTTGCGATCATCGCCCTTCGCGCCGGGCTGCCCGCCGATATCCGCCGTGTCGAGGTCGTCGGCGCGCTTGCCGTTCTCTTCCTGCTGGCCGCTCTCCTCGCCGTGCCGGGTTTCGTGCGCCTTGGGCTTTCGCCTGTCGATGCCTTCTTCGAGGCGATGTCCGGAATCACGACAACCGGCCTTTCCGTCGCGCGGGGCGCCGAGGATTGGCCCATAGCAGCCCATGTCCTGCGCGCCTGGCTGCAATGGGCGGGCGGTCTCGTCATGGCGACGGCCGCGCTTGCGATGATCCTCGACCCGGGCGTGCCCACCCAGAGGCTGGGAGAGGTCGAGATCGACGAGCGCGACCTTCTGACGTCCTCTCGCAAGCAGGCAAGACAGCTTCTGATCGCCTATCTCGCCATCACGGCGCTCGGGATCGCAGGGGCGTTGCTTCTCCTGCCGACGGCCTGGGAAGCGGTGGTCGTGACCCTTGCAGCGGTGTCGACGGGGGGCTTCGCGCCGCGCGGCGACAGCCTGGCGAGCTATGGCCTCCTCGCGCAGGCCTATGTCATCTTCCTGTGCCTCCTCGGGGCGGTCTCGCTCATGACGCCGGTTCTCATCGCGCGTCGCGTGCCACTCGCACGCGCTTTCGCCAGCGCCAGGCGTGTTCTGGGCGTTCTGGGGATCATTGCCGCGGCCTATGTCACCATGCTCGTTCTGGGCGGGGAACACGACTGGCGGGCGATCGCGCGGCACCTGCTGAACCTCGCGAGCGCACAGACGACGGCGGGCTATTCGGTTTCGGACATGCCGACGCAACCGCCGCTTCTGTTGCTCGTCATCGTCGCGATGGCGATCGGCGCCGATATCGGCTCTACGGGCGGTGGGCTGAAGATCTCGCGGGTGCTGCTTCTGGCGCAGACGATCCGCCTGACGCTTCAGCGTCCCCGCCTGCCTGCGACGGCGGTCGCCCATCTCCGATTCCGGGGCGAGCGCATGAAGGCGGACGAGCTTGCCGCCGTCGTCGCGCTCATGGGGGTGTATGTGCTTGCCGCCTTGGGGATCTGGTTCACGCTGCTCGCAGCGGGCTATCCTGCGATGGAAAGCCTCTTCGATACCGTATCCGCGCTTTCCACCGTGGGGCTCGGCACCGGTGTCGTCGGGCCCGACCTGCCGGACCGGCTGACGGTCCTGTTCACCTTCGCCATGTGGCTCGGGCGGCTGGAGTTCATTGCCGTTCTGGTCCTGTTGATGCCGCGCTCCTGGCGAAGGAACCGCAACTGAGGAAAGGAATGCGATCATGCGCATCGTCATAGTCGGCGCGTCCCGTTTCGGGGTCGCAACCGCCAAGAAACTCGTTTCAGACGGGAACGAGGTCGTCCTCGTGGACGAAAACCGCGATCGCCTTGACCGCGTCGCCGATCAGCTCGATTGCGGGCTCGTGCACGGCGATGGAACCCTGCCCTCCACCCTGCGCGACGCCTACTCCGACGGGTGCGACGCGCTCATCACGCTGACCAATGAAAGCAACGCGAACATCCTGGCGGCGACCGTCGGACGGTCGATCGGCTACAGGCGGGTCATTCCGCAGATCGTCGAGCCGGAACTGCTTTCCGTGTGCGAGGAACTCGGGCTCGACGACGTCATCACGCCGCACGAGACCGTGGCGGAATCGATCGTGGTCTCGCTCAAGCAGTCCCACGGGAGCGATCCGGGTCTTCGCCTTTCCGGAGCGCTGCGCGGTGTCTCCCTCAGCGTGCCGGAGCGGCTTGCGGGCAAGACCATGAAGGAGCTCGACCTGCCGGAGGGCACTCTCGCAATCGCCCACAGCCGGGACGGGGACGAATCCCTGCCGTCCGACGATCTGAAGCTGAAGAAGAACGACGTGGTGATGTTCGTCACCCGCGCCGAGAAGGTCGAGACACTCGCGGAATATTTCCGCTCGTCCCGGGACGCCGACGAAAAAGCGGAGTCGTGAGCGCCGCTTTGATCCGCATCAAGGATTTCTGAACCGGATCGTTCAGTCTCGCTTCCGCAACGGATTCCGGGGGCTGAATGGACGGTGCTATCCTGAACGGCAGGGTTTTCAGGACGGAAGGCCTGACGAAAACCTATGATACCGGCGAAGTGCAGGTGCACGCGCTCGCCGGTGTCGATCTCGATCTCTATGCCGGTGAACTGACGGTCCTTCTCGGGCCCTCGGGCAGTGGGAAATCGACGCTCCTGAACATACTGGGTGGGCTCGATCACGCGACATCCGGGCGTGTCTTCTTCCGCGATCTCGAACTGACCACCCTGGGGGATCGGGGGCTGACGCGCTACCGCCGGGACCACGTCGGCTTCGTCTTCCAGTTCTACAACCTCGTGCCCTCGCTCACCGCGCGGGAGAACGTGCAACTCGTCACCGACATCGCACCGGACCCGATGCCGGCCGCAGAGGCGCTCGAACGCGTGGGCCTCGGGCACCGGATCGACCATTTCCCGGCCGAGCTTTCGGGCGGTGAGCAGCAGCGCGTCGCCATCGCGCGCGCCATCGCCAAGCGCCCCGAGGTGCTTCTCTGCGACGAACCGACGGGCGCGCTCGACAGCGCGACGGGCGTTCAGGTCCTCGAAGTGCTCAAGACGATCAACGACCAGTTCGGCACCTCTACCATCGTGATCACCCACAATGCCTCGATCCGCAAGATGGCCCACCGCGTGGTCCGCTTTCAGGATGGCCGCATCGGCGAGATGACGGTGAACGAGACCCGCATCGCCCCTCACGAAATCGAGTGGTGAAGGGATGCAGGCGCTCGACATCAAGCTCCTGAGGGATTTCCGGCGGCTCTGGGTGCAGGCGCTGGCCATCGCGCTCGTTCTCGCCTGCGGGATCGCAGTGATGCTCATGTCCGCCGGCATGTCCCGCGCGCTCGACGATACGCGGGCGGCCTATTACGAGCGCAACGGCTTTGCCGATCTCTTCGTGCAGGCACGCCGCGTCCCCGAAACCCTGCTGCCAGAGATCCGCGCGCTTCCCGGCGTGCAGGCGGCGGAGGCGCGCGTCACCGGGCTCGTCGTGCTCGACATGGACGGCCAGATCCGCCCGGCGATGGGGTTCCTGATCTCGCGCCCATCGGCGGGCGAGCCGCTGCTCAACCGCCCGCTCCTGCGCTCGGGGCGCTGGCCCGATCCCCTTTCGTCGGACGAGGTCGTCGTCAACGAACCCTTCGCCGAGGCGAACGCCCTGCGCCCCGGCGACAGGTTCGAAGCCACCATAGACGGACAGAGACGGGAACTGACCCTGACGGGAACCGCGCTTTCGCCGGAGTTCATCTACACGATCGGCCCCGGCGCGATGATGCCGGACAACAGGTTCTACGGCATCCTCTGGATGTCGGATCGCGCGATCAGCGCCGCTTTCGACATGGAAGGCGCCTTCAACGACCTGTCACTCGCGCTTGCGGCGGGCGCCCGCGCCGAACCCGTGATGGACGCGCTCGACGATCTTCTGGAACCCTATGGCGGGCTGGGAGCCTACGACCGTTCCGACCAGATATCCAACAGCTTCATCGATGCCGAGATCGAACAGCTTCGCATCCTCGCCTACATCCTGCCGCCGGTCTTCCTCGGGATCACCGTCTTCCTGCTCAACATGGTCATCGGCCGGATCGTCGCGCTGGAGCGGAACCAGATCGGGCTGATGAAGGCGATCGGCTACGCGAATCGCGAGATCGCCCTGCATTACCTGCTTCTGGCGGGCCTGATCGGCATGACCGGCGTCGTGATCGGGAGCCTGGGCGGGCAGTGGCTCGCGCGGCAGATGGCGATCATGTATGCGGACTTCTTCGATTTCCCCTACGTGATCTTCTCGCTCGGCGCGCGGACCTATCTTTTCGCGGCCCTTCTGGGGCTGGCGGCGGCGGCCTTCGGCGCGTTGCGCGCGGCGCTCTCGGCGGCGGGGCTCGCACCGGCCGTGGCGATGTCCCCGCCGACGCCACCGACCTTCCGGAAAGGCCTCATCGACGGAATCATCGCGGTCTTCCGCCCCAGTCAGCCCACGATGATGATCCTGCGCAGCGTGCTCCGCGCGCCGCTTCGCGCGGGCTTCACGATCCTCGGATTCGCGCTTGCCGTGGGTATCCTCGTCGCGTCGAGCTTCTTTCCCGACGCGCTCGAAGAGATCATGGACTCCGTCTTCGCCCAATCCAACCGGCAGGACGCGACGCTGATCTTCACCGATGCCCGCCCTCTATCGACACTGGAAGAGGTGGCGAACCTGCCGGGCGTTCTCGCGGTGGAGGGGCAGCAATATCGCTCCGCGATCCTGCGCAACGGCCACCTGGAGCGCGAAACGGCGATCGAGGCCCGCCCGCCCGGCAACGACCTCGCCCGCGTCGTCGATGCGGAAGGCCGCGCCATTGACGCGCCGCCGGGCGGAATCCTTCTCTCGGACAGGCTTGCCGACGCGCTCGATGTGGAAGCGGGCGATGTCATCGAGGTGGAGTTCCAGGGCGACGAACAGGAGACCTTCGATCTGACGGTTTCGGGGCGTGTTACCCAGTATTTCGGGCTTGGCGCCTACATGGATTCCGACACGCTTGATGCCCTGTTCCGCCATGCGCCCCGCGTGACGGTCGCCAATGTCCTGATCGACGATGCGGAGACCGACGCGCTCTATGCCGCGGTCAAGGACCTGCCCACCCTCGCGGGGCTCGCCATGATGGTCGAGAACCGGCGGAGCTTCGAAGACACGATCGAGGAAAACATCAGCATCATGACGGGGGTGTATCTGATCCTCGGCGTGATGATCACCGTTGGCGTCGCCTATAACGGTGCCCGCGTGCAGCTTTCGGAGCGCGCGCGCGAACTGGCGAGCCTGCGGATTCTGGGCTTCTCCACCGGCGAAGTCTCCTACGTCCTCGTCGGCGAGACGATGCTGCTGGCGCTGATCGCGCAGCCGCTGGGCTGGTTCATCGGGCGGGAGATCGCGCGCGCCATGACAGAGGGCTTCTCCAGCGATCTCTACGCGATGCCACTGATCCTCAGCACCTCCACCTACAGCTATTCGAGCCTGATCGTGCTTGTGGCGACGCTCGCGTCCGTCCTTCTCGTGCGCCGCCGTCTCGATACGCTCGATCTTGTCTCCGTCATGAAAACCCGGGAGTAGCGCAATGGCCCTGTCCACTCGAAACATCCTTCTCATCGGCGCGGGCGCGGCGCTTCTGGCGGGGCTCGCCTGGGCCACCTGGCGCACCGATCCGATCCCGGTGGATCTGCACACGGTCGAACGGGGGACGCTCCGGATCACGGTCAATGCCGATGGGCAGACGCGCATCCGCGACATCTACGAGATCGCGGCCCCCATCGCAGGTATCGCGCAGCGCTCGCCCGTCGCGGTGGGCGATCCGGTAGTCGCCGGGGAAACGGTCGTCGCGATCGTCGAGCCCGCCGCCCCCACGCTTCTCGATACCCGCTCGCGCGTGCAGGCCGAGGCTGCCGTGCGGGAGGCCGAGGCGGCACTGCACGTCGCCGAAACGAGCCTCCTTCAGGCGGAGGAGGACTACACCCTCGCCCGGAGCCAGTTCGAGCGGACCCAGACCCTCGTGGAACGCAACGTCGCCAGTCTTTCGAGCCTGGAGGACGCCACCCAGCGGCTGACAGTCGCCGCCGCCGCGCGGGAGGCCGCCTCAGCCCGGATCGGCATGGCGCAAAGCGCGCTGGACCGTGCGCGCGCCGCGTTGATAGAGCCTGTCCCCGCACGCGGCGGCGCCGAGACGTGCTGCATCCGGCTGACCGCGCCCGTGGACGGCGTCGTCCTGTCCGTCGACCAGATCAGCGAACGGCCGGTTGCGGCGGGCGCGACGCTCGTCTCCATCGGCGATCCGGCGGAGCTCGAGATCGTTGCGGATGTGCTGTCGAGCGATGCTGTCCGTATTCCGGCCGGCGCCGACGCGATCGTGGAGC
Organism: Rubricella sp.; assembly: GCA_049600155.1. Taxonomy (GTDB): domain Bacteria; phylum Pseudomonadota; class Alphaproteobacteria; order Rhodobacterales; family Rhodobacteraceae; genus Rubricella. Next base: position 16,806 of record JBMYPI010000030.1, read on the forward strand.
GTTGGGGCGGAGACGTTCCCCTAACCGCGCGGCTCCGGCGTGTGGAGCCGGCTGCGCGGACACAGGTCTCCGCGCTGGGGATCGAGGAGCAAAGGGTCGATGCGATCTTCGATCTCGTGACACCGCGGGAGGAGCGCGCGGCACTGGGCGACGGGTTCGCCGTCTTCCTGAGGATCGTGGAATGGCAGTCCGACGAGACGCTGACCGTGCCGATCAGCGCGCTTTTCCGGGACGGCGAAGGGTGGGCCGTGTTCCGGGCCATCGGGGAAATCGCGCGTCTGACGCCCGTCGAAGTAGGGCGCATGGGGACGCGGGACGCGCAGATCCTTTCGGGCCTCGAAG
>JBMYPI010000031.1:0-17141 GCA_049600155.1 Rubricella sp.
CGCGAGATGGCCCACGTCGACGCCGGTGCCCGCGGCGACGGTCTCGCTCGAGAACAGATCGCGAAAGCGCTGCCGCGTGGTCACCGCCGCGGCCGTGACGGCGTCGTCGCGCCACGCGGCCCAATCGAGTCGGAGGAGCTGGTCGGTTTCGGAGTCGTTGTGCAGGTGCAACGTGACCACGCCTTCGCGCACGCGCGTGGGCGCCGTGGCGCGCTTGTCGGCGTCGATGCGACAGGAACGTTGCGGCGGGATTCCTCCGCCGCGCGGCGGGCGGCGACGATCCGTTCGGCCCGCTCCGCGAGGTCGGCCGGGCGCGGCCTGGGTCTGCTCGTCGTGAGGGAGGCGAGCGCAGCTTCGATCCGGACCTCGGCGAGTGCAGCCGGCCGCGGCCGCGGCGGGGTCGAGAAAGACAGTGGCTCCGCGTTCGGCGTTGTGCCGGAGCCCGAGGGTGTCACATCCGCTTCGACCGGATCGGCAGGTCCGGGCAGGGTCGCATCCGCCGCCGACGCCGCATCGGGGCGGGGCGGCGGTGGCGCCGACTCGTCGATCGCGGTCTGCGCCGTCGCGGCGAAGGCGAGCGGCAGGGCGACGACCAGGGCCGCAGCCAATCTTCCGAACCCTCGCGCAAGCGTTATCATCGATCCCGTCTCGTCAATTGCCCCGGCGCGCCGGTTCGCGCACCATAGTCCACGGTTTCCGTGTAGGATGCCCTGATCAGACCTAATGCCTTACCCTTCCGCAGAAAAGGTTACAGCGATGAATCCCCGCTCTTTCCTCCCCGCCCTGGCCCTGATCGTGGCCGCGATCGGCGTCTGCCGGCCCGCTTTCGCGCAGGAGGCGCCGGTGCCGTCCATCTTCGTGTCCGGTGTAGGCGAGGTCGTTGCCGTGCCTGATATCGCGCGGATCACGATCGGGGTGGAGGAAAACGCGCCCCGGGCCGCGGCAGCCACGCAGGCCGTGGCGAATCGTGCCGCCGAGGTCGTCGCCGCGCTTGCGGAGGCCGGCATCACGGGCGCCGATGTCCAGACGCGTCGTATCGATCTCTCTCCGGTCTATGCCGAGCCGCAACCGGGCCGCGCGCCGCGTGTCGCCGGATATCGTGCCTCCACCGAGCTGTCGATCATCGTGCGCGATCTCGCGGATGCGGGCGGGACGCTCGATGCCATCACCGAGGCCGGCGTGAACCGGCTGAACGGGTTCCGCTTCGACATCGAGGACCCTTCCGAACTCGTCCGGGAGGCGCGTCGTGCTGCCGTCCGCGACGCGTTTCAGCGTGCCGGAGACATCGCGGAGGCTGCGGGCATCGAACTCGGCCCCGTCTACGAGATCCGCGAGGGCGGCGGCGGGATGCCCCGGCCCGTGATGGCGGACATGATGGCCGTCCGGTCCGAGGCCGTGATGCCCGTCGAACCGGGAGAGCTGACCATGTCGGCCACGGTCAGCCTCCGGATCGGGATCGTCCAGTAACGATCAGCCGACGGCCTTCGCCAGCGCCTGATCGAGATCGCGGATCAGGTCGTCGGCATCCTCGATGCCGATCGACAGGCGCACCACATTGGGCGCGGCCCCTGCGGCCACCTGCTGCTCCTCGGTCAACTGGCGGTGGGTCGTCGAGGCGGAGTGGATGATGAGGCTCCGTGTATCGCCCAGATTGGCGACATGGCTGAAGAGTTCCACCGAATCCACGAGCTTCACGCAGGCGTCATAGCCGCCCTTCACCGCGAAGGTGAAAAGCGCGCCGGCGCCCTTCTTGTAGAATTTCCGCACGCGCTTGGCGTAGGGCGAGGATTTGAGGCCCGCATAGGTCACGGCCTCCACACGCTCGTCCTGCTCCAGCCACTCCGCGACCTTTCGGGCGTTCTCGACATGCCGCTCCATCCGCAGGCTGAGCGTCTCGATACCGAGAAGCGTGAGGAACGCATTCTGCGGGGACTGTGACATGCCCAGATCCCGCAGCCCGACCGCGATCCCGTGGAAGACATAGGCGAGGTTGCCGAAGGTCTCGTGGAACTTCAGGCCGTGATAGGCGGGCTCGGGTGCGCTGAGGGAAGGAAACTTGTCCGACGCGGACCAGTCGAACTTGCCCGAATCGACGATCACGCCACCCATCGCGGTGCCGTTGCCCGAGAGATATTTCGTCGTGGAATGCACCACGATCGTCGCGCCATGCGCGATGGGGTTGCACAGGTACGGTGTCGCCGTGGTGTTGTCGACGATGAGAGGGACGCCCTTCCGGTCGGCGATCTTCGCGACCATCTCCAGATCGGCGACATGCCCGCCGGGGTTGGCGATCGACTCGCAGAAGATCGCCTTCGTGCGCTTGGTGCAGGCCCGGCTGATCGCCCCACGATCGTCGATATCGACGAATTTCGCCTCCCAGCCGAAGCGCTTGATCGTCTGGCTGAACTGGGTGACCGTTCCACCGTAGAGACGGTTGGAAACGACGATGTTGTCGCCCGGGCTCATCAGCGGAAAGAGCGCCATGATCTGCGCCGCATGTCCTGAGGAACAGGCGACCGCGCCGATCCCGCCTTCGAGCGTCGCGATACGCTCCTGCAGGACGGAGACGGTCGGGTTCGTGAGCCGCGAATAGATGAAGCCGACTTCCTGAAGGTTGAACAGCGCCGCCGCGTGATCGGCATCGCGGAACACATAGGCGGTGTTCTGATAGATCGGCGTCTGTCTCGCGCCGGTCGCCGGATCAGGCCGACTGCCGGCATGGATCTGGAGCGTGTCGAACCCGTACGGGATCTCTTCGGTCATGGAACTGTCATCCCTTGTTGCAAGTTTCCTCCCCGGAGCGCCGTTCACGGCGCCGGACCGTTGGCTTGTCTAGCCGTTGGCGTGGCCCGGGAATACAGGTTTTGCGCGAAAAGGAGAATGGCGTTCCGGGTCGGGAGCGGCTGGAATTTCGTCTCAGGAAAGCGCCATGTCGCGAAACGAAAATCCCGATCGCCTCAACCTCGTCCTGACCATCGGGGTGGTTCTGGCTGGTCTGGGCCTGTTCGTCATCCTTCCGCTGCTTGTGGTGCAATCGCCGTGGTGGGGCATTCTCGTCCTGCCCGCGGTGCTGACGACGCCGACACTCTGGGCCCTGATCCACGAGGCGATCCACGGGCGGCTCCATCGCGACAGGGCGGTCAACGATGCGCTCGGCCGTGTGCTGTCGATCCTCTTCGGATGCCCGTTCCAGCTCCTCCGCCTCGGTCATCTCCAGCACCACCGCTTCAACCGGACCCCGCTCAACGCCGGCGAGGTCGTTTTCGGGGGGCGCCCCGGACCGGCCGATCGGCTGCGGCACCATGCGCTTCTGCTCGGCGGGTTCTACCTCGCCGAGGTATTGGCCTCCGTCCTGAGCCTCCTACCTCGGTCGCTCTATGAGCGGGTGGTGCGCTTCGGCTTCGGCAGGACGGACGCGGAGGGGAGAACGATGTGGTCCGCCGCGCAGGTTCAGCTCCTTCGGCGCAAGGGGCGGCGGCGGATGCGGATGGACGGCGCGGCGGTCGTTCTTCTGTGGATCGCGTCGTTCCTTCTCTATGGAGGCTTCTGGTGGATGGTGGCGCTCGGCCTCGCCCTGCGGGCCGTGATCGTGTCGAGCTTCGACAACGCCTACCATTACGCCAATCCGCTGGGAGTGACGGAAGCGGGGCACAACCTCTCCCTCCCGCGCTGGGCGGAGGCCTGGATTCTCAACTACAACTACCACGCCGTGCACCACGGGCGCCCCCATGTGCCGTGGACCGAGCTGCCCGCCGAATTCGCCCGATCAGGCTACACGTTCGGAGACCGCTTCCTCGCCGCCTGGGCACGCCAGCTCGAAGGCGCCCATGGCGAAAGCTGGTTCACGGAGGATCACGTCCGTTCCGATCACCTAGGGCAGGCGACTGAACGAGAGCGAAGCTTCAATCCGGAAACTTCGTCTTGAGCCAATCAAGTAGCGCCTTCTGATCTGACGCAGGTGCACGCCGCACTTGGACGAGCAGTTTATGCAGCGAGGGCCTATCCAAGGTCAGGTTGGCGGCTCCTTCATTACAAACAGAGCACAAAGCACGTAGGTTTGACGGGTCATCAGTCCCACCTTGTGACTTGTCTATGACGTGCCCGATTTGAAGTCGAGTTTTGCGGGTAGTGTCATATGGATGTTGTTCGCCAGCTACAGCGCCGCACTGCTGGCAAGTAAACCCGTTTCTATCCAACACATATGCACGTGTTTCTTTGGAGATGTTTCGTGCGAAGGCAGGTTGGGGTTTCGGATCTTCCAACAGATACTGACCAGGCTTGAGATCGGATCGATCATTGTGAGTCAGAATCAGATACCCCTCCTCGGATCTGAGTTCCCTCACGCGCCGTGCCCACTCCGATATGCCGCCCGATGCCTCTCGAAGTTCGTTTGCCTGTAGTACGCGACCAGTGTTCTCAAGGAAATATGCTCTGAGCTTTGCTCGCGCACCTCTAGTCGGTCGTGAATTCATTCAGCGGCAACCATCTTCGTCTTCTGTTCGACACGCGCGCTATCGATAGCGGTCGCTAGCGCTTCTCCAATTGCGCAAGCGACCGGCGGCGGAAACGCGTTGCCTATTTGACGATAGGCGGCAGTTTTCTTCCCGGTGAATTGCCATGTGTCCGGAAAACCTTGCAGCCGTGCGACCATACGGTTTGTCAGACGAGGCAAATCGCTGAAACCTGGCATCGGCGCAGTTTCTGCTATCGATCCACCATTCACACCCATCTGACGCCATGCTGCGCGGGCTCTCGTTGGCCCGAGATCGGGGCCTCCGTGTTTCTTCGAGCCACCTACTATCGTGGGCGCAGGTCCTTTGGCTTTTTGCCTCCACTGGTCAACACCTTCCCATCCGTTCGCTGCCATGAGGTCCGCAAGGAGTAGGCCGACATCGACTGGTACGTCGTGCGAAGCCTCTGGAAACTCGAAATGCCGCCAGATATCCGGGCGTGCAGCGACAATTGCAACGCGCGAGCGAGACTGCGAGACGCCAAAATGCTTTGCGTCCAATAGACGCCAATCCACTAAATACCCCAGTCCTCGGAATGCAGATTTGAGAGACTCACGATACTCTGTGAACGAACGTGAGAGAAACCCGCGGACGTTCTCGATCAAAACGGCTTTGGGCCGCATCGTCGCGATCAGACGAAGCGCCGCCGGAAATAGGTCACGCTCATCGTCTCGCCCGAGTTGTTTCCCGGCGATTGAGAACGGTGGGCAGGGTAGGCCCGCCGCAAACAAATCTGGCGCAAGCTCGCTTGGCGCGGTGAAGGCGTTCATGTCGGCTTGCACCACGTTCCAATCAGGACGGTTCAATCGAAGTGTAGCGCAGCAATCAGGATCAATTTCGACAAGCAACTGGTGTCTGAATCCAGCGAGTTCCAGTCCGAGCGCCTGACCACCCGCACCTGCGCAGAACTCAACGGATGTAAGCGGCATATCTCGCATGGCTCTGAACATATCGACCTTGGGGGATGCCAATCAACTAGATATTGATGGTTCTCTTGCTGGGCTTCAGCATTGCCGCCGAATGACTGCTAAACCCTTAAAGCCGCGACGAGATGACCCCGGTGTTGAACCCGCCCCAGCGCAATTCCCCGAACAGGCGCTGGTATTCGATCTTTGGGCAACGGTTCATCACCACGTCGATCCCCCTGGCGCGGGCGCGTTCGGCGGCGGCCTCGTCTTCGACGCCGATCTGCATCCAGATCGTCCGGAGGCCGCGCGGGCCGAGCACCTCCAGCGCCTCGTCGACGACCGCCCCGGCCTCTTCGCTGCGGCGGAAGATGTCGACCATGTGGATGGGATCTTCGCCCGAAGGGATATCGGACAGGCTGCCGACGATCGTCGAGCCGAAACCATCCTTCCCGGCATAGGCCGGGTTCACGCCGATCACACGGTAGCCCTTCAGCCGCAGGTAGCGGGCGACGAAATAGCTCGGCCGCGTTTCCTTCAGGCTCACGCCGACACAGGCGATGGTGCGCGTGCGCGACAGGATCCGCTTCAGTTCGGCGTCGGAATGCTGGGTCATGGCGGGGACGTTATGCGGCCTCACCGCCCGCCTCAAACGAAAAAAGCCCGGGGCCAAGACCCCGGGCAGAAGTTCGGAACGAGGGACAGTAGTGAAGAGACGCGAGTCGTCCGCACCGGCGTCTCAATGGGCAATGTAACACCTTTCATTGCCCAAGTCAGATACTCTCATCGAAATGTGAACGTTAAATAAATGTCATCGCGAGAGAATTTCGGGCCAGTTCGCATCGGCGCGGGCGATGTGGCCCGGAATGTCCCGCTCCCAGCGGCGGCGCACATCGAGGGAGGCGTTGAGATAGAGCCGTCCTTCATGGATCGTGAACGCATCGGGATCGATCGGCGCGAGATAGCCTTGTGCCGCTGCCCAGGCACAATAGCCGCCATAGGCCGGGGCATAGCGCCCCGGGTCAGCAATGAACCGGTCCCGGTTCGCTTCGCTCGTGAAGGACCAGATCGCCCCCATCCAGTCCGCGGTGATCTCCGACGATCCTTCCACCGGGCGGTTGTCGAGGTGGTAGGCAACCGGATCGTAACCGCGGATGGCGAAGGCTTCTCCCCGGCCGAGAAAGCCCCGGTGCGCCGAAAAGATGGGCGGCTCCTGGGCCAGCGCCAAGCCGGGCGCCAGCCCCATTCCGATAAACGTCGTCACGATCAGGCCGCGTCGTGTGAGGGTCATCCTGCGCCTCCCCTTATGGCTCGTGTCCCCAATCTGGCCAATGTCCGTGCAATAGGCGAGGCCCGTCGCGGGGATGTGAACCGGCGTGCCCGGTGCGGCTGTCAGTCGATGATGTCGATCAGTTCCTCGACGATCTTCCAGGCCAGCGGCTTGCGCTTCTTCTTCTTGCGTCTGCGTTCGTCCCGCTTGCGTTCGCCGCCATCCCAATCGGGCCGTGCCGGGCGGCTCGGTCGGTTCTTGTGCTCCACCCTCTCGTGCCCCGTTTGCAGGCGCTTCATCTCGTGCAGGGGGGCGCCGCAGGCGGGGCAGGTCAGTTCGTGCCGCTCGCGATCGAAGACGAGGGCGGCGCGGGTTCCGCAATAGGAGCAGGTGGCGATCTTCGTGACGGACATGGCGCGACCCTGCGGTGGTGGCCGACCCCTGTCAACGGTGCCGTGCGGCATAGAGGGAGACCGCAGCGGCATTGGATACATTGAGCGAACCGAACGGCCCGGCGAAGGGAATGCGGACGATCTCGTCGCAGGTCTCGCGCGTGAGTTCCCTAAGGCCCGGGCCCTCGGCACCGAGGGCGAGCGCAAGGGGGCCTTTCGGATGTATTTCGAGGGCGTCTTCCAGCGTCGCGGCCCCTTCGCCGTCGAGGCCGAGGATGGTGTAGCCCATCTCGCGCAGCGCACCCATCGCCCGGGCGAGGTTGGGAACACGCAGATAGGGCTGCCGTTCCAGCGCGCCGGAAGCGGTTTTCGCAAGTGCCCCGGTTTCGGGGGCGGAATGGTGGCGCGGGGCGATGACGGCCCGCGCGCCGAAAACCTCCGCCGAACGCAGGATGGCGCCGACATTGTGCGGGTCCGTCACGCGGTCGAGCAGGAGGACGATCGGCGCCTCGCTGCCCGGCGCGCATCGTTCCGAGAGCGATCCCCAGTCCAGCGGATCGACCTCCAGGGCCGCACCCTGATGGACCGATCCCGGATCGATCGGGGCGGTGAACCTGCGCGGGTCGACGATTTCCGGCGTGAGCCCCGCATCGGCGATCTCCGCTTCAAGGCGGTTCACCGCGTTGGGTGTCGCCAGAAGGCGGTGCTTCGTCCGCGCGGGATTGGCGAGCGCGTCCCGCACCGCGTGGATGCCGAAAAGCCAGACGCGTTCGGGCCCGTCGGCCTTCCGCCGGCGTTCGGCTGCGATCACGTGGGCTGGCTTGCGTGGCCGGGGTTTCGACATCGTGTCCATCCTTTCGCTGCCCCGCTATGGCGCGGTGCAGCGCGGCGTGCAAGCGGCGTTCGCTTTTTGATGTTGACGGTGGCTGGCCTGCCCCTTAGACACCGCCACCGTTACCCGCCTGTTCGCAGGCGCCGCCCGTGGAGGGGTGGCAGAGCGGTCAAATGCAGCGGACTGTAAATCCGCCGGGATTCCCTACGCTGGTTCGAATCCAGCCCCCTCCACCACCTCTCCCACGATACGGCTGTCTACCGGGGCGCTCCGTCGCGCTTGCCGGTTTCGTGCTTTCGAATCCCGTCTGCGTGGGGTGAGAGAGGGTGGGGCCTTGCCGGAGGCGCGTCGAAACGTGTTCGAGAGCCTTCGTCCGTCCGGCGGCGTGTGGCTTCTTCCAACCGGTATCGTCTCCATCGGCCCGGCGCGGTTTCGGCGGTTCGAATCTGACGTGATTTCCGTTCTTTACGTAATCTTATTCGCCGCGCCCCAGTCCGCGGTTTCACAGACGAACCTGATTTTTTGACACTTTACCGCATTGCACGTCAAATTTTTGACAAAAAATTCCAATGAAAACAGGTGCTTTGCTCTTGATTTCGCTCAAGCCCCACCAGTAGGACGTAGGGTAACTTAACAACGTCCGCCTCCAAGGCGGCGATTCAGAACCAAGCTGTTTCAGCGTGCGGGAGAGCGCGCGGGACGCGGGAGGAACCGGCGCCAGGAGCGCCCGCCAGGAGCTTACCCACATGCTCGACGAGAAATTTCCGCCGTCAGCCTCGATCGCCGAGGCGGCCCATGTCGATGAAGCCAGGTATCGCGAACTCTACGCGGCCTCGATCGCCGATCCGGAGGCATTCTGGGCCGAGCACGGCAAGCGCATCGACTGGATCAAGCCCTACACGAAGGTGAAGAACACCTCTTTCGACTACCACAACGTTTCCATCAAATGGTTCGAGGACGGCACGCTGAACGCGTGCTACAACTGCGTGGATCGTCATCTGAAGGACCGTGCGCATCAGACGGCGATCATCTGGGAATCCGATGATCCGGGCATCGCGCAGCACATCTCCTACCAGGAACTGCACGAGCAGGTTTCGAAATTCGCGAATGTCCTGCACGGCCTCGGCGTGAAGAAAGGCGACCGCGTCGTCTTGTATCTGCCGATGATCCCGGCGGCCGCCTACGCGATGCTGGCCTGCGCGCGGATCGGTGCGATCCATTCCATCGTGTTCGCGGGCTTCTCCTCCGACGCGCTGGCCGACCGGATCGAAGGCTCCGGCGCAAAGCTCGTCATCACCGCCGATGAGGCGCCGCGCGGCGGCCGCAACACGCCGCTGAAGACGAATGTCGACGCCGCGCTTGCCAAGTGCGCCGATGACGTGAAGTGCCTGATGGTTCACCGCACCGGCGGAGATGTTCCGATCAATCGCGATCGCGACTACATCTATTCGGAAGAGGTGGAGCGCGTGTCCAACCACTGCGAGCCGGTGGAGATGGCCGCGGAAGATCCGCTCTTCATTCTCTACACGTCCGGCTCCACCGGAAAGCCCAAGGGCGTCGTGCATACCACCGGCGGGTACATGGTCTACGCCTCCATGACCCACGAGTATGTCTTCGATTACCAGGAGGGCGAGGTCTACTGGTGCACCGCCGATGTCGGCTGGGTCACCGGGCACAGCTACATCGTCTACGGCCCGCTCGCCAATGGCGCGACCACGCTGATGTTCGAGGGGGTGCCGACCTATCCGGACGCATCGCGGTTCTGGGATGTCTGCGACAAGCACAACGTGAACATCTTCTACACCGCGCCGACCGCGCTTCGGATGCTGATGGGCAAGGGCAACGCCTTCGTCGAGAAGGCGGATCTTTCCTCCCTGCGGGTGCTCGGCTCGGTCGGCGAACCGATCAACCCCGAGGCGTGGAACTGGTACAACGAGGTCGTCGGCAAGGGCCGCTGCCCGATCGTCGACACCTGGTGGCAGACCGAGACGGGCGGGATCCTGATCTCCCCGCTGCCCGGCGCGACGGCGACGAAGCCCGGTTCCGCCACGCGACCGTTCTTCGGGGTGCAGCCGGTCGTGCTCGATGCCCACACGGGTGACGAGATCGCGGAAACGAAGTGCGAGGGGGTTCTGGCCCTGGCCGATAGCTGGCCGGGTCAGTCCCGCACCGTCTGGGGCGATCACGAGCGGTTCGTGGACACCTATTTCAGCCAGTACAAGGGCTACTACTTCTCCGGCGACGGCTGCCGCCGGGACGAGGACGGCTATTACTGGATCACCGGCCGGGTCGATGACGTGATCAACGTCTCCGGCCACCGGATGGGCACGGCGGAGGTCGAGAGCGCGCTTGTCGCCCATGAAGCGGTTTCCGAGGCGGCGGTCGTCGGCTTCCCCCATGACCTCAAGGGCCAGGGAATCTGGTGCTATGTCACGCTCATGGAGGGTCACGAGAAATCCGACGAGCTTCGCGCGGAACTCGTGAAGTGGGTCCGCCAGGAAATCGGTCCGATCGCCAAGCCCGACGTGCTGCAGTTCGCCCCCGGCCTGCCGAAGACCCGTTCGGGCAAGATCATGCGCCGCATCCTGCGCAAGATCGCAGAGGACGATTACGGCGCGCTCGGCGATACCTCGACGCTGGCCGACCCCTCGGTCGTCGACGATCTCATCGCCAATCGCGGCAACTCGTGAGGGACGACCAGATGGACGGAGGCGCCCCTGTGAATGCAACGCTCGTCAATCTCATCCTTCTCGGCCCTCCGGGCGCCGGGAAGGGCACCCAGGCCCGCAGGCTCGTGGAGGAGAAGGAGCTCGTCCAACTCTCCACCGGGGACATGCTGCGGGCTGCGGTCAAGGCGGGGACCGAGGCCGGTCTCGCCGCCAAGGCCGTCATGGAAGCGGGTGGTCTGGTGTCCGACGATATCGTCATCGCCATTGTCCGCGAGCGTCTCGCCGCGGGCGATCTCGGGCGTGGGGTCATCTTCGACGGCTTTCCGCGCACCGTTCCGCAAGCGGAAGCGCTCGACGCGCTTCTTGCCGATCTGGGCCTGACCGTTGCGGCAGCCATTTCGATGGAGGTGGACGATGCCGCGATGGTCGATCGGATCGCGGGCCGCTTCACCTGTTCGGATTGCGGTGAAGGGTATCACGACAGCGCAAAACGCCCCGCTCGTGAGGGCGTGTGCGACAAGTGCGGCGGAACGAACTTCGCCCGCCGGGCCGATGACAACGCGGAAACCGTGGCGGGGCGCCTCGAAGCCTATCACGCCGAGACCGCGCCGCTCATCGAATACTACGACCGGGTGGGTATCCTCGACCGGGTCGATGCAATGGCTGGTATGGACGACGTGACGGCGGCGATGTTCGCCGTTGTTGACAAATCCGCATCCGTTGCCGGACAAAACCGTCCAAAAAAATGACTTCAACCAAGCAACCCTAAGGGAGGGAGCATAATGGCAAACCCCAACGCCACTGATAGCGGCGGGTACTGGAAGGCGAACATCCGCCTGGTGGTCATCCTGATGATCATCTGGGCGCTGTGTTCGTTCGGAATGGGTATCCTCTTCCGTCCGATGCTGTACGGCATCTCCGTGGGCGGTGCGGATCTCGGCTTCTGGTTCGCGCAGCAAGGATCGATCCTCGTATTCCTCGGGATCATCTTCTTCTATGCGTTCCGCATGAACGCGATCGACCGTGAATACGGCGTGGACGAGGAGTAAGCGGAATGGATCAGTTTACCCTCAACCTCATCGTCGTCGGTGCGAGCTTCCTGCTCTATATCGGCATCGCGATCTGGGCCCGCGCGGGCTCGACCTCCGAATTCTATGCCGCGGGCCGGGGCGTGAACCCCGTCGTCAACGGCATGGCGACCGCGGCGGACTGGATGTCGGCCGCTTCCTTCATCTCGATGGCCGGCCTCATCGCCTTTGTCGGCTACGGCAACTCCAGCTTCCTCATGGGCTGGACCGGCGGCTACGTGCTGCTCGCCCTGCTTCTCGCGCCCTATCTGCGGAAGTTCGGCAAGTTCACTGTTCCGCAGTTCATCGGTGACCGCTTCTACAGCCAGGGTGCGCGCATCACCGCGGTGGTGTGTCTCCTGGTGATCTCGATCACCTACGTCATCGGCCAGATGACGGGTGCGGGCGTGGCGTTCTCGCGCTTCCTCGAAGTGTCGAACACCACCGGCCTCTTCATCGCCTCCGCGGTCGTCTTCGTCTACGCGGTTCTGGGCGGCATGAAGGGCATCACCTACACCCAGGTGGCGCAGTACTGCGTGCTGATCACGGCCTACACGATTCCGGCCGTCTTCATCTCGCTCCAGCTCACCGGCAACCCGATCCCGGGCCTCGGCCTTTTCGGCACGCATGAGGGCTCCGGCGTGGCGCTTCTCGAGCGTCTCGACACGGTCCTTCAGGAGCTCGGCTTCAACGACTACACCGGCCAGCATGGCAGCTACCTCAACATGGCGCTGTTCACGCTGTCGCTGATGATCGGTACGGCGGGCCTGCCGCACGTGATCATCCGCTTCTTCACGGTGCCGAGGGTCGCCGATGCGCGCTGGTCCGCAGGCTGGGCGCTGGTGTTCATCGCTCTGCTCTATCTCACCGCTCCGGCAGTGGGTGCGATGGCGCGTCTGAACATCACCGACACGCTGTGGCCGAACGGCCTGCAGGGTGAAGCGCTTGCCGTCGACGAGCGTCCGGACTGGATGCGGAACTGGGAGGTCACCGGCCTTCTCGCCTTCGAGGACAAGAACGGCGACGGCCTGATCCAGTACTACAACGACGCCAACCCCGCGATGCAGGAAATGGCGGCGGAGCGTGGCTGGGCCGGGAACGAGCTGACCACGTTCAACCGTGACATCCTCGTGCTCGCCAACCCCGAGATCGCGGATCTGCCGCCGTGGGTGATCGCCCTGATCGCCGCCGGTGGTCTTGCCGCCGCGCTTTCGACGGCCGCCGGCCTTCTGCTGGCGATCTCCTCGGCGGTCAGCCACGATCTCATCAAGGACTGGCTGAACCCGGGCATCAGTGAAAAGGGCGAGCTTCTGGCCGCGCGGATTTCGATGGCCGGTGCGATCGTGCTCGCGACCTATCTGGGTCTCAACCCGCCGGGCTTCGCGGCGCAGGTTGTGGCGCTGGCCTTCGGTCTTGCGGCTGCGACGCTCTTCCCGACGCTGATGATGGGCATCTTCTCCAAGCGCATCAACAGCGTGGGCGCGACGCTCGGCATGATCGTGGGCCTTCTTGTGACGGTGGGGTATCTCTTCACCTATCTCGGGATCTTCTTCATCCCGGGCACCAACCTGCTGGCCAATACCGCCGACAACTGGCTCTTCGGTATCTCGCCTCTGGCCTTCGGTCCGGTCGGTGCAGTGCTGAACTTCGCCACGGCGATCCTCGTTTCCCGCGCAACGGCACAGCCGCCGCAGGAAATCCAGGACCTGGTCGAGTCCATCCGCGTCCCCCGGGGTGCAGGTGCGGCCGCCCAGGATCACTGATCCGAGGAACGGACAGGGCCTTGCGTGACTGCGCAAGGCCCGCCACGCAAAGGCACCCCCGGCTTTCGTCGGGGGTGCACTCGTCTTCAGAGCCTCGGAGCGCATGATGGCCGACGCGAGCGAAACCTTCGCACTCCTTTCCCGGCACCATCCCTATGACGTGCTCGAGGAAGATGTCCGCCGTATCGTCGCGGATGCGATGAAGCCCCTCGGCCTGCGTGCGGGCGCCACGGTTTTCGAGTTCGGGGCGCCGCTCGAAGGGCTCTACCTGATCCGCGACGGCGAGATCGAGATACGCGATGCCGACGGAACGCCGCTCTCTCGCCTCGGTCCGGGAAACAGCTTCGCGGAACGCGGGCTCATCCGGGACGGGGCCGCGCGCACCTCCGCCCATGCGGTGAGCGAGGCTTCCCTGCTCCTGCTGCCGGCGGCCATGTTCCATCATCTGATGGCCGAGGCCCCGCCTTTCGCACGGTTCTTCGGCCGTGCGCGGAACAGACCGGCCGCGCCGCGTGGTCCGGCGACGCTCAGGATCGGCGATCTGATGACGCCCGATCCCGTCACCCTCACGCCGGAGACCACGCTGCGCGCCGCCGCGCAGGTTATGTCATCGAAGCGGATATCCTGCGTTCTGGTCGGTGACCTTTCCCATGTCGGCGGTATCCTCACGGTGCGGGACATCACCCGCGCGGTCGCCGAAGGCCGCGCCGCGACGACGCCGATCACCGCCATTATGACGCCCGATCCCTTCGTGCTGGAGGAAAGCGGCCTGGGCCAGGATGCGCTTCTGCTGATGACGGAGCGCCATATCAGCCACGTTCCCATCCTGCGGTCGGGCCGCCCCGTCGGGATCGTCACGCAGACCGACCTTATCGCCGCGCAATCGACATCGAGCGGCGCGATCGTCGCGAGGATCGTGCGGGCCGCCGATGCGGAGGCCATGAAGCCCGCGGTCGCCGAGATCCGCCCGATGCTCGCCGGCCTCGTCGGCAGCGAACGCCACGACGTCGTCACCCGCCTTGCGACCGATATCGCGGACGCGGCCACAAGGAGACTGCTCGCACTCGCCGAGGAAAGGTTCGGGCCGCCCCCCGTCCCCTATGTCTGGGCAGCCTGCGGGAGCCAGGGCCGGCGGGAACAGACGGGCGTTTCCGATCAGGACAACTGCCTCATCCTCTCCGACGATACCAAGCCGGAGCATGACGCCTATTTCGCCGATCTCGCACGTTTCGTTTCCGACGGTCTGGACGCGATCGGGTATTTCTACTGTCCGGGCGACATGATGGCGACGGCGGATCGGTGGCGTCAGCCCGTCCGCATCTGGCGCTCGTATTTCCGAAAATGGATCGACAGCCCCGGGCCCGAGGCGCAGATGCTCGCTTCGGTCATGTTCGATCTGCGCGCCATCGGCGGGGATGCGGGGCTCTTCGAAGCGCTTCAGGGCGAAGCGCTGGAGATGGCTGCGAAGAACACGATCTTCATCAGCCACATGGTCTCCAACTCGCTCAAGCACACCACGCCGCTGGGGCTGTTGCGCGGCTTCGCGACGATCCGGTCGGGCGAACATCGCAACACGATCGATCTCAAGCACAACGGTGTGGTGCCCGTCGTCGATCTCGCGCGGGTCTATGCCCTGCAGGGCCGGTTCGCCGAGGTCAACACGCGGGCGCGGCTGGAACGGGCCGTCGCGGATGGCATCGTGTCCAAGACCGGTGGACAGGATCTGATCGACGCCTATGACCTGATCGCCGAAGCCCGGCTCGATCATCAGGTCAGACAGATCCGCGATGGCTCCGCACCGGACAACTACATGGCGCCTTCGAGCCTTTCGGACCTCGAACGAAGTCACCTTCGCGACGCCTTCGTCGTGGTCAAGACAATGCAATCGGCCCTCGCACAGGGCCGTCAGATCCTGGGGTAAGGGAAAAGATGCTCTACGAATTCATCGCGGTGATCGCGGCAGGCTTTCTCGGCGGCGGCGTCGCGCTGGTTCTCAGGACGATCCTGCGCGGCCTCGCGCCGCGCTGGCTGACGCCGGTCTTCGCCGGGCTCGCCATGATCTTCACCACGACCGTTCTGGAATACGGCTGGGCGGATCGAACGGAGGCGGCGATGCCCGAGGGATTCGAGGTGATCAGCCGGATCGAAAGCCAGGCGTGGTACAAGCCCTGGACCTATGCCTTTCCCACGATCCACCGCCTGATGGCCGTGAACTCCGGTGGCGCGTTGCGCAACCCCGCCGCGCCGGACCTCGTTATCAGCGATATCCTGCTCTACCAGCGCTTCACCGGCCCGCGCCTCGTGCCCGTGCTCGTCGATTGCGCGGGCGCGCGCCGTGCAGATATCTCGGACGGGATCACCTTCGACGAGGAGGGCCAGCCACGGGGCGATCTCACATGGTTCCCGATGGAGGAGGGCGAACCGCTTCTCGCGGCGCTCTGCACGCAGGGATGAGCGCGCCGGGGCCGCTTTCGCGCCTCTCGCTGAGGCTCCGGATGGGGCTGTTCTTCGCGTTCATCGCGGTGGCGGGCTCGGCTGGCATCATCGGGGGCGCCGTTCTCGCCGCATCGCGCGAACAGGGGGGCATCGCACTCGGTGCATTCCTTTCCGTCGCGGTGCTTGTCGGCATCTCCCTCTGGGTTTGGAGACTGTTCGACGAAAACGTCGCCACACCGGTCGAACGGGCGGCGTCGGCTTTGACGCTCAGGGCGCGCGGCGTCGCGGAAGGGGATGTGGAGGTCAATCTCGGCAAGCATCTCGGCCGCCTTGCACCGGCCGTGCGGGAAGTCGCTCGTGTTCTTGCCGAGCAAAGGGAACGGGAACGTCTCAAGCTCGATCAGCGAACCGCCGATCTCGCGCGTGAACGGCGCTACCTTTCGACGGTTCTGCAAAGCCTTTCCGAAGGCGTCCTCGTGGCCACGCCCGATCATCGCATCACGCTCGTCAATCGCGAGGCAGGGCGCCTCCTCGCCGGTGAAGGGCAGATCGGGCTCGATCGCGATCTCACGCATCTGATCCATCGCGATGCCATCGACCATGCGCTATCGGAACTGTCCGGCGTCCCGGCGGAGGGCGCCTTGCCGGACATGGATCTCGTCCTGTCCACGCGGGCGGATGGACGCTTCCTCCTGGCGCGGCTTACGCTCCTGCGCGACGAGGGTGGCGTCGCGGGCTACACGCTCTCCTTCCGCGATCTCACCCCGCGGATCGAAGGGGCGCGGCCCGGCGCCGCGAACCGCCGCGAGATCGAGGTCTTCTCGACCGATACACTGGTTGAAGGAGTGGCTCGCGCCCTCGTCCCGGAATTGCGCTTTCGGTTGCGAGGCGCGGGGGGGGATGCCGGTGCCCGCATGATCCGGGGCGACTGTGTCGCTCTGATCCGACTCGTGGGAGCGCTGATCGAACGGATCGGCGAGGTCTGCCACGGCGACATCTCCGTCGCGATCGGAAAGGGGCAGGATGTGCCCCTGACCCTTTCCTGGGATGGAGCCGCCCTCGAAGAACCGGTGATCGAAGGCTGGCGGGCCCGCAGCCTCATGGCCGCACAGGGCGCGCCGACGGTCGCGACCGCCTTGGAAAAGATGGGCGCGCGGGCGACGTTCGCCAGCGGCAAGGCGACCCTTCTTCTGCCCGATGCATCGGGGATGGGTGCGGTCGATCTCGATGAGGCACGGCCCGAGTTCTTCGATTTCGACCTCATCGGTCGCGGGGCGGGGGCGCTGGCCGACCGCA
>JBMYPI010000032.1:0-17035 GCA_049600155.1 Rubricella sp.
AGGAGCTTGTTGAGCGCCGCGACATAGGCCTTGGCGGAAGCGACGACCGTATCGGTGTCCGCCGATTGACCGGTCACGATGCGCCCGCCCTCTTCCATGCGCACACTGACCGTCGCCTGTGCATCGGTGCCCTCGGTCACCGCGTGCACCTGATAGAGCTGGAGGCGTGCGTCATGGGGCACGAGCGCCTTGACCGCGTTGAAGGTCGCATCGACAGGGCCGTCGCCCTGCGCGGTGACCTGATGATCCTGACCGTCGATCGTCAGGGTCAGGTCGGCCGATTGTGGCGCTTCGGTGCCACAGATGACGCGGAGGAACTTCACGCGGATCCGCTCGTCACCGCCGCCCTCGATATCCGTCATCAGGGCGATGAGATCGTCGTCGTAGACTTCCTTCTTGCGGTCGGCGAGCGCCTTGAACCGGACGAACACGTCCTTGAGCTGGTTGTCGCCCAGATCGAAGCCCAGATCCCTGAGCTTCGCCCGCAGCGCGGCCCGGCCGGAATGCTTGCCCATCACGAGGTTGGTTTCACTCAGGCCGATATCGGAAGGGCGCATGATCTCGAACGTCTCGGCGTTCTTCAGCATCCCGTCCTGGTGGATACCGGATTCGTGGGCGAAGGCGTTCTTGCCGACGATGGCCTTGTTGTACTGCACCGCGAAGCCCGACACGGCCGCGACCCGGCGGGAGATGCCGATGATCTTCGTCGTGTCGATACCCGTGCTGTAGGGCATGATGTCATTGCGCACCTTCAGCGCCATCACGACCTCTTCCAGCGCGGTGTTTCCTGCGCGCTCGCCCAGCCCGTTGATCGTGCACTCGATCTGCCGCGCACCGGCCTCCACGGCAGCGAGCGCGTTGGCCGTCGCCATGCCCAGATCGTTGTGACAATGGGTGGCGAAGGTGATCTCGTCCGCCCCGGGCACCTTCTCGATCAGCATCGCGATCAGATCGGCGCTTTCGCGCGGGGCGGTGTAGCCCACCGTGTCGGGTATGTTGATCGTCGTCGCGCCGGCCTTGATGGCGATCTCCACCACGCGGCAGAGATAGTCATGCTCCGTCCGGGTCGCGTCCATCGGGGACCATTGCACGTTGTCGCAGAGGTTGCGCGCGTGGCTGACCGTCTCGTGGATGAGATCGGCCATCTGGTCCTTGTTCAGCTTCGGGATATCCCGGTGCAGCGGCGAGGTGCCGATGAAGGTGTGGATGCGCGGGCGCGCTGCGTGGCGGACCGCTTCCCAGCAGCGGTCGATATCCTTGAAATTCGCGCGGGACAGCCCGCAGATCACGGCGTTCTTCGACCGGCGGGCGATCTCGCTCACCGCTTCGAAATCGCCGTCCGAGGCGATGGGAAAGCCCGCCTCGATGATATCGACGCCCATCTCGTCGAGCATGGAGGCGATCTCCAGCTTCTCGGCATGGGTCATCGTCGCGCCGGGGGACTGCTCGCCATCGCGCAGCGTCGTGTCGAAGATCAGGACGCGATCCTGTTCGGTCGTGGTCATGGTGATGTTCCTTGGCAGTTCGGTTGGTTCGGCGCGGCCCACGATCCCCTGAGCGTGCGCGCCGAGGCCCCGGCACGCTCAGAGGCGGCTAAGGAGAAGGAGCCCAAGGCGGATATCGGCGATCCCGAACATGGGCGGCACAATACCGGGATTTTCCGGGAGGTGAAGTGGAAACTGCCGCGGCCCGGCCCATGTCTGCCGGTCATGACGATCACAGGTGATTTCGACACACGGTTTCGCGGCGGGCGCGCGCTCGTTATCGGCTCCACGGGCGCGATCGGGTCGGCGCTGATCGACCGGTTCTCGAAGGTCATGGCCGTGGATGCGCTGAGCCGGCGGGAGAATGGCCTCGACCTGACCGACGAGGCGACCGTCGCGAACTGGGCGGGCAAGCTGCCCGGCGGCTATTCCATCATCTTCAACGCAACCGGCGCGCTTGAGATCGACCATCCCCCGGAAAAGACGATCCGCGCGATCACGCCCGAAAATTTCGCGGCGCAGTTCGCCCTCAACGCAACGGGGCCGGCGCTGCTTCTGAAGCATTTCGAACCGCTGCTGGCGGAAGGGCCGAGCGTCTTCGCCTCGCTGTCGGCCCGCGTCGGCTCCATCGGGGATAACGGAATCGGGGGGTGGATCGCCTATCGCGCGGCGAAGGCGGCGCAGAACCAGGTGATCCGAACCGCAGCGATCGAAATCGCCCGCAAGCGCAAGGAGGCCGCTGTCGTCGCGCTGCATCCCGGAACGGTGCAATCGGACCTGACGCGCAAATACCTCGGGCGGCACAAATCCGTCACGCCGGAAGAAGCGGCGGAGAACCTCGCGCGGGTGCTGGCGGGGCTTGGCCCGGCGCAGACGGGCCAGTTTTTCGACTGGGCGGGAGAGCCGGTTCCCTGGTGACGGCCAGGGGCTCTGCCCCGCCTGTTTACGCGGACTCCCCGAAGTATGTGCAGGAACAGTGAAACGGGATGGGCGGGCCCGGCGTTTTCGATCCAGCGCAGCATTGGAGATCCCATGGCCGACAAGCCCAGATTGATCCTTGTCCTCGGCGATCAGCTTTCGCCCGACCTCTCCGCCCTTCGCGCAGGCGACAGGGGGCGTGACATAGTGGTCATGGCGGAAGTGCGGGAAGAGGGCACCTATGTCCGCCATCATGCGAAGAAGATCGCGCTGGTCCTGTCGGCGATGCGCCATTTCGCCGAAGACTTGCGGGATGAGGGCTGGACGGTCGCCTACACCACGCTCGACGACGCGGATGGGAGCGACACGATCTGTGGCGAGTTGATGCGCCGCGCGAAGGAACATGGCGCCGAGGGGGTGATCGCCACCGCGCCGGGCGAATGGCGGCTGCGGGAAGCCTTGGAGAACTGCCCCGTATCGGTCGAGCAACTGCCGGACGACCGCTTCCTGTGTTCGGAGAAGGATTTCGCCGCATGGGCGGATGGCCGCAAGGCAATGCGGATGGAGCATTTCTATCGCGAGATGCGGCGCAAGACCGGGCTTCTGATGGATGGCGACGATCCGGAGGGGGGCAAGTGGAACTTCGATCAGGAGAACCGAAAACCCGCCAAGCAGGATCTGTTCATGCCGTCGCCGCGTCGGCACGAGCCTGACGAGATCACCGAAGACGTCCTCGCGTTGGTCGAGAAGGAGTTCCCCGACACGTTCGGGGATCTGCGACCCTTCTGGTTCGCGACGCGGCGACGCGATGCGCGGGCCGCGGCCACGAAATTCATGAAGGAGGCGCTGCCCTGTTTCGGTGACTACCAGGATGCGATGCTGGAAGGGGAGCGGTTCCTCTACCACTCCGTCCTGTCGATCTACCTCAATATCGGGCTTCTCGATCCGCTGGAGCTGTGTCGGCAGGCGGAGGAGGAGTATCGCGAGGGCCGCGCGCCGCTCAACGCGGTGGAGGGATATATCCGGCAGATCCTCGGCTGGCGGGAGTTCATCCGGGGCATCTATTTCCTCGATGGACCCGGCTATACCGGGCGCAACGGCCTGAACGCGCAACGCGATCTGCCCGATTTCTACTGGACGGGTGACACGGACATGGCCTGTGTGAAAGCGGTCGTCACCCAGACGATCGAGGAAGCCTATGCCCACCATATCCAGCGGCTCATGGTGACGGGGAATTTCGCGCTTCTCGCCGGTGTGGAGCCGCGGCAGGTCCATGAATGGTATCTTGCCGTCTACGCCGACGCCTACGAATGGGTGGAGGCGCCGAACGTGATCGGGATGGTCCTGCATGCCGATGGTGGGATGGTCGGCTCCAAACCCTACGCGGCGAGCGGCTCCTATATCGACCGGATGTCCGATCACTGCGGGAACTGCCGCTACAAGGTGAAGGAGAAGACGGGCGAGGATGCCTGCCCGTTCAACCCGCTCTACTGGGATTTCCTCAATCGCCACCGCGACCGGTTCGAAAAGAATGGCCGGATGGCGCAGATGTATCGCACCTGGGACCGGATGAAGGACGACACGAAGGACGCCTATCGCGGCGCGGCCAGGCGCGTTCTCAAGACACTCGACGAAGGCGGGCGGCTTTAGGCCGGGAGCACGGGCGCGACTGCCCGCTCGAAGGTGAGGGAGGTCGCCCTGTCGAAACCGGGGTGGCGTGTCTCACCCACCGCGCGGAAGCCGCAGGCCCGGAAGAGGGCATGGTTCTCCACCAGTTCGACGCGCGATTGCAGGACGACGCGGGGCAATCCATGCGCGGCGGCTCTCTCCACGGCATGAAGAAGGAGGGCGCGGGCGAGGCCCCTGCGCCGGTGACCGGGATGAACGGCAAGCTTGCCGAGATAGAGGTGATCCCCGGCGAACGTGAAGGTCACACAGGCCTCGGGTGGAGCGCCGAGCACCCAGACCTCGCCCGAACGGGCCGCCTCACGGATCGCCCGTTCATCAAGACGGTTCGCGGAGCTTGGCGGGTCGATCCTTGGATCGAGCTCGGCGAAGGCATCCCTGACCAAACGAAGAACAGCCCCGCAAAGGGGGCTGTCCGGTTCGATCCGACAAGGCGTTCGGGACACCTCAGTCGATGATGCCGGCTTCGCGGGCTTCCTCTTCGGTCGCGCGCTCGTCCTCGACCCAGTAGCCTTCGTAGACTTCGCCGGTCGCGTAGACCATCCGGCCCTGCCCCTGGCGCTGACCGAAGGCGAAGAAGCCCTCGTAGCGGTCGCCGTTTGGATAGATCGCGGTCCCTTCCCCGTGGATCTCACCGGCGAGCCAGCCGCCCGTATACTCGAACCCGTCATTCATCGTGATGGTGCCTTCACCCTCACGCTGACCGTCGGCGAAGAGGCCGCGATAGACGGTGCCATCGGAATAGGTGGCGACGCCTTCGCCGTGGCGCAGGCCATCGCGCCATTCGCCGGCATACTGGAACCCGTCCTCGTAGGTCATCACGCCGTAGCCGTGGTTGCGGGCGTTGCGGAACTGGCCCTCGTAGACGAGGCCGTTGTCATAGCGGGCGATGCCCTCGCCCTCGATCACGCCCTCGACCCATTCGCCCTCGTAGGAGGAGCCGTCGGGATAGGTGATCTTGCCGGTGCCGTGGCTGAGACCGTTCTGGAACTCGCCCTCGTAGACCGATCCGTCGGGGTAGCGCATGGTGCCCACGCCCTCGATCCGGCCCTCGACCCACTGCCCGGTATATTCGTAATCGTCGGCGCCCTGGAGCGTGCCCTGCCCGTGACGCAGGCCTGCGAGGAACTCGCCCTCGTAAATATCGCCATTGGCGAGCGTGGCGATGCCGAAACCTTCCTGCTGGCCGTTGACGAAGGTCGCCTCGTAGATGTCGCCGTTGGGCTGGGTGAGAACGCCCTCGCCGTTGATCTCGTTATCGGCCCACTGGCCCGCATAGGTAAGACCGTCGGGGAGCGTCAGCGTGCCTTCGCCGGCGCGGATGCCGTTCACCAGCTCCCCTTCGTAGATCGCGCCATCGGGATAGGTGATCGTGCCGGTGCCGTGTTTCTCGCCGTCTTCCCAGGTGCCCTCGTAGCGATAGCCGTTGGGGCTTTCCATCACCCCGAACCCGTGGTGGACGGAGTTGCGGAACTCACCCTCGTAGCGCACGCCGTTCGCGTAGACCGCGACACCCTCGCCCTGGATGACGCTGGCCTCCCACTGGCCCTCATAGGTGCCGCCGTCCGCGAACACGATCTGACCCTGCCCATGCGGCTGACCGTCGAGGAACTCGCCGGTATAGACCGAGCCGTTGGGGAAGCGCGCGGTGCCTTCCCCCTCGATCCGGCCTTCGACCCAAGTCCCGGTGTATTCGTAGCCGTTGGGCAGACGGTAGGTGCCCTGCCCGTGCTGGAGACCGTTGAGGAACTCCCCCTCATAGACGCCGCCGGTTTCATACTGGCGCACCTGCACGCCTTCACCGGCGGTCTGCGCTGCCGCAGTGCCCCCGAAAACCACCAGTCCGAGGCCGGCCGCCACGCTACGGTTGAAAACCGATTTCCGCATCGTCATGTCTTCCCCATCGTCATCCGCCCGAGCCGGCGGGAGACTTCCCCCAAAATGACTGACTTACCACGCCACTTTATTTGGCCGCTTCAAGCGTGACAACACGCTAATGCGGCAGGGTTATGGCAAGTCGGCTCTCCCTCTGCCCGACGGTCGGCTGTTGAAACGCCCACGCGCGGGATATATCGCCGACGGGCAGGAAATCGAGAGCGTGGAGACCCGCATGAAAGACCGTTTCCGGCTGACGCTGGCCCAGCTCGACGCCACCGTCGGCGATCTTGCGGGCAACGCCGCGCTCGCGCAGCGCGCCCATGCGGCCGGCGCGGCGGCGGGCGCGGATCTCGTCGCGCTGCCGGAAATGTTCATGACCGGTTACCAGACACTGGACCTCGGCCGCAGGCCGGCCTTCGTGGAGCAGGCGATCGCTGCGGTTTCGGACCTCGCGCGCGCCTGCGCGACCGGCCCGGCCCTTGGGATAGGCGCACCGGCGCTTCACGAAGGGCGGCTCTACAACGGCTACCATATCCTCGAGGGCGGTCGGGTCGCCGCGACGGTGCTCAAGCAGATGCTGCCCAATGACGAGGTTTTCGACGAGAAACGCATCTATACGGCGGCCCCGCCGCAGGGGCCGGTCGCGATCGGCGGGGTCAGGATCGGCGTCGCCATCTGCGAGGATGCCTGGCACGCCGATCCCGTGGAGGCCCTTGAGGAAAGCGGGGCGGAGATCCTGCTCGTTCCGAACGGTTCGCCCTATCACCGCGGGAAGCGCGACGTGCGGATGGATTACATGGTCGCCCGCGTGGTGGAGAGCGGCCTGCCGCTGGCCTATCTCAACCTTCTCGGCGGGCAGGACGACCAGGTCTTCGACGGGGCGAGCTTCGTGCTCAACCCCGGCGGCCGGGTTGCGGCCGCGCTTCCGCCGTTCGAGGAAACGATCGAGACGGTGGAGTTCGAGCGCGGCGCGGAGGGCTGGCGCGCTGTTCAGGCGGAGCGGGCCCACATCCCCGACGACTGGGAACAGGACTATCGCGCAATGGTGATGGGCCTTTCGGCCTATCTGCGGAAATCGGGGTTCTCGAAGGTGCTACTGGGGCTGTCCGGCGGGATCGATTCGGCACTCGTCGCCGCGATCGCGGCCGATGCCCTGGGACCGACGAACGTACGCTGCGTGATGCTCCCCTCGGAATACACGTCCGCCCAATCGCTGGAGGATGCGGCGGCGGTGGCAGGGGCGCTCGGCTGCCGGCTCGACGAAATCGCCATCTCCGGCCCGCGCGCCGCGGTGACCGATGCACTCGGCCCGCTCTTCGCCGAGACGCAACCGGACCTGACCGAGGAGAACATCCAGTCCCGCCTGCGGGGGCTTCTGCTGATGGCGCTCTCTAACAAGTTCGGCGAAATGCTCCTGACCACCGGAAACAAGTCGGAGGTCGCCGTCGGCTACGCGACGATCTACGGGGACATGTGCGGCGGCTACAACCCGCTCAAGGATCTCTACAAGACCCGCGTTTTCGAGACCTGCCGCTGGCGCAACGCCAACCACCGCCCCTGGATGAGGGGGCCGCAGGGCACCGTGATCCCGCCCAGGGTGATCGACAAGCCGCCCTCGGCGGAGCTCCGCGAGGATCAGAAGGACGAAGACAGCCTGCCGCCCTACGAGGTGCTCGACGATATTCTCGAAAGGCTGGTGGACGGCTCCGCCAGCGTAGCGGACGTGATCGCCGCCGGGCATGATCGGGAAACGGTGCTGAAGGTGCAGCACCTCGTCTACATCAACGAATGGAAGCGTTTCCAGTCGGCGCCCGGCCCGCGGCTGACGCAGGGCGCATTCTGGCTCGACCGCCGGTATCCGATGGTGAACCGCTGGCGGGATGGCGGGCATGGCTGAGACGGCGCAGATCGCGATCATCCGCACCAACCTGCCCGACCAGGCCAGCGCGGATCGCGTGGCGCGCGCGGCGATGGCCGAACGGCTCGCCGCCTGCACCAACGCCTACGCCATCACGGCTTCCGTCTATCGATGGGAATCGCAGATCGTATCCGAACCCGAGGTTCAGCTTCACCTCAAGACGACGACGGCGAAGGCGGATGCTCTTGTCCGCCGCGTGCGCGCACTGCATCCCTACGAACTGCCCTTCATCGCAGTCGAGCGGATCGAAGTGACGGCGGATTATTCAGCCTGGGTGGACGGGGAAACACGATCGGACTGATCGGGTCGGATTGCGCATTTTTCACGAGGCCAGCCCCGGCCCTGCGGTGAACAGTGGAGTTCCGGAAATGAAGGAGCTCCGATCATGCAAAGACTGCTACTCATCACGGGGATACTGATACTGGTATCCGCCTGCGGCCGAACGGCCCTCGAACGGGCGGACAGACCCGAGCCGTGGCAGTTCTTCGAAGAGGTCTGCACGGATCCGCAACCCACCACACAGGTCGGCATGCGCATAGCCCCTTCGACGCTTCGCGCGATCGCGTCGGATGAGAGCAATGGAGACGACGTCTATCTCGTCATGATCGGCTTTCGCTCGACCTTCGGCGAGGCGGGGAGCACGCGCGTGCGCAGCTTCCCCACGCCGTTCCGGGAAGTGCGCGCCAATCTCCAGCCGGGACAGGAAGCGCCGATCCCCACACAAAGCCTCCCACCCGCGGAAACGGGCCTCGACCAGCTCAATATCGCCAACGGGTTCCGATCCTGCCTCGTTACCGATTTCTTCGGGGCGCTCATCATCGCCATCGACAACGACAAAACGTCCGATGACCGGATCGAACCGATCATCGAGCGGGTGGAGTCGGCGCTCGAGACCGCGCTTGTCGACGTGATCGAAGGCACCAGCCCCAATGCCGTCACCAACGGAGCCGACCTCGAAAGCGAAGTCGAAAAGGCCGCGGAAGCCGTTTCAGATGCGGCTGCGATCGGTCTCGGCGAAGGGATCGGACTGTTCCTCACCAGCGGCTTCAACCCCGATGACGTGCTCGGGTATCATCTCGCGCTCGGATTTCCGTCCGACAGCACGGTCCTGCGCGCGCTCGTGGACGGGCAGCTGGTGTCACTGCCCCTGTCTTCGGAAAGCACGACGATCTTCTCCGCCAATTGCCGCGGCGCGGCGCCCTGCCCGATGGCCGTGAATGTCACAAACCCGATCACGGGTGATCCGATCTCCCTGCGGCGGACGGCGCATCCCATGGTTATCCGGGGCGACACATCGGCCGTTCTCGAAGTCGATCTCGTGATCTCGCCGATGTAGGATCGACCTTGCGGGGCCGGGCCTTTCGGCCCGGTCACCCGGGCCCTCGCACCTTGACCGCGACCTCATCAACGAAGCACCAGGACCAGACCTCGCGGGGTTCCATCGAGGTGATGAGAGGGTGGTTCTCGGCATTGGAATGTGCGCCGGCGCTGCGATGGGGAACAGGCTCAGACGTGCTTGCCCCGGCTCCAGCCGCGATGGGTAAGATGCGCTTCTCCCGTGGAGACCGCGCCGTCCTCCATCGTCGTCGCCATCGAATCGTTCCAGCGGTTGAGATAGCCGAAGAGTGCGATGACCCCGAGGATTTCCACGATCTCGCCATCGTCCCAATGGGCCCGCAGCCCATCGGCGATCGCGTCATCCACCGCGTTGGGGATGGTCGATGCCGCGATGGCGAAGCGGAACGCGGCCTTCTCCGCCTCGGTGAAAAGATCGGAGGTTTCGAATTCCCACACGGCCTCGACCCGCTCCGGGCGGCCGCCATAGCGGTTCGCGGCGAGTGCGGTATGCGCCTGGCAGTATCTGCATCCGGCGACCTGGCTCGTGAGGTAGCCGATCAGGCGCTTCTGCTCCGCCGTCACCCGGCCGTGGTTCTCCATCACCGCCTTGTTCAGCCCGATGAAGGCCTTGGCGATGGCAGGCCGGCGCTGCATGGTGAGCACGCTGTTGGGCGGGAAGCCGAGCGTTTCGTTGAAGAACGCGGCCAGCTCCATGACCTCCGGGTCATGGTCTGTCGTGAGCGGTTCGACGAGTGGCATGGATGACTTCTCCCCAGAAGCGGATTGTTGAGCGCGATCAGGTCTCCGACCGTCGCCGGGATCAATGACGGAACGATGACAATGACGCGACAACTGGGCGCGGCCGTCAAGGGCTGGACGCCTCCACACTGGCCGGGGCGGGAACCGATGACGGGCCGCTGGTGCCGCATCGAACCGCTGAGCGCCGCGAGGAATGCCGCACCGCTTCACGCCGCTTTCGCGGAAGATGACGGCACGATGTGGGACTACATGCCCGTGGGGCCATTCGCCGATGAAGGCGCGTTCCGTGGGTTTCTCGAGAACGCGGAGCGAAGCGAGGATCCGCTCTTCCATACGATCCTCGACGAACGGGGCGATCCTGCGGGTTTCGCGACCTATCTTCGGATCGAGCCCTCCCATGGCGTGATCGAGATCGGCTTCATCACGCTCAGCCCGCGCCTGCGGCGCAGCCGCGCCGCGACGGAGGCGATGTATCTGATGATGAAGCGCGCCTTCGATCTCGACTATCGGCGCTATGAATGGAAATGCAACGCCCTCAACGAACCCTCCCGCCGGGCGGCATCGCGGCTCGGCTTCACCCATGAGGGGCGGTTTCGCCAGCACATGATCGTCAAGGGGCGCAACCGGGATACGGACTGGTTCTCGGTGCTCGACGCGGAGTGGCCCAGGCTGCGCGCTGGGTTCGAGGCGTGGCTCGACCCGGCCAACTTCGATGCCGCGGGGAACCAGAAACGGCGGCTGGAGGAGTGCCGCGCCTGACGAATACCACGCGCCTTCCGAGAGAGCTTTCGGCCCGGAAGATCCCGGACCTCATTCCCACCACGGATCGATGCTGGCGATATCGTCGTCGGACCAGCCGAAATGGTGCGCGAGTTCGTGCACATAGACATGGCCTATCAGCGCCCTGAGGGGCACATCCCCGCGATCGATCCACTCTTCCAAGATCGCGAGGCGATAGAGCCAGATCGCATCGGGCTTCTCCGGCTGATCGAGGACGGATTTCTCCGTCAACGGAGTACCGTCATAGAGCCCCGTCAGATCGTAGGGGTTTTCGATCTCCATCTCCCGGAGCGTGTCATCGTCGGCCAGGTCGGCGACGCGAAGCGCGACCTCTCCTGCCGCCTGCCGCCAGGGATCGGGAATGGCCGCGCGGGCGGCTTCGGCGATGTCGATGAAGTCCTCCAACGAGGGCGCCGCGCGATCCCATACGTCCATCTTCCGGCCCCTCCTTGCCCGTCCCGGTTGGAGAGAATAGAAGCGGCGCGACCCTGCGCAAGGACGCTGCACCGATGACCGTCACCCGTTTCGCTCCCTCGCCCACCGGATATCTGCATGTCGGCAACCTCCGCGCGGCGCTGTTCAACTGGCTGATCGCGCGCAAGGCGGGCGGCACGTTCATCCTGCGGCTGGACGACACCGATCCGGAACGGTCCCGCCAGGAATACGCCGACGCGATCCGCGAGGATCTCGAATGGCTCGGCCTCACCTGGGACCGCGAGGTGAAGCAATCGGACCGCATCGCCGAATACGATGCCGCGGCGGATGCCCTGCGGGCCGCCGGCCGGCTCTACGAAGCGTTCGAAACGCCCACGGAACTGGACCTCAAGCGCAAGAAGCAGCTCAACATGGGCCGGCCGCCGGTCTACGACCGTTCTGCGCTGTCGCTCAGCGATCAGGAACGCGACGCAATGCGGGCCGAGCGGGGCGCGGGCGTCTGGCGCTTCCTCCTGAACCACGACCGGATCGAATGGGAGGACCAGATCCTTGGACACCAGTCGATCGATGCCGCTTCCGTCTCCGATCCGGTGCTGATCCGGCAGGACGGGCAGTATCTCTATACGCTCGCGAGCGTCGTCGACGACCATCAGCTTGGCGTCACCCATATCGTGCGCGGGATGGATCACGTCACCAACACCGCGACCCAGATCCAGATGTTCGAGGCCCTCGGCGGCACGGCGCCCGCCTTCGCGCATCATTCGCTTCTGACCGGGCCGCAGGGGGAAGCGCTGTCGAAGCGTCTGGGCACGCTTTCACTCCGGGATCTGAGGGCGGCCGGGATCGAACCGATGGCGATCCTCTCGCACATGGCGCGGCTCGGCTCCGCCGATCCGATCGAGCTGCGGGACGGTCACGACGCCCTGATCGAGGGTTTCGACATCACCCGATTCGGCGCGGCCCCCACCAAATTCGACGAGGCGGATCTCAGGCTCCTGACCGCGCGCCACCTCCACGCCCTGCCCTTCGAGGCGGCCGCCGCACGGCTGGAGGCGATCGGCGTTCGAGGCGAAACAGCGCCCGCCTTCTGGGACATGGCGCGGGAGAATATAGAGACCTTCGCGGACGTGGCCCCGCTCTGGGCGCTCTGCCGTGACGGGGCGGAGCCGCTCATCCACGACGAGGACCGCGAGTTCGTCGCCACGGCTCTCACGCTCCTGCCTCCAAGGCCGTGGACAGAGGAAACCTGGGGCGCTTGGACCAGCGCCGTGAAGGAGGCCACGGGGCGCAAGGGCAAACAGCTTTTTCCGCCCCTGCGCCGAGTGCTCACCGGAGCCGACCGTGGGCCGGACATGACCAAGCTCATGCCGCTTCTTCGGAAGACACCCGTCGTTTAGCGGCTGTTTACGGCTCACCGCTTAGGGCTTGTGGCGCATCGCCTAGCCTATAGCGGGAGAGTCCAAATGCTCACTGCCCTGACCGTTCCGAAGCGCCTTGCGCTCGGGTTCTCCGTTGCGATCCTTGCCATGGTGCTGGTCGCGGCATTCACTTCGATCCGCTTCTCGGAGGCGGAACGCCGCTTCGTGGACTACCTGACTCTCAAGGAGGAAATGGTCTGGTTCACCGAGCTGCAGGAGGATTTCCTCGAAACCGTCGTTGCGGTGAACCAGTTCAGCCTTTCGGGCGACAGCCGCTATTCGCTGATCGCGACGGAGGAACTCGATGGCCTGGCAGAGCAGATCCTCGCCGCGCGCGAGGCCGACAGTGTCCGGGACGAATTCTATCGGCTCATCTCCGATATCGACGGGCAACTGGTCACCTACAGGGAGCAGTTCGAACGCTATGTCGCACTGGAGCAACGCGAGAGCGGCATGGTCGCGGAACTGCAGGTCGCGCGGGCGGCGATCGTGGATGGCGGTGCGGAGATCGCCGCTGCCGGAAACGGCGCCGGATCCATGCTGCTCGCCGGCGCGGCCGACCGGGCGCAGCGGCTCCTCGGCGCCGCCGACGAGGCTGTGGGCGTTTTCACCGTCGACCGCGGCGCGACCACCCTCGAACGGGCGGTCATCGCGATAGGAAGCGCGGACGCGCATCTGCGCACGACACTCGAAACGATCGAGGGCGGCACGATGCCCGGCGCCGAGGATTCGCTTCGCGATGTCGTGGCGCTGGGGCGCCGGGCCCGCGCAGACCTCGAAACGATCGTCACGCAGATGAACGAGATCGCGGACTTTCATGCGCAGGCCGTTTCGATCCTCGGCCAGTTGACCGGCCCCACCCAGGACCGTCTGAACACGACCTTCGACGTGGTGGTGGACGAACGGATCGAACGCCTCGAGGAGGAGGGTGACGCCGGTGCGAGCGAGGCCGCCTCGTCCCGCATACAGGTAGCGGTTTTCGCGGCCGTGGCCGCGATCATCACCATCGTCGCGGGCCTCCGCATCGGCGGCAGCGTGGTGCGACCGCTCGCCAAGCTCAACGCAGCCATTGCCGGCATCGCGAATGACGATCCACAGGTCGAGCTTCCAGACGAGCGAAAGGACGAGTTCGGCACGATCGGCAAGAATGTCGGCTTGCTGGACAGGCGGCGGAGCGAGGCGCGCCGCATCCGCGACGCGCTCGACAGTTCGACCGCCATGGTCATGATCGCCGATAGCGACCACAACATCACCTTCCTCAGCAGCGCGCTCGAAGGGCTGCTCTCCGAAGCGGAGGACGAGATCCGGAAGAGCCTCAGGGATTTCCGGGCGGAGAAGGTGCTCGGCGCCAATATCGACATTTTCCACAGCGATCCGAGCCACCAGCGCAAGATGCTCGCCGCGCTCACGGACAAGCACGAGACACGGATCACGCTGGGCGAGCGCATCTTCAGCCTCATGATCTCGCCTCTCAGGCTGCGGGACGGGACCGAGACGGGCCATGTCGTCGAATGGGTCGATCGGACGGACGAGATGCGCATACAGGGCGAGATCGACAGTGTCATCGCCCGCGCGGTCGACGGGGAGTTCGACGGGCGCGTCTCGCCCGACAGCAAGCAGGACTCGCTCAATCGGATCGCCGAGAACGTCAATCGGCTGGTTCAGACCGTCGAATCCGGGATCGCGGCAACCCAGTCGGCCATCGAGAGCCTCGCTGCGGGCGATCTGACCCGCCGCATGGATGGCCAGTTCAAGGGTGCGTTCGCAACGCTTCAGACCAATGTCAACGGCACCGTCGCCCGTCTCGCGGAGCTGGTCAGCGACATCCAGATCACCGCCCACGAGGTCAACCAGGCGATCGCGGATATCGCCGACGAGGCCAAGAGCCTCTCCCGGCGGACGGAAGCGCAGGCGGCTTCCCTCGAGGAGACGGCCGCGACGATGGAGGAGATGTCCTCCACCATCAAGAACAACGCCGAGAGCGCCCAGACCGCGACGGATCTCTCGGATAACGCCGCGAACCAGGCGCAGGAGGGGGGCGCGATCGTCCGCGATGCGATCCAGGCGATGTCGCTGATCGAGGAGGGATCGGAGAAGATGTCCCAGATCATCTCCGCGATCGACTCCATCGCGTTTCAGACCAACCTTCTTGCGTTGAACGCGGCCGTCGAGGCCGCCCGGGCGGGCGATGCCGGCAAGGGCTTCGCGGTCGTCGCGTCGGAAGTGCGCACGCTCGCCCAGCGGTCCGGGGAGGCCGCGAAGGACATCAAGACTCTCATCGCATCCTCCACCTCGCATGTCAGCGACGGGGTCAGCCTCGTCCGGCGCACGGGTGGATCCCTCGACGAGATCATCGAGTCGATCGCACAGGTGAACCGCGCCATCGGCGAGATCACCGCGATGAGCCGCGAACAGGCGACCGGCGTGGACGAGATCTCCTCGGCATTGAGCGAGATGGACGGGATGACCCAGCAGAACGCCTCGATGTCGGAGCAATCCGCAAGCAGGGCGGCCCAGCTTCAGATCAAGGCGGAGGCGCTTGCCGAGCTGGTCCGTCAGTTCAGGACGGGCGCGGCCACTCCGAAACCCGCGCGGGCGCCGAAGCGGACGGACTCCTCGCCGGTGCCGGATCATCGCACGGCACAGCCGGCAACGGGTAGTGCCGCCGTCGCCGTTCAGGACGACGACTGGGCGGAGTTCTGAGCGACGTGACGTGGGCGCGGCGGCGCAGGGCCGACCGCCGCGCCCCCCTTTTGCGCACGATAGGTGTGGTGTGGCATTCAGTCGGGTGCCGACGGCACTCTACACGGCCTCACCGGATACGCATGTCGCCGACCCGTTGGGTCAGGGAAAGCCTGGTGCCCGCTGCCGGACTCGAACCGGCAAGACCGAAGGTCGAGGGATTTTAAGTCCCTTGTGTCTACCAATTTCACCAAGCGGGCAACCAGGCGGGAGCATTATCCGGTCGAACCGCCATGTAAAGATCAGCAGCCGGGAAGATCGAAGCGCCCGCGCAGATCGGCTTCAGCCTTCGTCAGTTCTCCCTCGTCGAGGCCACGCAGGACGATCTCGCAACCGTATGCGCCGTTCCGGTCGAAGGGATAGGAGCCGATCGAGAGGCCGGGCCAGTCCCGCGCGAAGGCGGCGAGCGGGCCTGCGATCTCGCCCTCCGGACGATCGATCGTCACCGATCGCGACACCGCGGGCCGCCCACCCTGCAAGGAGGGGAGCACCCCGGCGAGCATCGCCTCGAAGACCTTCGGAACGCCGGCCATGACGTGGACGTTGCCGATCCGGAAGCCGGGAGCCTTGCTGACGGGGTTGTCGATCAGCGTCGCGCCCTCCGGGATCCGGGCCATCCTCAAGCGCGCCTCGTTGAGATCGCGCTCGGGATCGGCATAGTTCGTCGCCAGGATGGCCCGCGCGTCCTCGCGGATCGCCACAGGCACCCCGAATGCGCGCCCTACCGCATCGGCCGTGATGTCATCATGGGTGGGCCCGATCCCGCCGGATGTGAAGACATAGGTATAGCGCGCGCGCAGCGCATCGAGTGCCGAGACGATCTCATTCTCGATATCCGGCACGACACGCGCCTCCGCCATCCCGATGCCACGCTCGGAAAGCGCCGTAGCCAGAACGGAGAGATTGATGTCGCGGGTTCTGCCCGAGAGAATCTCGTCCCCGATGATGAGCAGCGCCGCCGTCGGCGCGCCGGCATCGCGTGCCATGTCTTGCCTCCCTCTCGCAGGCGGTCTAGCGATCCGCCATGCTGTTCGACCCGCCGCTCATAAAGGCCACGCTCTTGCGCCGATACAAGCGTTTCCTGGCTGATGCCGTCCTGCCCGACGGCACGGAAACGGTGATCCACTGCCCCAACCCGGGCGCGATGACCGGCCTTGCCGAGCCCGGCTCGACGATCTGGATCGGGCCCGCAACCAATCCGGCGCGCAAGCTGCGCTACACCTGGCGCCTGACCGAGTTGCCCGGCGGCGGCTATGCCGGCATCGACACCGGCGTTCCCAACCGGATCGTCGCGGAGGCCCTCGCCGCGCGGCGGATCCCGCTGTTCGCTTCGATCGCCGAAGTGCGGGCGGAGCAACGGTACGGCGCAAACAGCCGGATCGATTTCCTGCTGCGGAACGACGATGGCGAACTGACCTATCTCGAAGTGAAGAACGTCCACCTGATGCGCCGACCGGGCGTGGCGGAGTTTCCCGACTGTGTCACGGCGCGCGGACGAAAGCACCTCGAGGAACTGATCGAGGTTCGCAGGGCCGGCCACCGGGCCGCGGTCCTCTTCGTGGTCCAGATGACCGGGGCGGAGCGGTTCACGTTGGCAAGCGATATCGATCCCGGCTTCGCCGGGGCCGCGCGCAGGG
This sequence comes from Rubricella sp., assembly GCA_049600155.1. Lineage (GTDB taxonomy): Bacteria > Pseudomonadota > Alphaproteobacteria > Rhodobacterales > Rhodobacteraceae > Rubricella. The sequence goes on from JBMYPI010000032.1 coordinate 16,994, forward strand.
CTGTCGCCGCCGGGGTTGACATGCTGTGCCATCGGGCCGACA
>JBMYPI010000033.1:0-16935 GCA_049600155.1 Rubricella sp.
GCGGCCGCCCCCGCCGAAGATGGGAACCGAAACCGACACACCGAGGCTCGTGCTCGGCGGGCGGTCACCGCCCGGCCCGCAGGATGCCAGAAGACCGATCAGGATGAAGGCAAACAGACGTGACGGCATGGCGATCCCCCGTTTCGCTTGTCCCGATACTAGCACACAAAAAAGCGGCCGCGTCGACGCAGCCGCAGTATGAGGGGGGTTATGGGGACGGGGAGCCGTCCGGTTGGCGTCGCTCAGCCCTCCATGCGCGCGATGATGCCATCATAGGTTTCGCAGGCACCCGTCATGTCGCTTCCTTCGGGATACTGCGCGAGCGCCTGCTCGAACGCGACGGCAAGCTCGGCGAACAGGTCGGGGTTCGTCTCCGACAGGGAGGGGAGCATGTCGTTGATGGTCGCCGTCTTCTCGGAGACCATCTCGGGCGTGCAATCCTGCGCGAAAGCGGCCCCGGCCGTGAGGGAAATCGCGGTCGCAAGCATCAGAGGTTTCATCGTCTTTCCTTTCCTTGTGGAAGCCGGAGCGATGGGGCGTCCGGCCTCCCGACACTGCCGCGAGCTGGCCCCGAGTCGCCCGCGAAAGCGTGCGATCGCTCCGCTCACGAAACCGTGTCGAGCCGAAAAAGACGTAATTCTGCAAAGGGTTGCTGAGCGCGTTCCAGCCGATGGGCGCGATTGCGCCGTTATCAGCTCACCAGCATCCTCAAGCCGCCCGTCACATCCGCGCGCACCGCGATCCGAAGGCCGGGTTCGTCGCCCGCCTTCAGCGCCGCGATGATCTTCTGATGGGCCTCGACCGCGCGGGTCTGCTGCTGGCGGGCATAGAGTGCGCGCAGCGTCGGCCCCGATTGCAGCCAGACGGTTTCCGTGAGCGCAAGCATCGCAGGGGCCTGGGCGCGCAGATAGAGCGTTCGGTGAAATTCCAGGTTCGCCCGGACATAGCCCGACCGCGCATTCTGGCTGACGAGGAGACCGATCTGGCGGTTGAGCGCCTCCAGCCGCTCGATAAGCGCCATGTGGGCTCGCGGCATCGCCCGCGCCGCAAGCTCCGGCTCCAGGAGCGCGCGGATCGCGGCCAGTTCCTCGATGCGCTCGTTGGTCAGTTCCGGCGTGGAGATCCTGCCGGAACTGGACATCGTGAGCGCCCCTTCGGCGACGAGCCTCCGCAACGCCTCGCGCACGGGGGTCATGCTCACGCCGAGATCGGCGGCGACCCCACGGATCGTAAGGCTCGCGCCCGGCTCCAGCTCCCCATGAAGGATCATCGTGCACATCTTGCGATAGACCCTGTCATGGGCCGTTCCGGCCTGAACCGGTGCCGTCAGCGTGCGGGGGTCATCCTTGTTCATGGAAGAATTTGTGATCACGGAACGGAAGCCGGTCAAGCGGCACTTGACCACCACGCGGGCGGCGGCTCAGATCGATGGAACCGCGTCCCGGAGTATCGAATGACAGACTTCCGCAAGGACTACGCCTTCACGGCCGACGATCCCTTCGCCACGACCCATGACGAGAACTTCTATTCCGGGGCGCTGTCCTTCTGCCGCCGCCGCTATACCCGCGATCCCGAAGGGCTCGATATCGCCGTGATCGGCGTGCCCTTCGATACGTCGGTGACGAACCGCCCCGGCGCGCGCTTCGGCCCTCGTGCGGTGCGGGCTGCCTCCACGAATCTTGCGTGGGCGCGGGCATGGCCCTCCTCCTTCGACCCGTTCGAGAGGCTCGCGGTGGGCGACTGGGGTGATATCCATATCGACGCCGGCCATCCCGAAACGGTGCCCGCCCATATCGAGGCCGCGATCGCCTCCGTCCTGGCGAAAGGCCCGCGTGTCCTGCTGATCGGCGGGGACCACTTCACGACCTATCCCTCGCTGAAGGCGCATGTGGCACGGCACGGCCCGCTCGGCCTGATCCAGTTCGACGCCCACACCGACACCTGGAAGGATGACGGCAAGCGGATCGACCACGGCACCATGTTCTATCACGCCGTCGAACAGGGGTTGATCGATCCCGCGCGCTCCATCCAGGTCGGTATCCGCACCACGAATGACGATCCGCTCGGGATTGCGGTACGCGACGCGATGACGGTGCACGACACGCCGCTCACCGCGACGATCGCGGCGATACGCGAGCGCGTCGGGTCCGCGCCGTGCTACCTGACCTTCGATATCGACGCGCTCGACCCGTCCTGCGCGCCGGGAACGGGCACCCCCGTCGTCGGCGGGCTGACAACGCATCAGGCCATGACGATCCTGCGCGGGTTGAAGGGCCTGAACATCGTGGGTTCCGACATCGTCGAGGTTTCGCCCGCCTATGACGTGGGCGAGATCACGGCGCTTGCGGGGGCGACCATCGCGCTGGAGATGCTCTGTCTTCAGGCGGAGGCCCCGCGATGACCGATGATCAGACCATCGCGGTCTACGAGGCGCGGGCACAAGAATACGATACGCGCTTCACGAACGACGAACCGGATGCCGATCTGAGGCGATTCCTCGAGGCCGTTCCACGAGGAACCCGCCTCCTCGACCTCGGCTGCGGGCCGGGAAAGTCGGCCGCGCATATGGCTGCCGCCGGGTTCGCCGTTCTTGCCATCGATGCCTCGGCACAGATGGTCGCCCTCGCCTCCCGGCATGAGGGCGTCGCTGCGCGACAGGCGCGTTTCGAAGAGGTCGATGGGCTCGGGCCGTTCGGTGGCATCTTCGCCAACTTCAGCCTGCTCCACGCCGAACGCGACACGCTGCCCGCGCTCATGGCCAAATGCGCCGGGGAACTCGGCCCGGGAGGCGTGCTCCATATCGGGATGAAGCTCGGCACGGGTGAGCGGCGGGATTCGCTCGGCCGCTTCTATACCTTCGTCAGCGAGACCGAGTTGCGCGCGCTGGTCGAGGCGGCGGGGCTCGCCGTGACCTTCACCCGCCAAGGAGAGGAGGCGGGTCTCGCCGGAACCGTCGATCCCTATATCATCCTCCTCGCCCGCAAGGAGGGCGCACGATGAAAACCCATGTCGAAACCGTCCTGAAAGCCCACCCCGAGATCGCGACGATCGAGCTTGTCTTCCCCGACATGAACGGCGTTCCGCGCGGCAAGCACCTGCCTGTCGACCAGGTGGACAAGATGTTCGGCAAGGTGCGGCTCCCGCTCTCGTCCTACCAGCTCGACATTCTCTCTCAGGATACGGCGGATTCGGGACATGCGATAGAGAAGGGCGATCCGGACGGTTGCGGGCACGTCATCGGCTTCGGCCCGGCGATCTGGCGGGACGCCCGCCACGCAGTCGCCCTGATGACGATGACAACACTGGAAGGCGAACCCGCACCGCTCGACCCCCGGCAGGCGCTCGCACGGGTCGTGGAGCGGTTCCGCCGCAAGGGGCTGACACCGGTCGTCGCGCCCGAGCTGGAGTTCTACCTCATGGACGCGCGGCGCGATCCCGGCGGGCGGGGTCAGCCCCCGGTCTCGCCCCTTACAGGGGACAGGCTTTCGGAGGCGCAGATCTATCGCCTCGGCGTGCAGGAACCTTTCGTCCCGATCCTCGAGGATATCCGGATAGCGGCGCTTGCGCTCGGCGCGCAGGCGGATGTCGCGCTCGCGGAATTCGGGCCGGGGCAGTTCGAGATCAACCTCGCCCACACGCCCGATGCCCTTTCCGCCGCCGATCAGGCGATCCTGCTGAAGCTCGCGATCCGGGGCGTTGCGCGGGCCAACGGGATGGAGGCCTGCTTCATGGCCAAGCCCTACGGGGACCAATCCGGCTCCGGGTTGCATTTTCATATCAGCATGCTCGACGAGACAGGGGCGAATGTCTTTTCCAGCGGCGTCGAAGGGGAATTGAACACGCCGCTCGCGGGTGCCGTGGCGCGCCTGCAGGAGACGATGGCCGCCTCGACGCTGATCTTCGCCCCGCATCTCAACAGCTACCGGCGGCTCGCACCGGGAAGCTACGCGCCCGTTGTCGCGGCCTGGGGGCTCGACAATCGGGGCACCGCCCTGCGCGTCCCGGCCACCGCCGGCAAGGCCGCCCGCGTCGAGCATCGCGTGCCCGGCGCGGACGCGAACCCCTATCTCGCCCTCGCCGTGATCCTGCAGGCGATCTACGAGGGGCTCGAGGGCGGCGACCCCGGCGATCCCGTGGAGGGTGAGGCGAACGAAGCCCACGGCGACCTGCTTCCCCTCGGGTGGGGGCGTGCCGTCGCCGCGTTCGAGGGCAACCCGTTCGTCGAACGGGCGCTCGGCGCCGAACTCGCCCGCGTCTACGCTCTGATGAAAAAGCAGGAGATGGACGGATTGCGCGCCCGCGTCACCGACGTCGAATACGACATCTACATGCGCACTCTCTGAGCGGAGTGAGCGGCCCGGCCGCCCGGCCGGGCCGGATCCGATCAGCTTTCGTTTGCCGCCAGCCGCTCCTCGATGATCTCCGACATCGCATCGAAGCCCATGTTGGAATAGCGCTCCCCGTCGATGACGAAGGATGGCGTCCCGGTAATCCCGTGCTCCTCGGCGTTGGCCTGGTAGTTGGCGACGAGCGCCTCGGCCATGGCCTGATCGGTCAGGCACTGGTCCATCTGCTCGGCGCTCAGGCCCGCTTGCGCGCCGATCCTGCGCATCGCCGTAACGATCGCGGCCGGATCGCCCGCGCGGGACCACTCGGCCTGTTGGCTGAGAAGAAGATCGGCGATGCCGTAGAAGCGCATGCCGCCATCGCAACGGGCGAGCATCGAGCCCCAGAGTCCGAACCTGTCGAAATAGACCTCGCGCATCACGAAGCGGACACGCCCGGTGTCGACATATTCCTCGCGGATCCGTGGATAGACCTCGCGGTGCCAGGTCGCGCAATGCGGGCAGGTGAAGGAGACGTATTCGATCACTTCCACAGGCGCATCCGGATCGCCGAGGATGATATCCTCGATCACGGGCGCCGTGCCGCTTTCGGTATCATCCTGTGCGAAGGCGGGCACGGCCGTGAACGCGGCCGCAGCCGCCATGAGCCCGCGGCGGGTCAGATCGATCATGAGTCCTTTTCCTTTCCGGTCCTGTTCTGCGCCGCAATGCCCCGGCCCAGCGCGCCAAGCGCCTGCCGCAAATCATCGCTCGCGATGGTCTGCAAGTCCTGTTCCATCTCGGCCCGCGCATCGGCATCGAGCATACCGCGCGCGGTGCCGCGCCTCTTGCGCCTTGCGGGCATGTAGGAAGCCCGCCCGCTTTCGGCAAAGCCTCTCGTATCGGCCCGGTGGACACGAATCCGCTGGATCGCGTTGTAGCCGTAGCAGGCGTTGACGCGCTCGCGGATCGTCTCCTCCATCATCTGCACTTCCGTCGCGGCGGCCGCTCGGCACGTCAGGTGCAGCGTCGCACCGATCCCGGATTTCGCGTAGCCGATCTTCTCGGGCCGGGCGAGATGGGCGATGTCGGGGCCGACGATCTCCGCCCAGCGGGTGAGCACGTCAATCTGTGCGAAACCGCGCGTCTCTGCGATCTTCGCGATCCGCCGCGCAAGCAGGCCGGACGCTGGCGTGAAACGCCACGTCCGCCGGTCCTTCCCGGGCTTGCCATCGCCTGCGGTCATGCCACCCTGCACTCCGGTTGCGGTCACGGTCTCACTCTGTCCGCTTCCCCTGCCCTTGACCATATGTCGGCATCGAACAGGTTCTCAAACATGCGTGAAGTCGAGACGCTCCTCCATTGGTATGACCGCAATGCGCGGGAAATGCCATGGCGCGTCGGGCCGGGCGCGCGGGCTGAAGGCATCCGCCCCGATCCCTATGCCGTCTGGCTTTCGGAGGTGATGCTGCAGCAGACGACCGTTGCAGCGGTCACCGGATACTTCCTGAAGTTCACGAGCCGTTGGCCCCGCGTCGAAGATCTCGCCGCCGCCGAGGATGAAGAGGTGATGCGCGCCTGGGCGGGCCTTGGATACTACGCCCGAGCACGCAACCTTCTGAAATGCGCCCGCGCCGTCGTCGCCGACCATGGCGGGCGGTTCCCCGACACCGAGGAGGCTCTCCTCACCCTGCCCGGCATCGGCGCCTACACCGCCGCTGCGATCTCGGCGATCGCGTTCGACAGGCCCGCGACGGTGCTCGACGGCAATGTCGAGCGTGTGATGGCACGCTACCACGCTATCGAGGAACCGCTTCCCGGTGCGAAGGAGACGCTCCGCGCCTTCGCAGCGCGCTACACGCCCGACGACCGTCCCGGCGATTGGGCGCAGGCGGTCATGGACCTCGGCGCGACGATCTGCACACCCAGATCGCCCGCCTGCGGTATCTGCCCGCTGATGGAGGGCTGCGCCGGTCGCCTCGCCGGAATCGCGGCGGAACTGCCCCGGAAATTGCCGAAGAAGGCGAAGCCCGTCCGCCGGGGCATCGTCTATGTCGGTCAGCGGGACGATGGAGCATGGCTCATCGAACGCCGCCCCGAGAAGGGCCTGCTCGGCGGAATGCTCGCACTGCCGACCACCGAGTGGGGCGAAGGTGCCCCTGCCGAAACGCCACCGGCTGACGCTGCCTGGCGCAGCGTTGGCGAGGTCCGTCAGACCTTCACCCATTTCCACCTTATCCTTGACGTGGCGGTCGCCCGGATCGAAGGTCAGCCCTCCCGTGGCACGTTCCGCGCAAGGCATGAGATCGGCCCCGCCGACCTGCCCACGGTCTTTGCCAAGGCCTTTCGCATGGGCGCTGCGCATCTGGAGACGACCCAATGACCGATACACAGCGCATCGCGCTCCTCGTGGATGCCGACAACGTGGAGGCGGAGAATATCCGCTTCGCGGTCGAGGCCTGCCAGCAGCGGGGCGATCTGGTGTTGCGCCATGCCTGGGGCCGTGTTTCCGCGATCAAGGGGCGGGAGCGTGTCCTCGGCGATCTGGGTTTCGCCGCCCATGTGGCGCTCCCCGCCTCCCGCGCGCGGAAGGATACGGCGGATCTGATGCTGGCACAGGCCGCCGTCCGCTTCGCCGAGCGCGACCTCGTGGACATCATCGCCATCGCTTCCTCCGACAGCGATTTCGTGGTGATCGCCCAGGGCATCGCGGAAGCCGGCAAGCGCGCGATCGGCTTTGGCCGGGCGAACACGCCCTCCGCCCTTAAGGAAGCCTGTGCCGAGTTCGTCACCTTCCCCGATGCGAACGAGCGGAAGGAGAGCGCCCGGGCCGAGATCGGACCGAAGGACTTCGCCAAGCTCGAACGCATCATCCGCTCCCAGGCGGACAAGCGTGGCGAGGTCCGGATGCAGACCTTGGGCACGATGCTCAACCGGTCCTTCGGCGGGGACTACCGCAAGCATTTCGGGGTGAAGACGCTGGCGGAGCTTCTCGCCGATCTCGATGACGTCACCGTCGAGGGCCAGGGCCTCGGCGCGACGATCCGGGTCGCGGCGAAGGGCTGACGCGACGGCGCAGTTGCGCGAAACGTCGCGCGGCGCGATCATTGCGCAAAAGGACGTTGGGGAGTGTCCTGGATCATGGTTCCCGCTGCTTTGCCGTTCTGGCTGCCTTTGACACTTCTGATCCCGCTCGGGATCGGCGCCGGTCTCGGCGGCTGGTGGATGCTCACGATCCCGATCTACGCCTGGATCGTGATTTCCGTTCTCGATCAGATCATCGGCCTGAACGAGGACAACCCCGATCCGAACGCGACCGACTCGCTCTTCTGGCACAAGCTGGTGACATGGGTCTGGGCGCCGCTTCAGCCCGTCGTGATCTTCACCTGCCTCTGGATCGCGAGCCGCACCATGGGCACCGGGGAGGCGTTCGGCCTGATGGCCGCCTGCGGCGTGCTGACGGGCACGATCGGGATCAACTTCGCCCATGAGCTGATCCACAGGCCGGGGCGGATCGAAAGTTCGCTGGGCGATCTGCTGCTCGTGTCCGTGCTCTACGGGCATTTCCGGTCGGAGCATGTGCTGGTGCATCACCGCTATGTCGGCACGCCGCGCGATCCGGTGACGGCGCGCTACAACGAAGGCTTCTGGCGCTTCTTTCCCCGCGTGCTCTGGCAGCAGGTGGCGAGCGCATGGGCCGTCGAGGCAGAGCGGCTACGGCGGAAGGACCGCCCGTTCTGGCACCGTGCGAACCCGTTCTGGATCTATTTCGGCGGCGGGCTCGCCTTCCTCGCCGTTGCATGGCTCCTTGCGGGCTGGTTCGGAATGGCGCTCTTTGTCACGCAGGCCTTCGTCGCGATCCTGCATCTCGAGCTCGTCAACTATGTCGAGCATTACGGGCTGACGCGGAAACACCTGGGCGACGGCAAATACGAGCACGTCAAGCCGCGCCACTCCTGGAACGCTTCCCACCGCTGGACGAACTGGCTCCTGATCAATCTCCAGCGCCATTCCGATCACCACTACAAGCCGGACAGGCGCTTTCCCCTTCTCCAGACCTACACCGAAGAAGAAGCGCCGCAGCTTCCGTTCGGCTATCCGTTGATGATCCTGATCGCCGGCAATCCGCTTCTGTGGCGGCGGATGATGAATCCGCGGGTGCGGGCCTGGCGCCAACGCTTCTATCCCGAGATCGAGGACTGGACCCCCTACAAGACCGGCATGTTGCCGGTGCCGCGTTGAGCCACGACGCGATCATCGTCGGCGCGGGGCTCGCCGGTCTCGTCGCCGCCTGCGAACTGGTCGACCGTGGCAAGCGTGTCCTCTTGCTCGATCAGGAACCGGAGCAGCATCTTGGCGGGCAAGCGCACTGGTCCCTTGGTGGGCTCCTGCTGATCGACAGCCCCGAACAACGCCGCCTTGGCGTCAAGGACAGCTACGACCTCGCCCATCGGGACTGGATGCGCACGGCGGAATTCAGCGGCAATCAGGATGGCTGGCCGCGCAGGTGGGCCGAGGCCTATCTCGCCTTCGCCGCCGGTGAGAAGCGGGCGTGGCTGCGGGAACGCGGCATCTCCTTCTTTCCGGTCGTCGGCTGGGCGGAGCGGCGTGCACATCCCGAGGATGGCGCCGGAAACTCCGTCCCGCGCTTCCATGTGACATGGGGCACCGGGCCGGGTGTTCTGGCCCCCTTCATTGCCCGCGTGCGGGAGGCGGAAAAGGCCGGGCTTCTGCGGTTCGCGTTCCGCCACCGCGTGGATGAGCTGATCGTGGAAGGTGGCGTGGTGAAGGGTGTCACGGGCAGCGTGCTCGCCCCCGACGATGCCGAGCAGGGCGCCGCGACCAACCGGACGGAGACGGGCGCGTTCGAATTCCGCGCGGATGCCGTGCTCGTCGCCTCGGGCGGGATCGGCGGGAACCATGGCCTCGTCCGCCGCTACTGGCCCGACGATCTCGGCACACCGCCCTCGATGATGGTGTCGGGCGTGCCCGAGCATGTCGACGGGCGGATGCTCGCGATCACCGAAGCGGCGGGCGCGCGACTGATCAACCAGCACCGGATGTGGCACTACGTCGAAGGCGTGCGGAACTTCGCGCCGATCTGGCCGAACCACGGGATCAGGATCCTGCCCGGGCCGTCCTCCCTCTGGCTCGATGCGGAAGGCAACAGGCTCGCTGATCCCGACTGGCCCGGCCATGACAGCCGCCGCGCCCTTAGGACGCTCCGCGCCATCGGACATGACCATTCCTGGTTCGTGCTCGACCAGTCCATCATCAAGAAGGAATTCGCGCTTTCAGGCAGCGAGCAGAACCCCGACCTCACCGGAAAGAGCTGGCGGCTCGTCGCCGGGCGCGCGCTCGGCAAGAAGGCAACCGGGCCGGTGGAGGCGTTCAAGGCCCATGGCGCGGATTTCATCATCGCCGATGATCTCGAAACGCTCGTTTCCGGCATGAACCGCGTGGGCGATGCGGAGGTGCCACTCGATCGCGTGCGCCGGGCTGTCGAGGCGCGGGACGAAGCCGCGGCGGATGCCTCGATTCCCGACGGCCAGATGCAAGCCGTCCGAAACGCACGGACCTATCCGGGCGACCGGCTGATCCGCACCGCGAAGCCGCATCGCATCCTCGATCCCGCCCACGGGCCGCTGATCGCCGTTCGGCTCAACATCCTGACGCGCAAGAGCCTCGGCGGTATCGAGACGGACCTGTCCTCGCGGGCGCTGGGCCCCGACGGTCAGCCCGTGCCCGGCCTTTTCGCTGCGGGAGAGGCGGCCGGCTTCGGGGGTGGGGGCATCCACGGTCACGGCAGTCTCGAGGGCACGTTCCTTGGCGGATGCATCTTCTCCGGCCGGGCGGCCGGGCGCGCGATGGCCGGTTGACCCACATCAAAAGCCCAATCCCGAAAACAGGTTATGGAAGGCCATTCCGCCGAACGGAGGCCACCATGCGACTGACGATCCGATCAAACCATGCGCTTCGGGTTCTCATGGTCTGCGCCGTGAACCCCGGGCAGATGCTGCGCAGCTCCGACATCGCGAAAACCTGCAACTCGTCCGAACACCACCTCGCCCAGATCATCCATCGGCTGGCCCGTCTCGATTTCATCGCCTCGACGCGGGGGCGCTCGGGCGGGGTGAAGCTGGCCCGAGCACCGGAAGAGATCGTGATCGGCGACGTCGTGCGCGCGATCGAAAGCGATTTTCCGTTCGCCGAATGCTTCGGGGAGGGCGAATGCGATTGTCCGATCGCCGACGTGTGTATCCTCAAGGGTCACTTCTCGGACGCGCTCGATGCGTTTTACGCCGTGCTTGAGAAGGTGACCCTCGCAGATCTGGTGCGGGACAACGGCACGCTCGCCGAACGGCTCCGGATCCTCGAACCGGCTTGAGACTCACCTGATGTTCTCATAATGTTCTCCCCATTGCGGGAGGGCGCATGGACGACCTTTTCAGGGATCGCATCGAAGCCGGAGCACGCCGCGGCCGTGGCGCCGCAAGCAATCGTGCAGGCCGCTTCGAGCCGGAAACCCGCGCCCGCACCGAAGACGGCTGGGAGCATCAGGAAGACGCGCCGCGCCGAACGCTCGTCCACCGGGATCATCCGCGCCGGATCATCACCCGCAACCAGTCTCCCGACGTGCCCTTCGACCGCTCGATCAACCCGTACAAGGGCTGCGAGCATGGATGCATCTACTGCTTCGCGCGACCGACCCACGAGTATCTCGGCCTGTCCGCCGGGCTCGATTTCGAGACCCGGATCTTCACGAAACCCAACGCGGCGGAATTGCTGGAGCGGGAACTGGCGCGACCGGGCTATGAGGTTGCCCCGATCGCCGTCGGCACGAACACCGATCCCTACCAACCCATCGAGAAGGAGGAACGGATCATGCGCTCCATCCTCGAGGTTCTGGAAGCGTGGCGGCATCCCGTCTCCATCGTCACGAAAGGGGCGCTGGTCACGCGTGATCTGGATATCCTCTCGCGGATGGCGCGGAACGGGCTGGTGAAGGTCGGCATCTCTCTCACATCGCTCAATTCCGAGCTGTCGCGTGCGATGGAGCCGCGGGCGGCTGCGCCACAGGTTCGCCTGCGGGCGATCAGCCAGCTGGCTAAAGCCGGCGTGCCGACGGGTGTGATGGTCGCACCGATCGTTCCGGCCCTCAACGATCACGAGATCGAGGCGCTGGTAAGCGCTGGCGCAAAGGCCGGCGCGGGTTGGGCAAGCCATGTCGTGCTGCGCCTGCCCGGTGAGGTTGCACCCCTCTTCCGGGAATGGCTGATGGAATCCTACCCCAAGCGGGCCAAACGGGTGATGCGTTATGTGCGTGAGCTGCACGGCGGGCGGGACTACGACCCGGCCTGGGGCAAGCGGATGCGCGGCGAAGGGGTCTATGCCCGCCTCATCGCCCGACGGTTCGAGACGGCCGCGCGGCGTGAGGGCCTCCGCGAACCCCGTTGGGACCTCGACGCAGGCCGTTTTCGCAGGCCCGAACGCGCGGGCGATCAGCTTGCCCTGTTCTGAAAGGCGGCGGGACATCCCGCCAGATCGGGATTCCCAATCACGGACTTTTCGACAACAGTCCGGGTGATGCCCGATCTGTCGCTCGAAACCGCATATCCCGGCCCCGTCTGCGGGGTGGACGAGGTCGGCCGTGGGCCGTGGGCAGGGCCGGTTCTGGCCTGCGCGGTCATCCTCGATCCATCCAGAGTGCCGGCGGGCCTGAACGATTCCAAGAAACTGAGCGCGCGGCGGCGCGAAGCGCTGCTCCCCGCGATTCTTGCCCATGCCGATGTCGGCATCGGACGCGCGGAAGTGGAGGAGATCGACCGGATCGACATCCTCGCCGCCAGCCATCTCGCGATGTGCAGGGCCATCGACGCGCTGGCCATCTCCCCCGCAACCGCACTGATCGACGGAAACCGCCTTCCGGCCGATCTGCCCTGCACCGGCGTCACGGTCGTGAAAGGGGACAGTCTGAGCCTCTCCATCGCCGCCGCCTCGATCGTCGCCAAGGTCCTGCGGGATCGGGAAATGGCCGATCTCGCCCGCGCCTTCCCGGGCTACGGCTGGGAACGGAACGCGGGCTACGGGACGGCGGAACACCGGGCCGGACTCAAATCCTTGGGGGTCACCCCTCACCATAGGCGTTCGTTCCGGCCCATACACAACATATTGGTTCAAGAATAGAATTTAACTCACTGATTCAATTGGATTCTTGACGCCGAATCACCCTTTCGGCATCTTCTTGCCCGAGAGGCAGAAAACACCATTTCGGGACAAACCGATGACCACGACGACGAAACCGGCGGCGCTGCCGCTGGACCGAATCCTTGCGGGCGATTGCATCGAGGCGATGAAGGCGCTGCCTTCCGCATCGATCGACCTGATCTTCGCCGATCCGCCCTACAACCTGCAGCTCAAGGGTGATCTGCATCGTCCCGACAACAGCCGCGTCGACGCGGTGGATGATGACTGGGACCGGTTCGCCAGCTTCCGCGCCTATGACCGGTTCACCCGCGCATGGCTGGCCGAGGCGCGAAGGCTCCTGAAGCCCAACGGCGCGATCTGGGTCATCGGGAGCTATCACAACATCTTCCGCGTGGGCGCTGCGCTGCAGGATCTCGAATTCTGGATCCTCAACGATGTGGTCTGGCGCAAGTCGAACCCGATGCCGAATTTCCGGGGCAAGCGGCTCACCAACGCCCACGAGACGATGATCTGGGCGGCGAAGTCCGAAGCGGGGAAATACACGTTCAACTACGAAGCCCTGAAGGCCATGAACGACGGCGTGCAGATGCGATCGGACTGGGTGATCCCGATCTGCACCGGCAACGAGCGGCTGAAGGACGAGGATGGCCAGAAGGCCCATCCGACGCAGAAGCCCGAGGCGCTGCTCCACCGTCTTCTGGTCGCCACGACCAACCCCGGTGATGTGGTGCTCGATCCCTTCTTCGGAACGGGAACCACCGGCGCGGTCGCCAAGCGGCTCGGTCGCCGATGGATCGGCATCGAGCGGGAGGAGAGCTACCGCAAGGTCGCGACCGCCCGGATCGGCGATGTAGAACCGCTGGACGATGCGGCGCTGGAAGTCATGCAATCGAAACGGGCGGAGCCGCGCGTGCCCTTCGGCCAGGTGGTGGAGCGGGGGATGCTCACTGCGGGCGATCTCCTGACGAGCACCGACGGTCGCCACAGCGCGCGCATCCGCGCCGACGGATCGCTCATCGCCGACGGGGTGAAGGGATCCATTCACCAGGTCGGCGCGGCGGTGCAGGGCGCACCGTCCTGCAACGGCTGGACCTACTGGTGTTTCGACCACGGCGGAACACAGGTTCCGATCGATGTTCTGCGGCAGCAGATCCGGGCCGAGATGAAGGATTGACGGGCACCGCGCGACGGCCGGTTGGGGGACGGGCCGCGCGCACCCGGGCAGAGGCTCCGCCGGAAACGGCGGAGCCTTCTTTGACGGCCTGATCAGATCCCGCCCATGCAGAGATACTTGATCTCCACGAAATCCTCGATCCCGTATTTCGAACCCTCGCGGCCGAGGCCCGATTGCTTCACCCCGCCGAAGGGTGCGACCTGGGTCGAGATGAGGCCCGTATTCAGCCCGACGATCCCGTATTCGAGCGCCTCGCCCACGCGCCAGGACCGCCCGATATCGCGGGTGTAGAAATACGCGGCGAGGCCGAATTCGGTGTCGTTGGCCATGGCGATCGCGTCTTCTTCCGTCTCGAATTTCCACAGCGGCGCCACCGGGCCGAAGGTTTCTTCCCCGGCGATCTCCATCTCGCGCGACATGCCGGTGAGGACAGTCGGCGTGAAGAACGTTCCGCCAAGTTCGGATTTCTCGCCGCCGACGATCACCCGCGCCCCCTTGGCCTGCGCGTCGGCAAGGTGACGTTCGACCTTTTCGAGCGCGGGCGCGGAGATGAGCGGGCCGATCTGGACACCGTCCTCGTCGCCCGGTCCGACCTTCATTTCCGCAACCCTCTTCGCCAAGGCTTCCGCAAAGGCGTCATGGATGCCGGACTGGACGTAGATCCGGTTTGCACAGACACAGGTCTGCCCGGCGTTGCGGAACTTGCAGATGATCGCGCCTTCCACGGCAGCGTCGAGATCGGCGTCGTCGAAGACGATGAAGGGTGCGTTTCCGCCCAGTTCGAGGCTGATCTTCTTGATGTCGTGGGCGCATTGCTCCATCAGGATGCGTCCGACGCGGGTGGAGCCTGTGAAGGTGATCTTGCGCACCTTGCCATTCTCGCAAAGCTCCTTGCCCATCTCGCTCGCATTCGAGCCCGTCACGACGTTGAAGACGCCCGGCGGAATGCCGGCCTCATGGGCGAGCACGGCAAGCGCCGTCGCCGAAAGCGGGGTCAGCTCGGCGGGACGCGCGACAACGGAACACCCCACCGCAAGCCCGGGGGAAACCTTCCGCGTGATCATCGCGATCGGGAAATTCCACGGCGTGATGGACCCGACGACACCGACGGGCTGCTTGATGACGACGATCCGCTTGTCGGCCTGATGTTGCGGGATCACGTCGCCGTAGACCCGCATCGCCTCGTGGGCGAACCACTCGATGAAGGAGGCGCCATAGGCGACCTCGCCCTTCGCCTCGGCCAGCGGCTTGCCCATCTCCGCGGTGATGATCCGCGCGAGATCATCCGCGTTGGCATGAATAAGCTCATACCAGCGCATCATGATGTCCTTGCGCTCACCGGCCGTTCTGGCCGCCCAGGATTTCTGTGCCTCGTAGGCGACATCGACCGCGCGGGAGACTTCGGTGCGTCCGCAATCGGCCACGTTCGCAACGACGGAACCGTTGGCGGGGTTGGTGACCTCGAAGGTCGCACCTCCATCGGCATCAATCCATTCGCCGCCGATATAGGAGCGGGGTGAAAGCAGGTTCGGATTCTTCAGATCCATTCGGTCGTCCTCCCGGGGTGGTGTCTTCTTCGGCGCCATGGCGCCCGGCCATCAGAAATCGCTGACGATCCCCTTCTTTTCCCAATCGCCGAAGCGTGTCGGTTCCGGCCCGTCGCGGCCGCCGAGTTCCCTGGGCAGATCGAGCGGCTTCTCGCGTGCCTTGCGTTCCTTCGCCTCGGCAAGAGCGCGCTCCGCGGCCGCCTTGAGGCGATCCTCTCGCGTCGCGTCGTCAGCCATCGTCGCACCTCCCTCTACCGTAACGTCGCGTTCCTGCATATGTTCCGTGGCAGGAAAGGCGCAAGGGATCATCGGGGCGATGAACTACGCAAAGACGATGCTGCTGCTGGCTGCGCTGACGGCGCTGTTCATGGGCACGGGCTATCTGATCGGCGGCGCGGGCGGCGCCGTGATCGCCTTCGTCGTCGCGCTCGTGATGAATGCGATGGCCTTCTGGAACTCCGACAAGATGGCGCTTCGGATGCACAATGCCGAAGCGGCGACACGCCATTCCCATCCCGAGTTGTTCGACATGGTCGAGGAGCTTTCGCGGAATGCCGATATCCCGATGCCCGCCGTCTACGTCATACGCGAGGACCAGCCCAACGCCTTCGCGACGGGGCGTGATCCGAACAATGCGGCGGTCGCGGCGACAACGGGGATCATGCGGCTTCTGAGCCGGGAGGAACTTGCCGGCGTCATGGCCCACGAGATCGCCCATATCAAGAACCGCGACACGCTTATCATGACGGTCGCCGCGACAGTCGGCGGCGCGATCTCGATGCTGGCCAATTTCGGCCTCTGGTTCGGCGGCGGGCGCGATCGCGGCGCGCTCGGCATCGCCGGTGTGATCATCGCCGCGATCCTCGCGCCCTTCGCCGCCATGATGATCCAGATGCTCATCTCGCGCACGCGCGAGTATTCGGCCGACAGGATGGGCGGGGAGATCTGCCGCAATCCGCTCTGGCTGGCCTCCGCGCTCCAGAAGATCAGTGCGGGTGTGCGCGGCCATGAGATGGAAACGGCGGAGCGCAATCCCTCCACCGCGCACATGTTCATCATCAATCCGCTCCTGCGCGGCGGGATCGACAACCTCTTCTCAACTCACCCCAATGTCGAGAACCGCGTGCGGGAGTTGACCCTCCAGGCCCGGCAGATGGGCATGGTCGGCCCTTCCGCATCAGGGGACACACGCTATCGCCAGACGAGCGTTCCGCGGACCGGGCGCCGCCGGTGAGGCCGGATCCCGCGCGAAAGGCCGCCGCCGCGCTCGTCCGCGGCGTGCTGGAAGACCGGCGGATGCTCAGCGCGAACGCGACGGGCCTCGACGGCGCCGAGGCCGCCCGCCGCCGCGAAGCCGTTCGCCTTCACGATCGAGCAGGACGACACCGACTCGCCGACGGCCTTCTTCCAGCGTACCTGATCCTCCTCCTGCCCGCGCAGCTGGCGGCCGTAGAAGTCGAAGCCGGCGTCGCCGAACGCCGACGGCAGCAGGCCGGACGCCTCGCTCAGCGTGCGGACGCGCGCGTACACCTTCCAGTCGTCGAGGGGCACGGCGGCGACCAGGCTGTCGAGCGATGCGAGGTAGTCCGGCTGCCCGACATTGATCGAGTCCACTGTCGGTGCCTTGCCGGCAGCAAGGAAGCCCGCCAGATCCAGCCCGGGCGCACTGCTATCAGCATCA
>JBMYPI010000034.1:0-16930 GCA_049600155.1 Rubricella sp.
GCGGGCAGGCAGGAAATGGCAACTCTCGCCCGGCGCGCCGGGGCAGCGGCGATGGCCGCGATCTATCCGCCACGCTGCATGACCTGCCATAGCGAGACGGACCAGCCCGACGGCCTCTGTCCGGAATGCTGGCGGGAGGTGCGTTTCATCAGCGGGTCGGTCTGCGGCACCTGCGGCACGCCGGTTCTGGAGGCAGGGCTTTCCTGCGAGGGCTGCGCGCGGCACCCCCCGGCCTGGGAGGCGGGTGCAGCGGCGCTGCTCTACGAGGGCGTCGGGCGCAGGCTCGTCCTCTCGCTGAAACATGGCGACCGGCTCGATATGGCCCCCGCGCTGGCCCGCTGGATCCACCGTGCGGCCGGCCCGCTCGTCAGCGAGGCGGATATCATCGCCCCTGTGCCGATGCACTGGACGCGCCTTGTCATGCGCAAATACAATCAGGCGGCGGAACTGGCGCGTGCGCTCGGGCGGCTGTCCGGCGTGCATGTTGAACCCGGGCTGCTCACCCGCACCCGCAGAACGGCACCCCTGAAGGGAACCGGCCGCGCGGCACGCAACCACCGGCTTGCGGGCGCGATCGCCCTTACGCGGGGCCTCGAAGGCGAGGTTCGGGGGAAGCGTATCCTTCTCGTCGACGACGTTCTGACCACGGGCGCGACGCTTTCGGCGGCGGCGGAAGCGCTTCACAATAGCGGTGTGGCCCGCGTCGATATCGCGGTGCTGGCGCGCGTTGCGAAGGACGACGACGTCTCTATATGATGCCCTTCAGCCATCGGAGGGCCGCCATGAAGACCGTCGAGATCTACACATCCCCGCTATGCGGCTATTGCCACGCGGCCAAGCGCCTCCTGACGAGCAAGGGCGTTTCGTTCCGCGAGATCGATGTCCTCCAGAACCCCGAGGCGAAGCCCGAGATGATCCAGCGCGCCGGTGGGCGGCGCACCGTTCCGCAGATCTTTATCGGAGGCGAGCATGTCGGCGGCTCGGACGACCTGCATGCGCTCGAACGCGCAGGCAAGCTCGACCCGCTGCTCGCCTGAGCGATGAAGGTCGCGCTGCTCCAGTTCACCGGCTCCGACGATCCCGCGGCCAATCGCGCGATGCTCGGCCCGATGCTGGAGAACGCGGCCACGGGCGGAGCGAACCTGATCGCCACGCCCGAGGTCACCAACTGCATCTCCGCCTCCCGCACCGTTCAGGCCGCGACGCTTCGGGCGGAAGAGGAGGACGAAACCCTCGCGTTTCTTCGGGAACAGGCCGCTCGCCTTGGCGTGACGATCCTTGCGGGGTCGTTGGCGCTCACGGGCGGTGCGGGAGGACGGTTCGTCAACCGCTCCTTCCTGATCGAACCCGACGGCGGCATCGCCGCGCGTTACGACAAGGCGCACATGTTCGATGTCGATGTCGATCCGCAGAACAGCTTTCGCGAGAGCGCCGGCTATGCGCCCGGTTCGCGCGCGGTCGTCGCCGATGCGGCAGGCGCTCGGATCGGCCTGACCATCTGCTACGACATGCGGTTCCCCGGTCTCTATCAGCGGCTTGCGCGCGGCGGGGCGCAGATCATCACGGTCCCCTCAGCCTTCACGGTGCCGACGGGAAAGGCCCATTGGGAGGTGCTCCTGCGCGCCCGCGCGATCGAGACGGGCTGCTTCATTCTCGCCCCGGCGCAAGTCGGCTCCCACCCGGCGCGCGAGGGGCGGAAACGGCAAAGCTGGGGGCATTCGTTGATCGTCTCGCCCTGGGGCGTGGTGCTGGCCGACGCCGGAGATGCGCCGGGAACCGTGACGGCCGATCTCGACCCGAGCGAATGCCAGAGGGCCCGCGCCCGCATACCGTCCCTCCTGCACGAGACCGAGCTCAGCGGCCCATGAGCAGCGACGCCGATCCCGTCTCCGTCGCGCTCCTGTCGGAGATCCACGCGCTCGACACGCTGGCGAAGGCCCGGCTCCAGAAGGCGCTTCCCAAGGGGATGGACCTGTCCCATTTCATCGTCCTGAACCATTTCGCGCGGCTCGGGGGGGAAAGGACACCGGCGCAGCTGGCCAAGATCTTCCACGTCACGCGCGGCACGATGACGAACACACTGGGGCGGCTCGAACGCGCGGGCTACGTGCATATCCGGCCGGATTGGGAGGATGGGCGGAAGAAATGGGTTTCGATCAGCCCGGCGGGGCGGCAGGCACGGGACTATGCGCTTGCCCTGATCCAGCCTGTCTTCGCCAGCGTTCTCGACAGTGTCGGCAAGGAGGATATCCGCGCGATCCTGCCGATCCTGCGGCGCTTGCGCGGCAAACTGACCGAGTAGGCCAGATCAGAAGAAACTTTGCGGGTCCACGTCGATGGTGACGCGCGCCTGCGAGGGAATCCTGGCCCGGGCGCGCCAAGCCCGGAGAGCCTGCTGCAGCGGCGCGGCCTTGGGCGCCTTTACCAGAAGCCTGACCCGCGTCCGCCCCCTGATCCGACCGATCGGCGCGAGGGCCGGGCCCAGAACGCGCGCGCCCAGCGGCTCGAAAGGGGCGGTGTCCCGGGCGAGCGCACGCGCGACGTCGAATGCGAGCGCCTCGTCCGTGGCGCTGACGATCACCCCGGCCCAGCGCCCGAAGGGCGGTGCGTTCAGTTCCTTCCTGGCGATGGCCTCCTCCCGCAGGAAGGCCTCGTCATCGCCACCGACGATCGCCTGCATGACGGCGTGATCTGGCATGTGGGTCTGAATGAGCGCGGTTCCCGGGCGCTCGGCGCGGCCCGCCCTGCCGGTCACCTGCCGGACCAGTTGAAAGGTGCGCTCCGCCGCGCGCAGATCGGCCCCCTGGAGACCGATATCGGCGTCGATAACCCCCACGAGCGTGAGACGCGGGAAGTTGTGCCCCTTGGCGACGATCTGCGTGCCGATGACGATATCGGTCTCCCCTCCCGCGATAGCCTCGATCCGCTCCCGCAGGGCGCGCGCGCTGTCCGTGATGTCGGACGACAGGATCGCCGATGACGCATCCGGAAAGCGCTCCGCCACTTCCTCGGCCAGCCGCTCCACGCCCGGCCCGATCGCGGCGAGCGTGCCCTCCTTGCCGCAGGAGGGGCAGGCCTTCGGGATCGGTGCATCCTCCCCGCACTGGTGGCAGACGAGCCGATCGAGGAAGCGATGCTCGACCATCCGCGCATCGCATTGCCTGCATCCGATCTGGTGGCCGCAGGCCCGGCAGACCGTCAGGGGCGCGTAGCCGCGGCGGTTGAGGAAGAGGAGGACCTGCTCCTTTCGCTCCAGCCGGTCGAAGATCGCGCGGCCAAGCTCCGACCCGATCCAGTGATTGCGCTGAAGCTGGTCGCCGCGCATGTCGACGGCCTTGAGGACCGGCATCACCGCCTCGCCGAACCGTTCTTCCAGATCGATCCGGTCATAGCGCCCCGCCTCGGCATTCGCCCATGTCTCCAGCGATGGCGTGGCGGAGGCGAGGATGACGCGCGCCCCCACCATGCTCGCCCGCAGGACGGCCATGTCGCGGGCGTTGTAGAGGACGCCATCCTCCTGCTTGTAGGAAGGGTCATGCTCCTCGTCGACGACAACGAGGCCGAGATCCCGGAACGGCAGGAAGAGCGCCGAACGCGCACCCACGACGAGCTGACCCTCGCCCTTCGCGACGGCGAGCCAGGCACGGCGGCGGTTCGCCATGGTCACGCCCGAATGCCACTCGACCGGCAGCGCGCCGAACCGTGCCTCCACCCGTTCGAGAAACTGGCCGGTAAGCGCGATCTCCGGCAGGAGAACGAGCGCCTGCCGCCCCTGTTCGAGACAGGCGGCGACGGCTTCGAGATAGGCCTCCGTCTTGCCGGAGCCGGTCACCCCGCGCAGGAGTGTCGTGCCGTAGTCACGGGTCGAGAGCGCGGCCCGGAGCGTTTCAGCCGCCTGCTTCTGCGACGGGCTGAGCGCCTTTCCCGGCCGCGCCGGATCGAGGCGGGGATAGGGCGCATCGCGAGGAGCCTCCTGGAGCACCAGTGCCCCGGCCGCCTCCAGCCCCTTCACCACAGACGCGCTAACACCTGCAAGCCGTGCAAGCTCCATCGGGGCAAGCGGCGCCCCCCCGTAATCCGCGAGCGCCTCCAGAACACGGCGTCTCGCATCGGTCATGCGCTCGGGCCGCGTCCGGCCGAGCGTGTAGACCTTCCGCTTCCCCGGCGGATCCGCGAGCCCCGGCGCACGCGTCGCAAGCCGCAGGATCGCGCCGGGATCGGAGAGCGTGTAGTCGGCCACACGGTCGAGGAAGGCACGCGTCACCTCCGGCAGTGGCGGGACATCGAGAACCGTGAGGATCGGGCGCAGCTTCTCCACCGGGTAATCGCCCTGCCCCGGCCCCCAGACCGCGCCGAGCACCTTGCGCGGGCCGAGGGGCACCTGGACGAGCGCGCCCTCGGCCACGCCGCCTTGCGGTGCACGATAGTCCAGCATCCGGCCCACGGGCTCCACCGTCAGCACGGCGACCGGCGCGCCTTCGGCGAATCGGCCGTCTTTCATCTCCAATCCCCGCTTTCGGGCGCCGAATCGATGGGATATGGTGCGCCGCAAATCCGAAGCGCGGGGAGCAGGCCCATGAAATTCTTCGTCGATACCGCCGATATCGATGCAATCGCGGAACTCAACGATCTCGGGCTCGTCGACGGGGTGACGACCAACCCGTCCCTGATCCTGAAATCCGGGCGCGATATCATCGAGGTCACCAAGGAAATCTGCGACCTCGTCCCCGGCCCCGTCAGCGCCGAGGTCGCCGCGACGGACGCTGCGGAAATGATCGCCGAAGGGCGCAAGCTGGCGGAGATCGCGGACAACATCGCGGTGAAGGTTCCCCTGACATGGGACGGGCTCAAAGCGTGCCGCACCCTGTCGGGCGAGGGCAAGATGGTCAATGTCACGCTCTGCTTCTCGGCCAACCAGGCGCTTCTGGCCGCGAAGGCCGGCGCGACCTTCATCAGCCCCTTCATCGGCCGGCTCGACGACATCAACCTCGACGGGATGGACCTGATCGCCGACATCCGCACGATCTACGACAATTACGGCTTCGGCACCGAAATCCTCGCCGCTTCCATCAGGACGGTGAACCACGTCACCGAAGCCGCCAAGATCGGAGCGGATGTGGCGACGGTGCCGCCGGGCGTCCTGAAAAAGCTCGCCGATCACCCGCTGACCGACAAGGGGCTCGAAGCCTTTCTCGCCGATTGGGCGAAGACCGGGCAGAAGATCGTCTGAGCGATGCACGAACTGGCCGAAGACCTCCGTTCGCTGATCCTCGATCACCCCGAGATCGTGCTCGACGATCCCGCCGTGATGGAGCGGCTACTGTCCGCGCAAGCCAGGCCGGGCGCGAACGTGGTCGACCTGCGGGGCGTTCTGCTCGGTCGTCTGGAGACACGGCTCGACCAGCTTCAGGAGACCCATCGCACGGTCATCGCGGCGGCCTACGAGAATATCGCGGGAACGAACGCGATCCACCGCGCAGTCCTCGCCCTTCTCGACCCGCAGGATTTCAAGGGTCTGATGGATGTGCTGCACCTCGATCTGGGCACGATTCTCCAGGTCGATGACGTGCGTCTCTGCATCGAGATCGACGGCGAGGCCGCTGTAAGGCTCAAGACGCTTCCCGCCATCATCACGCTTCCGACAGGCCGCATCGCGCGCTACGCCGAGGATAGCGAAGGCACGGCCAGGAAGGTCCTCCTGCGTGAACTCTACGCCGATCGCGAAAGCCTGTTCGACGACCCCGCGATCCGGTCGGAGGCGCTTCTCCGCCTCGACCTCGGTCAGGGCAGACGGGCGGCAATGCTGCTGCTGGGATCGCGTGAGGCGGCGCGACTTGCGCCGGACCAGGGAACGGACCTTCTGGAATTCCTCGCGCGTGTCTTCGAACGTGTGCTGCGGCGCTGGGTCGGATGACCACCGCCGCGGCAGAGGAACTCCTGCGCCGCTGGCTGTCCGAGCTTTCCGCCGCGCGCGGCGCGTCCCCGGCGACGATCGGTGCCTATCGGCGGGACGTCGCGGGCTATCTCGGGTTCCTGTCCGGTCATCTTGGCGAGCCGGTCACGCCCGCGAGCCTTGCCGCGATCCGGCAGTCGGACATGCGGGCCTTCCTCGCCGATTGCCATGACAGGGGCCTGACCCCGCGATCCTCCGCACGAAGGCTTTCGGCCGTGAAGGGTTTCCATCGCTGGCTGGAGGATGCTGAGGGCATAGAGGCCCCCGCCGTGGCCGCAACCCGCCCGCCGCGCGTGCGCAAGGGGTTGCCTCGCCCGGTCGATCCCGATGCCGCCCGGCTGATGCTGGAACTCGCCGAAGCGTCGGAGCCGCGCTGGATCGGATTGCGCGACAAGGCGATCCTGACGCTCCTCTACGGGCTCGGCCTGCGAATATCGGAGGCGCTTTCGCTCAGGGGCGCCGATGCGCCGCTCGGGCAAGCGCTCGTCATTCGCGGGAAAGGCGGGAAGGAAAGGCGCCTGCCCGTGCTGCCCATCGCCCGCGACGCCGTCGAAGCCTACCGTCGGGCTTGCCCGCATACGATCGAGCCGGACGATTCTCTCTTTCGCGGCAGTCGGGGCGGGCCGCTCTCCGCCCGTCTCGTGCAACTCCGCGTGGCCGATCTGCGCACGACACTCGGCTTGCCGGACAGCGTTACGCCCCACGCATTGCGCCATTCCTTCGCGACGCACCTCCTGCGCGCGGGTGGCGATCTTCGGCTGATCCAGGAACTACTCGGCCATGCATCGCTGCAGTCAACGCAGGTCTACACGGCGCTCGACGATGTCGCGCTGACGGAGGCCTGGCGCGAAAGCCATCCGCGCGCGCGATAGAGCCACTCAGATCTTCCCTCGCGCAAGCGCGGTTGGCGTCGCTTCCTTGGGCATCTCCGCGTCGCGGTTCAAACCCAACGGATCCTCCTCCATCAGGTCTTCGATGAAGGAACTGATGAACTGGCTTCTGCTCGTGACGCCCGCCTTGCGATACACGGCCGACGATTGGGCTTTCACCGTCCCTTCCGCCGCGCCGCGTATCGCCGCGATCTCGGCCGTGCTCATGCCTTTCATGATCAGAAGCGCGACATCCGCCTCGGACGGCGTGAACCCCCATTCCGCAAAGCGATCCGTCATCAGATCGTGGAACGCACCGCTGGCGGAACGCAGGCGATCCTGCATCTGATGCGCGTGCCGCCGCAGAGCCATCACCTGGCGCGCTCCCAGAAAGACACCGAGCCAAAGGCAGAGGAGCGCTACGAACTTGATTCCGAGATAGACTCGCTCGTCGAAGGCGAGCAGATCGAAGAAGTAGAGGTCGAAACCGATGTCGAGGGTGAAGAAGGCCGCGCACAGACTCTGAAGTGCGATCACGACCGCAAGCGCGATTGTCGCCAGAGGGGTCTTCCTGTCGCGCGTGGTCATTCAGGAGCGTCCTTCGATCCGTTCGGAGCCGAATCCCCGCAAGACGATGCGCAAGATGTATTCCGATCGGCGTGTCACCGGGGATGCCGCGTCAGGACATCACTCCTCACCGTCATCCTCGTCATCGTCTTCTTCTTCGTCGTTGTCTTCTTCGTCGTCATCATCTTCGTCATCACCATCTTCATCGCTCTCGTCGTCCGAGTCGTCGTCATCGTCATCGGACTCGTCGTCGTCATAGTCGTCGTCCGAGCCGTCGGGGCCATCGTCATCGTCGAAATCGTCGCCGGACGCGCCTCCTTCATCCGGTTCGTCCTCGGGCCCGCCATCACCGCCGCGCTCACGGGAGTCACCGCCGCGATCGGGCGAGATTCCGAGTTGCAGCAAGAGCCATTGGATCGCCTCGACCCGTTCACGCTCCTCCTCTGCGGCGGGAGGCGGAGCCGTCTGGGCCCCGGCCGGAAGGGCCACGGCACCGGCGAGGATCGTCGCCGCGAGCAAGCCGCATTTGATCTTCGACATTCTGCACTCCCGCCGGCAAGGCCGGCTCCCATTCATGCGCCATAATCTAGCGCGGTGGACCAAAACTTGAAACGTCGTGCTGCGCACCGCCCGGGGACGATGCGCAGCGACAGGGCCCGGATCAGACCGTCCAGGCAGTTGGCGCGGGACGATCAGTCCTCGCCTTCATCGTCGTCATCGTCATC
Organism: Rubricella sp.; assembly: GCA_049600155.1. Lineage (GTDB taxonomy): Bacteria > Pseudomonadota > Alphaproteobacteria > Rhodobacterales > Rhodobacteraceae > Rubricella. The sequence continues at coordinate 8,115 of JBMYPI010000034.1, forward strand.
GTCGGACTCGTCTTCCTCATCGTCGTCATCGTCATCGTCGTCCGACTCGTCTTCGTCATCATCGTCATCATCATCGTCGTCATCGTCTTCGTCGTCGTCCTCATCGTCGTCGAAGTCGTCTTCATCGTCGTCCGACTCATCATCGTCGTCGTCGTCATCGTCATCGTCATCGTCGCGACGTTCGATCTCGATCTCGTCGTCTTCGATGGAAACTTCGTAGTCCGCGAGATCCTCGGGCGAGATGCCTGCCGCGGCGAGAATCGTCAGGATGTCGGCCGCGCTCGCTCCCTCGAAATCGATATCGAGTTCATCCCCTTCGCGCTCGACCGAGTAGGACGTGCCGGTGAAACCTGCGACAATGGCGTCGAGGATTTCCTGCAGAATGTCGCGCTCGGGTGCGGGCGCTTCCTCGACCGGCGGCTCCGTCGGAGCGGTTTCCTGCGCGAAGCCCGGTGCGGCGAGGAATGCGACGGCCGTGATCGCGGTCGCGGACAGAAGGTTCTTCTTCAACTTGGTCATGGTCTCTTTCCTGTGTTCACTTTCGAAGTCGCGGAGACGCCCTCGACGCCGCCGATGCCCACAGACAGAACGAAAAAACCCGCCACGGCCATGCGCAGCGGGTTTATGCAGGGCCGGAAGACACCGACCAACTTTCGTTTACGGGCCTGGACTCACCCCAATGCCGCGTCGCAGCGGCTGCAGGTTTCGGGATGGGAATGGCTTCCCACATCAGGCAGGATTTTCCAGCATCTCGAACACTTTGCACCATCCGCCGGGGCCGGTGTCACGGCAACGCCGGGCACCTCGTCGAGGGTGAATGCCTCCGCCGGAGCGCGGCCGTCTGCCAGCGCGATGCCGGACGTGATGCAGAGGTCGGCCAGGTCCACCGACTCCACCAGGGCGCGAAGCTCCGGGTCGTCCAAATAAACGATGGGTGAGGCTTCGAGGCTCGCCCCGATCCGCTTCTCCCTGCGTTCGATCTCCAGCGCGCCCGTCACGACCCGCCTGACGGAACGGATGCGCGCCCAGCGTGCGGCCAGCGCGTCGTCGCGCCAGTCCTCCGGCGTTTGCGGGATATCCTGCAGATGGACGGAGCTGTCTTCACCCGGGAAACGGGAGAGCCAGACGTCCTCCATCGTGAACACGAGGATCGGCGCAAGCCATGTGACGAGCCGATGGAAAAGAAGATCAAGGACGGTGCGCGACGCCCGGCGGCGCAGGCTGTCTGCCCCGTCGCAATAGAGCGCGTCCTTGCGGATATCGAAGTAGAACGCCGACAGATCGGATGTGCAGAAGGTGAAGACCTCTCGCACGACACCCTCGAAATCATAGGCGTCGTATCCCTTTCGAACGGCGCGATCGATCTCGACCATCCGGTGAAGCACCCAGCGTTCCAACTCGGGCATGTCCTGGGGCGAAACCCGCTCCGCCTCTCCGAAACCGTCGAGATTGCCCAACAGGAACCGGTAGGTGTTGCGCAGCCGCCTGTAGCTGTCGGCGACACCCTTGAGGATCTCGTCTCCGATGCGGAGATCGACGGTGTAGTCCGATTGGGCGACCCAGAGGCGGAGAATGTCCGCGCCGTACTGCTTGATGATGTCCTGCGGCGCGATCGTGTTCCCGATCGACTTCGACATCTTCATGCCCTTGGCATCCAGCGTGAAACCGTGTGTCAGCACCCCCCGATAGGGGGCGCGCCCGATCGTGCCCGATCCCTGGAGAAGCGAGGAATGGAACCAGCCGCGATGCTGGTCGGTCCCTTCGAGGTAGAGGTCCGCGAGGCCGTCCTCGGATCCGTCATCCCGATCCTGAAGCACGAAGGCATGCGTCGAGCCGGAGTCGAACCAGACATCGAGGATGTCGAAGACCTGCTCGTAGGCTTCGGGATCGTGCAGGCCGCCAAGAAAACGCTCCTTCGCGCCCTCCTCATACCAGCAATCGGCGCCCTCCTTCTCGAAAGCGTCGACGATACGGGCATTCACGGCCTCGTCGCGCAGGAGGAAGTCGGCATCGTTGGGCTTGGCGCCCTTCTTCACGAAGCAGGTCAGCGGCACGCCCCAGGCGCGCTGGCGCGAGAGCACCCAGTCGGGCCTCTGCTCGATCATCGAACGCAGGCGGTTCTGCCCCTTCTGTGGCGTGAACTTCACCAACGTGTCGATCGAGGTCAGCGCGCGTTCCCTGATCGTGCGGCCATAGTTGGAAAGCCCGTCCTCGATCGGCTTGTCGATGGCGACGAACCATTGCGGCGTGTTGCGGTAGATGAGCGGAGCCTTGGATCGCCAGGAATGGGGATAGGAATGCTTCAACCGCCCGCGCGCGAGCAGCTTCTTCACCTCCACGAGCTTCTCGATCACCGCGCCGTTCGCGTCACCCTCCTTGCCATTCGGCTTCAGGATGGCCTTTCCGCCGAAGAAGGGAAGATCGGGGCGGAAGCTGCCGTCCTCCAGCACGTTGTAGGTCATCGGAAGGCCATGCCTGAGGCCGATCTGGTAGTCGTCGTCCCCGTGGCTGGGGGCGGTATGAACGAATCCGGTACCGGCATCGTCGGTCACGTGCTCGCCCGGCAGGAGCGGGACGTCGAAATCCCACTCGCCCCCGGCACCTTCCGCGCCGCGGAACGGATGTCCGAGGGTCAGCGCCTCGAGTTCGGCTGCGGTGACGGTTCGCAGACGGCGATACATCGTGGGCTCCAGCCGGGCCTGCGCGAACGCACTTTCCGCCAGACTGTCGGCGAGAACGACGTATTCGCCGATACGCGCCCAGCATTCCTGCGGCCGCCCGGTCACCTCATAGAGGCCATAAGCGATCTCCGGCCCGAAGCAGACCGCGCGGTTCTGGGGAATGGTCCACGGCGTCGTCGTCCAGATAACGATGGAGGCGTTCAGAAGGTCGCTCGGCACCTGGGCGTCGAAATCGGTGTCCTCACCATCGAGAACGAGATCCGCCTGCGGGGTGACGACCGGGAACCGCACCCAGATCGTGTGGCTCTGGTGATCCTTGTACTCGACCTCGGCCTCGGCCAGCGCCGTCTGCTCGACGGGCGACCACATGACGGGCTTCGACCCCTGGTAGAGCGTCCCGTTGGTGAGAAACTTGAGGAAGTCGCGCGCGATCACCGCCTCGGCATGGAAATCCATGGTCAGGTAGGGATCGTCCCAGTTTCCCGTTACGCCGAGCCGCTTGAACTCCTCACGCTGGATATCGATCCAGCCTTCGGCGAACCTGCGGCACTCCTGCCGCAGTTCGATGATCGGCACGTCATCCTTGGACTTGCCCTTCGCGCGATACTGTTCCTCGATCTTCCATTCGATCGGCAGGCCGTGGCAATCCCAGCCCGGGACATAGCGCGCATCCCGCCCGAGCATCTGCTGGGAGCGCACGACCATGTCCTTCAGCACCTTGTTCAGCGCATGCCCGATATGGAGATTGCCGTTGGCGTAGGGCGGGCCGTCGTGAAGCGTGAACGGCGTTCTCCCGGTCTTCTCGCGCAGCCGCTCGTAGATGCCGATCCGCGCCCAGCGCTCAAGCCATTCGGGCTCTCGGGCCGGCAGACCGGCGCGCATCGGAAAATCGGTCCGGGGCAGGAAAAGAGTGTCTTTATACTCGGGTGTATCGGCGCACATCGTCGGGCTCCGTCAGCTCACTGGTGCCATGTCGTGGGGAAGGGGCGGCGCGGAAACTCCATGCGCCATGGTCCCGGCAGGCGCTCAGCCCGCCGGGCGGATAATTCGCGCTATCCAGAACGTCCCGGTCATGGCGCCTCGTTTACGCCGTATGAGCGCGGTCGTCCAGAGAGGCGATCGGGCCGAACGCCCGCGACGTCCATCGTGAACGCCTCCGGCGCGATCGCAGCCGTCAGGCGGCGTCAGCGGGGGCTGCGCTTTGCGAGAATGCGCTGAAGCGTTCGGCGATGCATGTTGAGCCGACGGGCCGTCTCCGAGACGTTGCGATCGCAAAGCTCGAAAACCCTCTGGATATGCTCCCAGCGCACGCGATCCGCACTCATCGGGTTTTCCGGCGGGTCCGGCTTGTCCTCCGGCGCGGCGAGGAGGGCGGCGACGATGTCGTTGGCATCGGCGGGCTTGGACAGATAGTCGGTCGCGCCGATCTTGACGGCCGCGACAGCAGTCGCGATCGCGCCATAACCGGTGAGGACGACGATCTTCGCATCCGGGCGCGACTCGCGGAGCGTCTCGACCACATCGAGGCCATTGCCATCCTCCAGCCGGAGGTCGACGACGGCATAGGCCGGAGGGGTCCGAAGCGCGATCGACTTTCCTTCCGCGACGGTCTGCACGCCGGTGACCTCGAAGCCGCGCCGTTCCATCGCGCGGGCCAGACGACGCAGGAAAGGCTCGTCGTCGTCAACGAGGAGGAGAGTGGGATCCGCCCCCAGGTCCAGCTGCGCTTCTTCCGTCATGGCGTCCCTCCGCACGATTCTTTCGATCTTCCTGCGTCACTTGGTAGCAAATTACAAGTTATTGGCGAAACATTCGAGCCGGTCGGCCATCGCCTCGGGCCCGATGTCGCGGCGGAACACCTCCACGAGACCCACATCCGGCGCCATCAGATAGGTAAAGCCGGAATGATCCATGAGGTAATTCTCCGGATCGTCGCCACGGCGTTGGGCGAACACCCTGTAGGCCGCGATGACGGCGTCTATATCCTCCTGGCTACCGGTAAGCCCAAGCATCCGGGGATGCATGAAATCGGTGTAGTCCGCCATCTGTTCGACCGTGTCGCGGTTCGGGTCGACGGTGATGAAGACCGGCTCGATGCTTGTCACGCCCCGATCCTCCAACGCGTATATGGCTTCTCCGTTCCGAAGAAGATCGACGGGGCAAATGTCCGGGCAATAGGTGTAGCCGAAGTAGATCAGCGTCAGGCCGTCGATCACGTCGGTCTCGGTCACCCGTTCGCCCGTCTCCGATGTCAGCTCGAATGGGCCGCCGATCTGCGCCATTCCACCGGCGACGGCGGTTTCCCGGCATTGCGCGAAGCGGTCCGGCGTCCCGGAGTCGCGGGAAAGGAACACGAAAAGGGCCGTGCCACCGACGAGGGCGACAAGCGCTGCCGCTGCGAGAATTGCCGTAAGTCGCGTCATTCGTTCCTCGTTCTTCTACCGCGTCCGATCCCTATCCTAGTTCGCTGGCAGCGCGCTGAATTGCGACATCGGGTCCGTCCCGTTCACGAAAACCGGCGCGCGCGGAGCGTCGCGAGATCAGGCACCCCCGCCTGATGCATCGCGTTGCGCAGGTCTTCGGCGAGGATATGGGCGGCGAGCCGGGCACCCTCTGCGCCCAGCGCGCCGACGCCGTAGTGGAACGCCCGGCCGGCGAAGGTGAAATCCGCGCCGAGTGCGATGGCGCGCGCGATGTCGAGGCCGGAACGGATGCCGCTGTCGAAGATGACCGCCGCGCGGTCACCGATCCGCTCGGCGATGCCGGGCAGAACCTCGATCGCGGCCGGGGCGGCATCGAACTGCCGCCCGCCGTGGTTGGAGACCCAGACGCCGTCGACCCCGCGCTCGACGCACATCTCTGCGTCGTCCTCGTGGAGGATGCCTTTCACCACGAGGGCGCCCTCCCATTCCCGGCGCAACCATTCGACATAGGCCCAGTCGGGGTTGCAGGACCACTCATTGACGAAGAAATGCCGGGCGACGTCCAGCTCCCGCGAGCCGTTGACGTATTTCACCATGGTGCCGAGCGTGGCCTTGCCATGCTCCTTCTGGGCCTTCGCGTTGGCGAGCGCCCATTCCGGGCGCATCGCGATATGGCTCGCCATCTGCTTGCTCACGCCCGCCTGCACGCTGAGGCCCGCGCGGCGCTGGCGTTCGCGGCGGGAGGCGACCGGGATGTCCACGGTGAGGACGAGCGTGTGGAACCCCGCCTCCTTCGCCCGGGCCAGCACATCGCGGCGCAACCCCTCGTCACCGGGCGGGTAGAGCTGGAACCAGCCCATCTCCCCGACATGACCTGCCAGATCCTCGATCGAAGCGGCGGCAACCGTGCTCAGGCAATAGGGGATCGAGAACTCCACACCGGCCGCTGCCAGCATTCGCTCCGCCCCCGGCCAGATCAGGCCGGACATTCCGACCGGCGCGATGCCGAAGGGAAGTGCGTATCGCCGCCCCATCAGGTTGACGGATGGATCGGGCGCCTGTTCGCCCTGAAGGAAACGGGGCAGAAGTTCGACCGCCGCGAGCGCCTCGGCGTTGCGGTCCATCGCCTCGTCGCGCCCCGTTCCGCTGTCGAGATACTCCCATGCGAAATGGGGTATCCGGGCCTTCGCCCGCCGGGCGAGGTCCTCTATCGCGGGAAACCGGTCCTCCAGTCTGCGCAGATCGTCCATGCTCCCCTCCCGGCGCTTGCCTTGCGCACAGGATTAGCGGCACGCGGCGGAAAGGGCCAGCGGGGTCAATCCTCCCGCCCGAGGCTCGCGCGCAGGTTCGGAAGTTCGCGATTGAAGGCCTCCGCATCCCCGTAATCGACGAAGCCGGGATAGCGGCCGTGGGTGCCATGCACCCGCATCGCGTGCTTGATCGGGCACCAGTATTGCTCCGTTCGCCCCGCGATCTCGCGGACATAGGCGATCAGGCCGTTGCAGTAGGAGCAGTAGACACAGTTCAGTTTCTGGATGGAGTTGAGATAGGCGAGGTGGTGGCGATCGATCACGATGTAATCGGCCCGGCGCACCTTTCGGATACCGTAGACGGGAAAACAGATCGCCTGGTAGAGGCTGACCATGAGGTCCAGAAGCGCGAAGGGAATGATCAGCGAGTAGATCACCGGCGCCGTAAGGACGAACATGGGCCTCGTGTTGCGCAGGAAGGTCCAGAGCCGCACGCGGAGCGCGCGGTGGCGTTCGCGGACTTCCCTGTCGAACACCACCTTTCGCCGCTCCACATGATACGCGAATTTCTCCCGACGGGCCGAAAACTCGGCTTCGAGCCGTTCCTCGATCTCCGCCCAACGCTGAAGCAACTCCTCGATCGTTCCGGCCATCATCGCCCCCTTTCCGCTTGCCCGACGAGCCTACACCGAATGATGCGCGGGATCACTCGAGCGTGCTTCACGCGCGCGGAACATCCAGCGAACACGGGTTTTCCTTTTCGCCGCCTGCGGCTATTGTTCCGCCCCATGAGCGGGTGGGACGATTTCGACGACGGGTTCGAGGCGCTGGACGCGCGCCCCTTGTCCGAGAGGGCGATGGGCGCGCGCCCGGCTCCCTACATGGACGGGCTGAACGAGGCGCAGCGCGCGGCGGTCGAGGCGCTGGACGGGCCGGTTCTGGTGCTTGCCGGGGCGGGCACCGGAAAGACGCGCGCCCTTACGACCAGGATTGCGCATCTCTTGAACACGGGCCGCGCGCGCCCGAACGAGATCCTCGCCGTCACCTTCACCAACAAGGCCGCGCGGGAGATGAAGGACCGCATCGGCCGCTTCGTCGGCGGGGTGATCGAGGGGATGCCATGGCTCGGCACGTTCCACGCGATCAACGTGAAGCTGTTGCGCCGCCATGCGGAACTCGTCGGCCTGAAATCGAACTTCACGATCCTCGATACCGACGATCAGATCCGGCTTCTGCGCCAGATCGTGCAGGCCGAGAACATCGACGAGAAGCGCTGGCCCCCGCGCCTCCTTGCCTCCCTCATCGACAGCTGGAAGAACCGCGCCTGGACGCCCGCGACCGTGCCGGAGGGCGAAAGCGCGAAATTCGCCCATGCGGGGCGGGAGCTTTATACCCAGTATCAGGAACGCCTGAAGGTGCTCAACGCCGTGGATTTCGGCGATCTGCTGCTGCACATGGTGGAGATCTTCAAGGCACACGACGATGTTCTGGCGAAGTATCAGAACTGGTTCCGCTACATCCTCGTGGACGAGTATCAGGACACCAACGTCGCGCAATACCTGTGGCTGAGGCTTCTTGCAGCGGGGCATCGCAACATCGCCTGCGTGGGCGATGACGACCAGTCGATCTATGGCTGGCGCGGGGCGGAGGTGGGCAACATCCTGCGTTTCGAGAAGGATTTTCCCGGCGCGACCGTGATCCGGCTGGAGCAGAACTACCGCTCCACCCACCATATCCTTGCCGCGGCCTCGGGCGTGATCCGCGCCAACGAGGGGCGGCTCGGCAAGGAGTTGTGGACCGAGAGCGACGGGGGCGAGAAGGTCCGCCTGATCGGTCACTGGGACGGCGAGGAGGAGGCCCGTTGGATCGGCGAGGAGATCGAGGCGTTGCAGCGGGGCACGCGCGGGCTCGACCCCGTTTCGCTCGACGATCAGGCGATCCTCGTCCGGGCGTCCCACCAGATGCGGGCCTTCGAGGACCGGTTCCTGACGATCGGCCTGCCCTACCGCGTGATCGGCGGCCCGCGCTTCTACGAGCGCAAGGAAATCCGCGACGCGATGGCCTATTTCCGGGTGGTGACGAGCCCCGATGACGACCTTGCGCTGGAACGGATCGTCAACGTCCCCAAGCGCAGCCTGGGTGAGAAGGCCGTGCAGACCATCAACGCCTTCGCCCGCTCCAACGGCGTCTCGATGTTCGATGCGGCGGACACCGTCGTCGCCGATGGCGCGATTCCGAAGAAGGGGGCGAATGCGCTCGGCCAGCTTCTGTCGGATTTCCGGCGGTGGCGGCGGCTGATGCAGAATGATGAGGTCAGCCATGTCGAACTGGCCGAGCAGATCCTGGACGAGTCGGGCTATACCGACATGCTCCGCAACGACAAGAGCCCGGACGCGGCGGGACGGCTGGAAAACCTCAAGGAACTCGTGAAGGCGCTTGAGGAGTTCGAGAACCTGCAGGGC
>JBMYPI010000035.1:0-3070 GCA_049600155.1 Rubricella sp.
ATTTCGCCTTCGGCTTCTTCGTCATGCCCGAGACATCGAAGGGACGACGCCCGATCGACTGGCGGCAGGCCGATCCGATCCGGGCGCTGATGCGCGTGCAGGCGCTGGCCGGGCTCGGCCCTCTGCTCCTTGTCCTGTTCCTCTACACGATCGCGCATAACATCTACCCCGCGATCTGGGCGTTCTTCACGATCGAAAGCTTCGGCTGGGGGCCGGAGACGGTCGGCCTCTCGCTTGCGGCTTTCGGTATCTGCATGGCGATCGTGCAAGGCGGCCTGATGCGCCTGATCCTCGCGCGGATCGGGGATCGGAACACGGCGATCTTCGGTCTGGCGATCGACCTCGTGGTTTTCTCGCTCGTGGCCTTCCTCTTCGCGGGGTGGCAGGTCTTCGCGCTCATGCCGCTCATGGCGCTCGGCGTGGTCGTCGGCCCGGCGCTCAACGGGAGCATGGCCAACGCGACGCCGGATGATCGGCAGGGGGCGCTGCAGGGCGTTCTGGCGAGCCTCCAGGGCATTTCGGCGATCCTCTCACCGCTCCTGATGACGAACCTGTTCTTCGCCTTCAGCCGGGAGGGCGCCGCCATGTATCTGCCCGGCGCCCCCTTCCTTGCGGCAGGCGTGTTGACGGCGATCTGCCTTCTGCTGCTGATCCGGGAGCGTGCCCCCGCGGTTCAGACGACGATCGGCTCCAGCGGATCGTAGAGCGCCGATCCATCGCCGAAGGCCATGGAGGCGAGACTGTCGGGCTTGTGCCTGAGCGTGGCCAGCGCCGCACGGTCGGTCCAACGCCAGCGATTCACGACGCCTTCGGGATCCCGCCACGTCTCGTCGATCACCCCCCGCGCGACGGATGCGCGGAAATAGAGGTCGATCTGGTGGAAACTGCCGTCCGGTGCGTGAAATTCGTTCACCCCGGCAAGACCGCCGACGGAGATCGTGAGACCCGTCTCCTCGAAAACCTCCCTCATGAGGTTCTCCGGAAGGGATGCATGGGCCTCCACCCCGCCGCCGGGTGCGCACCACAGATCGGATTTTCGGTCGGGATAGGCGTTGACCAGCAACAGCCGATCCTCCTCCACGATCAGCGCCCGCACCGCGAGCCGGGGGTGTTTCATCCGCAACGCCATGGTCTCATGTCTTCCGCAAGTATCCCCGCCGGAGGCAGGAATGAAAAAAGTGAAGGCCCGCACGCGTGCGGGCCTTCTCCGTTGGATCGCGTCAGCGATCAGTTCGGAATCGAGCCCTCGATCCCTTCGACATAGAAGTCCATGCCCAGGAGCGTGCCGTCATCGGCCGTTTCGCCCTCGGCCAGCCAGACGGTGCCGTCCTGTCGGTTGATGGGGCCGGTGAAGGGGTGGCGGTTGCCCGCTGCGATCTGGATCGCGGCGTCCATCGCTTCCTTGCGGACCTCTGGCGGGATCACCGGGTTGAACGAACCGATGGAGGTCATGCCCTCGTCGATGCCGTGCCAGGTGTCCACGCTTTCCCAGGTGCCGTCGATCACGGCCTGGACGCGGTCGATATAGTAGGGCGCCCAGTCGTCGATGATCGAGGAAAGGCGCGCGTTGGGGCCGAATTCCAGCATGTCCGACGCCTGGCCGAAGCCGTAGACGCCGCGCTCTTCCGCGATGGTGAGCGGCGCGGTGGAATCGGTGTGCTGGAGGATCACGTCGGCGCCCTGCTCGATGAGCGCATTCGCGGCGTCGGCCTCACGGGCGGGGTCGAACCAGGTGTTCACCCAGACGATGCGGAACTCCACCTCGGGGTTCACTTCACGAGCCGCGAGGAAGGCCGCGTTGATGCCGCGGATGACCTCGGGGATCGGGAAGGAGGCGATATAGCCGATCACGTTCGATTCCGTCATGTGCCCGGCGATGATGCCCTGCACCGTGCGGCCCTCGTAGAAGCGGCCGGAATAGGTGGAGACGTTGTCTGCGCGCTGGTAGCCCGTGGCGTGCTCGAAATAGACGTCCGGGAACTGCTGGGCCACGCGCATCGTCGGCGTCATGTAGCCGAAAGAGGTGGTGAAGATCAGGTCATGCCCGTCCTGCGCGAGCTGGCGGATGACGCGCTCGCTGTCGCCTTCGGGCACGCTCTCGATGAAAGTCGTCTCCACCGCGTCGCCGAAATGCTCCTCGACGGCAAGGCGGCCCTGGTCGTGCTGGTAGGACCAGCCGTAGTCGCCCACGGGGCCGACATAGATGAAGCCGACGCGGACGGGATCGTCCTGCGCCACGGCGCCGCCGGCGATCAGGCCGACAGCCGCCGCCAGGGCGAGGGATTTGAGACTGCGCATTCGTGATACTCCTCGTGTTGGTGGTCTGTTTCGGGGGTTCCCCAAGGGTTTGTCTCGCACCTCTCTCAGCCGGAGGCGTGGAAGGTCCGCCCCAGGCTGGCGGGGGCGTTGAGCGCCGCGCGCCTGCGGTCGGAAGACATGATGACGAGGACGATAATCGTCATCAGGTAGGGTGTCATCGTCAAATAGGCGGAGGGGATGTCGATCCCGAGCGCCTGGAAATTCAGTTGCAGGATCGTCACCCCGCCGAAGAGCCACGCGCCGAGAATGACGCGAAACGGCTTCCAGCTCGCGAAGACGACGATGGCGAGCGCGATCCAGCCGATCCCGGCGGTCATCCCCTCGCTCCATTGCGGCACGCGCACGAGGCTGAGATAGGCGCCGCCGATCCCCGCCATCGCGCCGCCGAAGGCGATCGCGCCGAGGCGGATGAGCACGACCGGATAGCCGAGCGCATGGGCCGCGTCGTGGCTTTCCCCCACGGCCCGCAGGACAAGGCCACCGCGCGTGCGGTTGAGGAACCACCACACGATGGCGACCATGACCAGCGCGAAATACACCACCCAGTCATAGCTGAAGACGAGCGGCCCGATCACCGGCAGGTCCGACAGGCCGGGAATGTCGAGCCGCGGCGTCTGCTCGGGCCGGATGCCGGTATAGCCCTGGCCCAGAAGCGCCGAGAGGCCGAGGCCGAAAAGCGTCAGCGCAAGCCCCGTGGCGACCTGGTTCGACAGGAAGAGTTGCGTCATGACGCCGAACAGGAGCGCGGCCA
>JBMYPI010000035.1:3080-16266 GCA_049600155.1 Rubricella sp.
ACCATCTTCATCCACGGCGCGATGGAAAAGCTCTGCACCTATTATCAGAGCCAGGGCATCGATCTCGGCCCGCTCGCGCCGGCGACCATCGACAGGAGGAACCCCAGGACGGGCGTGCCCGTCGCGACCGTTGTCGCGAAACCCGCGATCGCGCCGAGGATCATCATCCCCTCCACGCCGAGGTTCAGCACCCCCGACTTCTCCACGACGAGCTCGCCCGTCGCGGCGAGGACGAGCGGCGTCGCCGCCACGATCAGCGACACGATCAGCGCGATGGGATCGAGGGAGGAGAAATCCATCAAGCGGCCCCTTTCACGACGCGGCGCACCCGGTAGCGGACGAACAGGTCGAAGGCGAGGAGGAAGAACAGGAGCATCCCCTGGAAGGTGGAGATCGCGGCGGCGGGCAATTGCAGGCGGAACTGGGCGGTCTCGCCGCCGATATAGGTCAGCGCCATGACGAACCCGGCTAGCAGGATACCCCACGGGTTCAGGCGGCCGAGGAAGGCGACGATGATCGCGGTGAACCCGTAATTCTGCGGCAGCGTCGGCGTGAGTTGCTGCAGCGGTCCCGCCGCCTCGATCATTCCGGCAAGGCCCGCAAGCGCGCCCGAAGTGCCGAGACAGAAGATCACGAGCCGCTTCTGCCGCACGCCCGAGAACCCCGCCGCGCGGGGCGCGGAACCCAGAAGCTTGATGTTGTAGCCCGTGACGTGCCGCTCCAGCAGGAACCAGGCGCCGATCACCGCCACGAGCGCGACGAGCACGCCCACATGCACCCGCGTCCCCTCGAAAAGAACCGGCAGGACGGCGCTGTCGTGGAACAGGCGGCTTTCGGGAAAGTTGAAGCCCTGCGGATTGCGCAGCGGGCCCTGCACCATCGCGCGCAGGAACTGGTCCGCGACATAGACGAGCATCAGCGAGACGAGGATCTCGTTGGCGTTGAAGCGCACCTTGAGGATCGCGGGCACCATCGCATAGGCGAAGCCTGCGAGCATGCCTGCAAGCGCCATCAGCGGCAGGAGCCAGATCCCCGCCACCCCGTAGAAGGCGAGACCGACGGCGCTGCCCGCGATTCCGCCGATGATGAACTGCCCTTCCGCCCCGATGTTCCAGATATTGGCCCGGAAGCCCAGCGATAGGCCGATGGCGATCAGGATCAGCGGCGCGGCCTTCACCGGCAGTTCGGAGCGGGAGAAGGGATCGAAGAACGGATCGACGAAGATGATCCGGATCGCCGCGATCGGATCCTTCCCCAGCGCGGCGAAAAGGACGATGCCCCCCAGCATCGTCGCGGCGATCGCCAGAAGCGGCGTCACCAGCATCAGCGTGGTGGAAGCCTGCGGCCGTGGTTCAAGCCGGAACATCGGCGACCTCCCCGTGAATGCCGCCCATGCGCTGGCCGATGATCTCCACGCTCATCTCCGCCGTGGGTTCCGGTGTCGAAAGGCGCCCGGAGGCGAGCACCGCGAGCCTGTCGGACATCTCCATCAGTTCGTCGAGATCCTGGCTGATGACGATCACGCCCGCGCCCTTCTCCGCCAGCCCGCGCAGCGCATCGCGGATCGCCGCGGCGGCGGAGGCGTCGACGCCCCATGTCGGTTGGTTGACGACGAGGACCTTCGGCTCCTGCAAGACCTCCCGCCCGATGACGAACTTCTGCAGGTTGCCGCCCGAAAGCGCCTTGGCGGCCGTTTCGGTGCCGGGCGTGCGCACGTCGAACGCCTTGATCACGGCCTGGGAGAAGCCGCGCGTCGCCGTCCATTTCAGCCAGCCCGAGTTGCTCAGCCGCTGGCGGACGCGGCCGGTGAGCATCGTGTTCTCCGTGAGGCTCATGTCCGGCGCGGCGGCGTGGCCGAGGCGTTCCTCCGGCGCGGCCAGAAGGCCGAGCGCCCTGCGGCGATTGGGGCCGAGCTGGCCGATGGGCTGACCCTGAAGTGCGATCATCTCCGGCTGCACGACAGCCTCCCCCGACAGCGCGGCGAGGAGCTCCTCCTGCCCGTTCCCCGCGACACCCGCGATGCCCAGAACCTCCCCCTCGAAGAGGCGCAGCGAGACATTGCGCAGGGAGGTTCCGAAGGGCGAGGCGGAGGAGAGGCTCAATTCCCGCAGTTCGAGAACCTCCGGCCCCGGCTCAACGCTGCGCGCACGGGGGCTGCGCAGGGTCTCACCGATCATCATCTCCGCAAGGCTCCGCGCCGTTTCCTGGCGCGGATCGCAGGTCGCAACCACGCGCCCGCCGCGAAGGATCGTCGCCCGGTCGCAGAGTGTCCGGATTTCCTCCAGCTTGTGAGAAATGTAGAGGATCGCGACGCCCTCGCCCGCGAGCTTGCGCAGCGTGGCGAAGAGAAGCCCCACCTCCTGCGGGGTGAGGACGGATGTCGGCTCGTCCATGATCAGCAGGCGCGGTTCCTGCAACAGGCAGCGCACGATCTCGACTCTCTGCCGTTCGCCGACGGAGAGATCGCCGACGAGCCGATCGGGATCGAGCGGCAGCCCGTATTCCCGGCTCACCTCCCGGATGCGGGGGGCGAGCGTGCGCGGGCTTTCCGCGTCATCGAGGCCGAGTGCGATATTCTCGGCCACGCTCAGCGCCTCGAACAGGGAAAAGTGCTGGAATACCATCGAGACGCCGGCCGCCCGCGCCTCACCGGGCTTGCCCGGCGCGTAGGGGAGGCCGCGCAGGGTCATTTCCCCTGCGTCGGGCTTCACCAGCCCGTAGATCATCTTCACGAGTGTCGACTTGCCCGCGCCGTTCTCACCCAGAAGCGCGTGCACCTCCCCCTCGCGGATGTCGAAGCTGACATCGTCATTGGCGATGACCCCGGGGTATTCCTTGCGCACGCCGCGCACATCCAGAAGGAGCTCACTCATGCACTGCGGTTCCGGGCAAGGTCTCGGTCTGCGAACGGGTGAGCCGGATCAGCTCGGCGGCGACGCCGATGGCGATGGCCTGCGGCGACTTGCCGAGACTACGGTCCCCGATGGGACAGGACAACCGCGCGATGGTGGCGGGCGCATGGCCGAGTTCCGCGAGCCGCTTGCGGAAGCGCGCGGCCTTCGTAGCCGATCCGATCAGCCCGAGATGCCGGAAGGGGCGGGCAAGCACCCGGTGGCAGACCTCCAGATCATAGGCATGGGAATAGGTCAGAACGATGTGGATCGCATCGAGCGGTGCGCGTGAGACCGCATCGGCCGGATTGACCGCAAGAAGCGGCGTCACGCCGGGAAGCATCGTGGCGGGGAAGCGGCCTGGCGCGGTGTCGACGAGAGTGGTATCGAACGGCAGCCCTCCCATGACGCCGGCGATGGCGCGCCCGACGTGTCCGGCGCCGTAGATCCACAAGGGGGTCAGGCTTGGCGTCAGGGGCTCGATGAACCATCCGTCCACGAGGATCGCGGCATCGCTGCGCCCGTCACGGATCGACTGGGCCGCCTTGCGCGGCAGGAAGGGGAGGGCGGACGGATCGGTAACCGTGGGGCCGCCCGCCATCCGCCTCGCGATGAAGGCGGGGCGGACCCCGTAGCCGTCCCCGCGAATGCCGGAACCGACCGCCGGGCCTTGCCCATCGAGGCTCCGGATCAGGTCCGGAGCAGCGGGGCTTTCAGTCGGCTGACCTTGGCCTTTGCTGTTCCGGCGCAGGCCGGACCCTCCCGCCGCGCCTTGCCCATCGAGATCGGGGAACCCGTCCCGGGCGGTTTGGTCTTCGGTGCTTGTCGCCGCACGATCCAGCACGGCATCAATCGCCTGCAAGTCCCAGCGTTCGCCCATGACGCCGACCGACCCGCCGCAGCATTGGCCGAGCGCCGGGCCGAGGGGGTAGGTTTCGCTCCACCGCGATGCGCCGGCAGCGAGCCGTGCCCGCGCCGTTGCGACGACGCGCCATTCGAGTTCTCCGCCACCGATGGTGCCGTCCTGCCCATTGGCCCAGACGAGCATCGCCGTTCCGGTCTCGCGCGGGGTGGAGCCGTTGTGCTCGGTGATGACGATCCGCACCAGCGGCCCATGACGGGCAATCGCGGTGCGCAGGGTGTCGAGATCGAAGCTCACCATCCCCTCCCGTGCCCACGCTCGATGGCGTTGAGGAGCCGCTCGGGCGTTGCCGGCAGATCGAAAAGCGGATCGCCCCCGGCCTGGTCAACCGCGTGCTGGAGCGCCGAGACGACCGAGATCGGCAGCATGAAAGGGGGCTCGCCCACGGCCTTGGAGCGATAGATCGTCTCTTCCCGGTTCGCGCCGTCCCAGAGCGTGACGTTGAACTCGGCGGGTCGGTCCGACGCGCAGGGGATCTTGTAGGTGGAGGGGGCGTGGGTCCAGAGCGCGCCGCCCTCGCGCCACACGAGCTCTTCCATCGTCAGCCAGCCCGCACCCTGCACGAAACCGCCCTCGATCTGGCCGATATCGATGGCGGGGTTCAGGGACTTGCCGCAATCGTGCAGGATGTCGGTGCGCAGGATGCGGTTCTCGCCCGTCAGCGTGTCGAGCATCACCTCTGACACCGCCGCGCCATAGGCGAAGTAGAAGAAGGGCCGCCCGGCGCCGCGCACCCGGTCCCATTCCAGTTTCGGCGTGGCGTAGAAACCCGTGGCCGAAAGACTGACCCGCGCCATGTAGGCCTGCTGGACGAGTTCGCGGAACGGCACGGTTTCGCCCGCGATCTCCACGTTGCCGTCCCTGAACATCACCTGATCGGGCCGGCATTGGTAGCTCTCCGCCGCGAAGGCCACGAGCCGCCCCCTGATCTCGTCGCAGGCGGCCTTTACCGCCATTCCGTTCAGGTCCGATCCCGACGAGGCTGCCGTCGCCGAGGTGTTGGGCACCTTGGCGGTATCGGTCGCGGTGATCTTCACGGCGTCGAGTGGCTGGCCGAACGCCTCCGCCGCGACGGCGGCGACCTTCACGAACAGGCCCTGGCCCATCTCCGTTCCGCCGTGGTTCATGTGGATGGAGCCGTCCGTGTAGACGTGGACGAGCGCACCGGCCTGATTGAGATGGGTCAGCGTGAAGCTGATCCCGAACTTGACGGGCGTGAAGCCGATGCCGCGCTTGAGGATCGGGCTTTTCGCATTCCACGCCTCGATCTCCGCCCGGCGGTCCGCGTAGCGCGCCTCGGCCAGGAGCCGCTCGGTCATCTCCGGCAGGATCATGTCCTCGATGGTCTGGCCGTAATGGGTCGTCTCGCCGTTGCGGTAGTAGTTCAGCCGCCGGACCTCCGCCGGATCGCGGCCGACGGCGCGGGCGGCGTGTTCCATCACCCGCTCGATCCCGACCATGCCCTGCGGGCCGCCGAAACCCCTGAAGGCCGTGTTGGAACAGGTGTTGGTCAGAAGCCGCTCCGAATGGACCCGCATGGCGGGGATGAAATAGGCGTTGTCCGCGTGCAGCATGGCGCGATCCGCCACGGGAAGGCTGAGATCGGCGGACCAGCCGCAGCGCATCCAGTGCTGGAAATCGACGGCCAGCAGGCGCCCCTCATCGTCGATCCCGGCGCGGTAACGCACGCGCAATTCGTGCCGCTTGCCGGTGATCGCCATGTCATCGTCCCGGTCATAGCGCATCTTGCAGGGGCGCCCCGTCCGCGCCACGCCAAGCGCGCAGGCCATGGCGAGCGCATTGCCCTGGCTCTCCTTGCCGCCGAAGCCGCCGCCCATCCGCCGCGTCACGGTCTGCACGGCGTTGAACGGCAGGGCGAGCACCTCCGCCACCTTGTGCTGGATCTCGGTGGGGTGCTGGGTTGAGGAATGGACGATCACGTCCCCGCCCTCGCCCGGAAGCACAAGCGCCGCCTGCCCTTCGAGATAGAAATGCTCCTGCCCGCCGATATCGAACTGTCCCTCGATGACCCGGGGCGCGGCGGTGAGCGCTGCCTCGACGTCTCCGCGCCCCCAGATGCGGGGTTCCTCGATCCGGTGCATCGCCGCGATCGCATCGTCGAGGGTGAGGACGGGCGTGTGCTCCTCGTATTCGACCCTGGCGAGGCGCGCGGCCTTCCGCGCGGCGAGGTGGCTTGTCGCGATCACTGCGAAAAGGGGCTGGCCGTGGTAGTGGATCGCGGGGCGCGGATCGGTTGCGTCACCCTCGGGAAAGAGCGGTTCGTGCCAGGCGGGATTTGGGGAAATATCGTTGTGGCCGGGGATGTCCTCCCGCGTCAGCACATCCACCACACCATCGGCGGCGTGCACGGCGGAGAGGTCCATCGCTGCAATGCGGCCCCTCGCGATGGTCGAAAGGCCGAAGGCGAGGTGCAGCGTGCCCTCCGGCGTGGGGATATCGTCCACATAGGTCGCCTGGCCGGAGACATGCAGCCGCCCGCTGTCATGCGGTTTCGGGGCGTGTACGGTCATGCCGCGGGCCCCACGACACGGGCCGGCGCGCCCTGTTCCTCGGCGAAGTAGCGCATCAGGAGGTTCTGGGCGACGCGCAGGCGGTAGGACGCACTCGCCCGCATGTCCGACAGCGGTTCGAAATCCTGCCCCACCCGGGCCATGGCGGCGGCGATGGTGTCAGCCGTGAAAGGCTGCCCGGTAAGCGCCGCTTCCACATGGGCCGCACGTTTCGGGGTTCCGGCCATGCCGCCGAAGGCGATGCGGGCCCCCGTGATCGTTCCGCCATCGTCGCGGTGAATGGCGAAACAGCCGCATAGCGCGGAGATATCCTGATCGAACCGTTTGGAGATCTTGTAGCAGCGAAGCCGGTCTTCCTGCGCCGGGATGAAGAGGCTTTCGACGAACTCACCCGGTGCGCGGTCCTGGCGACCGTAGTCGAGAAAGAAATCCTCTATCGGCATCTCCCGCGTCGCACCGCCGCGCCGGAGCCTGACGGTCGCACCGAGCGCGATCAGCGCGGGCGAGCCGTCGCCGATCGGGGACCCGTTCGCGACATTGCCGCCGATCGTCGCCGCCGAGCGCACCTGAACGGACCCGTACCGGCGGATCAGCTCCGCGAAATCGGGATGGCGCGGGGCGATGGCGGGAAGGAGCGCCTCCAGCGTCACGGCCGCGCCGATGCGCAGCCCGCCTGCTTCGTCGGTGATCCGGCGCAGGCCCTCGATCCGGTGGAGGAAGATCATCGGTTCGACCGCGCGGAACTGCTTGGTGACCCATAGGCCGACATCCGTCGCGCCCGCGACGATCGTCGCCTCCGGGTGTGCAGCGTAGAGTTCGGCGAGCGTGCCGGTGCCCGTCGGCAGGTAGCAGCCGGGGAGGGACATCTCCTCTACCGCAAGCGCCTCGAGCGCCTCGACCTCGGCCGCGATCCAATCGGGCTGTGGCATATCCGCCGCCGCTTCGGCGGCCCGCAGGATCGGGGCGTAGCCGGTGCAGCGGCACAGATTTCCGGCAAGGACGTCATCGAAATCCCGCCGCCCGTTGCGATGGGCGACATAGAGGCTCATAACGATTCCCGGCGTGCAGAACCCGCATTGGGAACCGTGGTGTTCGACCATCGCCGACTGGACGGGGTGGAGCACGCCATCCGGCCCGCCGATGCCCTCCACCGTGCGGATGGCCTTCCCGGCCAGCTGCGGCAGGAAAAGGATACAGGCGTTGAGCGCGACCGTCCGCGCCGCGCCGTTCTCGAGAGATGTAACCGAGACGGTGCAGGCGCCGCAATCGCCCTCGTTGCAGCCTTCCTTGGTGCCGGTCAGGCGGCGGCGTTCGCGCAGCCAGTCGAGAAGCGTCATAGTCGGAGCGACGCCATCGACCGAGACCCGTTCACCATTGAGGAGGAAGGAAACTGCCATCAGCTGCCCCGATAGGTCGAATAGCCATAGGGCGAGAGAAGGAGCGGCACATGGTAATGGGCGTTCCGAGACATACCGAACCGGATCGGGATCTCGTCCAGGAACAGCGGCTCGTCCGAGCCGAGGCCGTTGGCCCGAAGGTAGTCGCCGGCGAAGAAGACAAGCTCGTATGTGCCCGTCCGGAAAGATGCGGCCGGCAGGATCGGGCCGTCGGTTCGGCCGTCGGCATTGGTGACGGTCTCGGCGATCGCGATGCGTCCGTCGCCGGTGACGCGATAGAGCGCGATGCGCACACCCTCCGCCGGGCATCCCCGGGCGGTATCGAGCACATGGGTGGTTAGAAAGCCGCCTTCGGCCATCGGACCCTCATTCGCAGCCGCAAAATATCTTAAGGATCACGCCCGATGGGCGCGACGGATGCAAGGGGGTCGGAGAAGATTTTTTACCGGATGGTCCAGAACGATCCATGCCGTGGTTCCCCGGGCGGGGGATGGGTTTCCGCCCGGGGGGTTTGGTCGTGGTGTGGCTTACATGCCGTGGATCAGGTCATCGGCGATGGAGGCGCCGTTTTCGTTGAACCAGCGCGCCGCGCCGGGGTGCCAGGGCATGAAGGTGTTCTTGTCCCAGTTGTCCACCGTGGTGGAGCGGGCCGCGCGGTGGATGTTCACCATCCGCTCGTTGTCCGACATCACCACGTCGACGGCGGCGTAGACGAAGCTCTCGGGCAGGTCGCAATTGGCGATGGCGAAGTTCCACA
Source organism: Rubricella sp. (assembly GCA_049600155.1). Classification (GTDB taxonomy): domain Bacteria; phylum Pseudomonadota; class Alphaproteobacteria; order Rhodobacterales; family Rhodobacteraceae; genus Rubricella. The sequence goes on from JBMYPI010000035.1 coordinate 11,579, forward strand.
TCGACACCGAACGCGCGGGCGCCTCCAGCGTGGTGTAGGTGTCCGCCGCGATCTCGAAGGGCGCCACGGGGAAGGCCGCCATGATCTGCGCCTGCTCCTCCTCGGTGAACTCGATGATGTTCACGTCGGTCTGCACCTCGAGCTGGCTCACCGCCGGGACCGGAACGCCCGCCGCGAAGGCGATCACGTCCAGAAGCCCGTCCTGCAGCTGGCCGCCGAGATCGGCCCAGCCGCCGTTGCGCCGCTCGAACTCCACGCCCAGCTCTTCCATCATCCGCGGGAAGTAGGTGTCGGAGGTCGAGCCCGCCGGGCCGAAGCCGATGCGCGCGCCCGCCGGGATCTCGGAGATCGAGGTGATCCCCGAGGACGACAGCGCCGTCACCGAGAACGGCGTCTGGTACATCGGGAACATCGCGCAGGCATTGGTCATCTGCAGGCCGGGCGCGATCGGGTTGTTGCCGTCGATCGATTCCCGCGCGGGGCCCATCGTCGTCATCCCGAAGGCCGCCTGGCCCGTGTGCACCAGCGCCATGTTCTGCATCGGTCCGCCGGTGACCTCGCCACCGCCGGAAATGCCCAGCTCCTCGGCCACCAGGTTCGCCCAGCCCGACCCATAAGCGAAATACGTCCCGCCCTGCGATGCCGTGCCCACCGTGAACGACTCAGGCCAGCCCTCGCGATCCAGATGACCGCCCGCCTGGACCGAACCAGCCGCAACCGCCGCAACCGCTACCGCCAAAAATCCACAAACCGTCTTCTTCATTCCGTTTCCTCCCTGGTTTCCGGAACGGCGCGCCACGCGCGCCTGCGCGGGTCTGTGCGAACCGCGCTGCGTGTCGGGTTTGCGCGCAGGACATGGCGCCATGCAACAGGCGCAACCCCTTTCATACCATCGCGCTCGCGAGCGCAGAGCCCGATCGTGTCGGGATCGCCCCATGCGGGCCGTTTCAGCGGGTCGATCCGTGCACAAACGCCGCGCGGTTCAGGCCTCCGCGCGGAAATCCGTCCGATCGAGGCCGTGTTTCTGCATCTTCTCGTAGAGCGCCTTGCGGGAGAGACCGAGGGATTCGTAGGTCGCCTTGAGGCTTCCGCCATGCGCGGCGAGGGTCGCGGAAATCAGCGCCTTCTCGTGCGCCGCCATGCGTTGGGCGAGCGTCGGGCCGGGATCGGCGTCGGTGCCCAGCCGCGCGAGTTCGGGGTCGAGCCCGAGGGCGTAGCGTTCCGCCGCATTGCGCAACTCCCGCACGTTGCCGGGCCACTCCCGCGCGCCCACGGCCATGAGAACCGCGCCGGGAACCGCCGGTTCGGAGCGCCCCGCGCGGCGCGCGAACTCGCCGACGAACCGGGTGAAGAGCGGACCGATATCCTCCCGCCGCGCCGACAGCGGCGGCATCGCAAGCGTCACGACATTCAGCCGGTAGAGGAGATCGGGCCGGAAACGCCCTTCCCGAGCGGCCGCTTCCAGATCGATCTTGCTGGCGGCCAGCACGCGGATATCGAGCGGGATGGGATCGTTGGAACCCAGCCGGGTCACCGTCCTTGCTTCCAGCACATGCAGAAGCTTGGCCTGGAGCTGCATGGGCAGACTGTCGATCTCGTCGAGGAAGACCGTTCCGCCGCGGGCGTGCTCGAACTTTCCGTAGCGGGTGCGCACGGCATTGGGAAAGGCGCCGGCCTCGTGGCCGAACAGCTCGCTCTCGATCAGGTCTGCGGGCAAGGCGGCGCAGTTGACATGGACGAAGGGCCGGCTTGCGCGGTCGCCCAGCGCATGGATCGCGCGTGCGGCCAGTTCCTTGCCCGTGCCGGTATCGCCGACGAGCAGGACATCGGTTTCGACCGCGCCGATCGCGCGAATGCGCGTGCGCAGATCGGCCATGACCGGGCTGCGGCCCTGAAGGGCGTCGAGCGCCTCTCCCGCATCGTCCACCCGGGCGCGCAGCGCGCGGTTCTCCAGGGTCAGGCGACGCTTTTCCAGCGCGCGGCGAACGGTCTCGACAAGGCGCTCGGGCGCGTAGGGCTTCTCGATGAAGTCGTAGGCGCCTTCCCGCATCGATCGCACGGCGAGGTCGACATCGCCATGCCCGGTGACGAGGATCACCGGGAAATCGGCATCCACCGCGAGCGCCTCGCGCATCAGCGCGATCCCGTCCATCCCTGCCATGCGGATATCGGTGACGAGCACGCCGGGAAACCCGTGGGTGATGAGCGCACGGGCGGCGGCGGCATCGGGAAGCGTCGTCACCTCCATGTCGGCGAGCTGGAAGGTCTGTTCGGCGGCGAGCCGGAGGTCTTCCTCGTCATCGACGAACAGGATGGGGGCCGCGCGAGTCATGGCGCTCCGACGGCGGGGGCGGCTGCCTCCGGCTCGGCCCCGGCGGTGTCGCCCCCGTCTTCGGAGCGGCGCAGACGCAGCGTGAAGAGCGCGCCGCCGCCCTCGGCGTTGCCGGCCGTGAGGCGTCCGCCGAAATCCCGCACGATGTTGTAGGAGATCGACAGGCCGAGGCCGAGCCCCTTGCCCGGCTGCTTGGTCGTGAAGAAGGGATCGAAGGCCTTTGCGAGAACCTCCTCGGGCAGCCCGGGGCCGTGGTCGCGCACGCGGAGCTCGACCGTATCCTCCCCCGCGGCGATCGCGATCGCGATGCGGGGCGGATCGGGCTGGCCGGCCATCGCATCGAGCGCGTTGGAAACCAGGTTCACGATCACCTGCTGCAACCGCACACGCCCGCCCATGACCCAGATCTCCCCCGCGGCCCCCGAAACGGTAACCTTCGCGCCGACACGCTGGAGCTGCGCCTCCATGAGCGAAAGCGCATCCGCGAGCGCGCCCTGCAGGAGAACGGGGCCGATCTGTTCCTGCGGGCGGCGCGCGAAATTGCGCAGGTGGCGCGAGATCGTCGCCATCCTGTCCGCCATGCCGGAAATACGGGCGATGTTGGCTTGCGCCTCGGGAAGGCGGCCGCGCTCGAGGAAGGCGGTCGCGTTGTCGGAAAAGGCCTTCACGGCAGCGAGCGGCTGGTTGAATTCGTGGCTCAGCGCCGCCGACATCTGCCCGAGCGCGGCGAGCTTGCCGGCCTGCACGAGTTCCTTCTGGGTCGCGCGCAGACGATCCTCGGTCGCGCGGCGCTCCTGCACTTCCAGCACCAGCTTGCGGTTCGCCTCGTTGAGATCGGCGGTGCGTTCGGCGACCCGGCGTTCGAGGAGGTCCTGTTGCGTGCGTTGCGCCTCGAGCTGTTCGAGAAGCCGCAACCGGCGCTGCACGAAAACCGCCGCGAGAAGGCCCAGCATGAGGATCGTGAGCACGATCACCGCCAGCGCGACGCGCGCCTGCGTGATGGCCGGCGCGATCGGGGTCAGGATCGCGACGCGCCATCCCGCCCGGGGGATCGCGAGCACCTTGTAGAGCGCGGGCGCCCCTTCTCCGGCGACGGTCATCAGGTCGATCCCGTTCCAGCGCGTCGAGACGGTGTTCTCGAGCGGAACGAGCGCATCGAGGGGATACTGGCGGTCTTCCGCGATCCGGGCTCGCGCCTCGGGATCGAGCGGGCCGAGGGTCCGGAAGTGCCATTCGGGGCGATTCGACATGAAGATCACACCGCTGTTGTCCACGACGAGGATATCGCTCTCGCCGCCGCGCCAGGCCTCCTCGAAGGCATCGACGGTGAACTTCACCGCCACGACGCCGATCACACGGCCCGCGCGCTCGACGGGCGCGGCATAGAAATAGCCGCGCTCGCCCGAAGTGGTTCCAAGCGCGAAATACCGACCGAGGCCCCCGTCGCGCGCCTGGGTGAAATAGGGGCGATACTGGAAATTGCGCCCAACGAAGGACAGCTCCTTGAGATAGGAACTCGCCGCGATGGTCAGCCCGCTCATGTCCATGATGTAGACGTCGGAGGCGCCCAGGACGAATGTGTCCTGGCGGAACATCTCGTTCACTTCCGCGACGAGCGCGGGATCTTCGGGGTTCTCGAGAAGCTCGGTCAGCACCGGCCGCTCCGCGATCAGGCCGGGCAGCGCCTCGAACCGCCCGAGCGCCCCGTTCAGGCCCTCCACGGCGAGACGCAGGGTCGAATCGCTGCGTTCGCGCACCTCGCCCACGAAAAAGGCTTCGAGCCGGGGCAGCGCGCCGATGCTCACGACGACGGCGATCGCGAGGAATGCCGAGAGAACGGCGGGCGCACCGAGGCGGCTGGAGGATCGTATCAGCGGTTCCCGTGTGGTCATGGGCGCAGTATGGGCGCGGTTTCGGGCGATATCCAGCGCTCAGCCATCGCCACGCCATCGGGCCGGGGCGAGGCGCCGCCGGAATTCCAGCCGCGACCGTGCAACCAGTCGCCCCAGCAACCCGATCCGGCGCATCTGGATCGCCCGAACGGTCCGTCGGGGTGGGACGAAGCCGATCCTGTGGTGGCCGCCGCGCCCGCTGTCGATCCCCTCGAACCCGCGCCGCAGGCCCGCGAGGATCGTCGCGCGCCGCGCCTCGCGGCTGGCATCGCCGCCCCGGAAACGGGGAAAGGTCGGGTTGGTGTTGATCTCGAACAGGACGATGCGGCCCTCGCGGAGGGTGTAGTCCACCCGGCCGAACTCCAGGCCGCCCGCCTCGAACAACGTCATCAACGCATCGCGATGGGGATTGTCGCGCACGAAGGCCTCTTCCTCTGCGATGAAGACGGGATCGCGCGGCGTGC
>JBMYPI010000036.1:0-2274 GCA_049600155.1 Rubricella sp.
CCGCGTGGGCCTATGCTGCTCCCCGCGACGCCTACTCAGAACTCAAGGACCACGTGGCGTTTTACGCTGAGCCGATGGACGAGTGCACCGTCGACGGCGAGGTCGTGACGCCGCAGCCCGGCGGTTTCTATGGCGGCTGGGTGACGCCCAACCTCACCGGTATCGTGAAGGGCGGCCTCGGAACCGAAGGCTGGTAGGCCGGTCTATTGCGCGGCGCTGGGCTGGAGGGTCTGGCCCAGGATTTCCCGCAGGCGCGAACGATCGAGCGGTTTGGCGATGTAGCCGTCGATGCCGAGCGCGAGATAGCGCTCGCGGTCTTCGTCCATCGCGTCTGCGGTCAGTGCAACTACCGGAACATCCGCCCAGGGCGTGCCCGAGGCGCGGATGCGCGCGAAGGTCTCCGCGCCGTCCATGCCGGGCATGTTCATGTCCAGAAGCACCAGATCGGCGCCTTCCCCGGCAAGCCGTTCAAGCGCTTCGGCGCCGGACCCGGCCTCGAGCGTCTCGAACCCTTCCTGCTGAAGCATCGCGACGGCGACGATCCGGTTGGTCACGATATCGTCGACGACGAGAATCCGCCGACCGGTGAGGGAGACTGCGGGCGAGAGGGATGGCGCGGGCTGCCGGGGAGGCGCCGGCGGCGTGGTGACCGGCGCGGGCATTCCGATGCGGAAGCGACTGCCGATGCCCGGATCGCTGTCGACCTGGACGAATCCTCCCATCGCGGAAACCAGCGAACGCGTGATCGCGAGGCCGAGGCCGCTGCCGGGCAGATTCGCATCGCCAAGGCGGGTGAACGGTGTGAACAGGCGTTCCCTGTCGGCGAGCGGGATGCCGGGTCCGGTATCCTCGACATCGATCCGAAGCCATCCGTCCGACCAATGCGCCGACACCATCACGCGGCCCGCATCGGTGTATTTCACGGCGTTCGAAACGAGGTTTCCGAGACACTGGCGCAGCCTCTGGGGATCGATCAGAAGCCCATCGGGGAGCGCGGGATCGATATCGACGTCCATCAGGAGGCGCTTCGTTTCCGCCTCGGCGCGATAGAGGTCGATCGTCATGCGCAGTTCATCGGCCACCCTGACGGGTTCGGGCCGGATATCCATGCGCCCGCCTTCGATACGGGTCAGGGTCAGAAGGTCGTCGACGATCAGCTTCAGACTGCGGACGGAACTGCGGAGGATCCCCACACGGTGCGGTGTCTGGGGATGATCCGGTTCGGTGTCGATCAGCTCGGCCGCACCGACGATGCCGTTGAGCGGCGTCCGCAACTCGTGGCTCGCTGCGGCGAGGAAACTGCTCTTTATCCGGCTCGCTTCCTCCGCCGTGGCGCGTGCCCGGGCAAGATCGCCCTGAACCCGGTGATTCAGCCGCATCGAGAACAGCAGATAGATATTGAGGATCATCATGCCCGCCGATGCGTAGAAGGATTCCCAGATCGGATGGCCCTCCATCCAGTAGATCAGGACCATCAGCGCATGGGCGATCATGACGGGAAGGAACGCCATCAGGCCGAACCTGAAATGGGCCGCGCGGACAAGCACCGTGTGCATCTGCGCCGCCATCAGCATCAGGACCGCCGTGATCGACGATACGAATGTCGGGTCCATCCAGACAAAGATCGGCGGCCCGGCGAAAGCCGCCATGGAAACGAAGGTCGTGATCATCGCAAGGCGATAGTCGCGCCCCGTCGGCGCGGCCGCGAGCCGGACGAGCGTGCGGCCGAGGATCACTTCGGTCACGAGGTAGAGCGCCCCGAACAGGATCGGCAGTAGCGGTCCGATCAGGATCACGGTCAATGCGAAAGCCGCCGAGGTCGAGGCGAGACGGATCGTCCGATCCTCGCTAAGCATCCGCTCCGCACGGACGATCTCCTCCAGATCGGACTCGCTGAAAATCACCGGCAAACGCTCCCGCCACTGTGCAGGGTGTAGAGTCCGGCAATTCGGCCTTGATCTCAAGGCCCCCGCGGTCGCCTGGAGGAGAGTCAGAATCGCGACCAGAGCGAGAGCGAGACGCCCGTTCGCCGGTCGCCGCGCAGGCCGGTTGTCACGCCCAGTTGCACATGCGTGTCTTCGGCAACGGCGAAGGCGAGCGAGGGCGCGAGGCGCGTCTCGACCGGCTCCCCCGTCCGGCCCTCGTTGAACAGCTGAAGCATGAACATGAGATCCTCGCTGGCGCGCAGCCCGGCTGTCAGATCGGCCTTGATGTCACTGTCGCCGGAGTCGAGGCCGATCGCGGCAGACAGATCGAGGGTCAGCCACCCGCCAT
>JBMYPI010000036.1:2284-15875 GCA_049600155.1 Rubricella sp.
CCCGAGGGCAAGCGCGGGGCGGAGGATCGGCTCCTCCGTTCGGGCCGCGCCCCCTCGCCAGCCAAGGCCGAGTTCGACCGCCGCCCGACCGTCGCCCCCGGTCGATCCGACCGGATGGCGCAGGAAGCCGAAGGCCTGTGCCTCGTCCTCGCCCTGCCCCAGGGCGATCCCCGTGGTGACGGTGCCATCGACCCCATACTCGAAATAGGCGCTCGAGTAGGTTTCGGGCGCGGTCGTGGAGAACGGATCGGGTTCGCCGGCCACCGCGACGGAAAGCGCGAGAAACCGCTCGCCCTCGGCGCGCGGCCACGGCCCCGCCGGAAGCGGCGATGCAAGAAGCGCGAACAGGATCGAAAGACGCAGGACCATTCCAGCGTGAATGAACCGTTAGGGTTAATGGCAGGTTAACCCGTCAGACCGCCGCGGCGCGGCATTCACGGAAGGCGGCAACGGCAGGGGCGGCGCCCGCAAGCGGGATCGCGATGGTCTGATCGTCGATCAGGGCGAAGGCCGTCGCGTTGAACTGCAGCCCGTCGAGCACGTTGCCGAAACCGCGATCCGTGACCGTCAGCGCGCGACCACCCTCGCTCAGGACATGGCGATCGGTGGTGATGAAGATCGGCACGGCATCGGCGAACCGCATCGCGAAGACGGGCCCATTCGGCCACGGCGCATCGCGCCGGAGCGTGATCGAATAGAGTGGCTGCGCGGGATCGTGGGTCAGTTCGACTTCGACCGCCTCCGTCTCGTGGCTCAGGGTGCAGACCGGGCCGAGCGTCACCTCCCAGGCGTAGGCGGGTGTCGTCAGCAGGAGAAGGGCGAACGCGGAACGGATCATGGAGGGGACGTATCGCGCTGGGGCGGTTCGGCAATGGCGGCGCGGATAACCCCTTCACTCCGACATCTGGCTTGGATATCGATCCATCTCCGGGAATACCGCTACATTCCGGGAGGTTAGGAGTATGGCATTCTCTCATCCCCACACGGGCAATGCCGAAGAGATGAAACGCTTGCGCAGGCAGGCAGGCCGGATGCTGAGGGAAATGCGGCTGAAGGTCGAGAAAACCCAGCGGGCCGTCGCCGAGGAAATCGGGTTCGAATACTACACGATGGTGAGCCAGATCGAGAGCGGCAAGACCCGCGTGCCTCCCCTGCAGATCGTGCCCTATGCGAGGGCGCTTCGTGTTTCGCCACGCGAACTCGCACGCAAGCTGATGCGATACTATGATCCGGTCACCTTCGAAATCCTGTTCACCGACAAATACGAGGCGTGAGCCCCCTGCCGGCGCCGGTCGTTCCGCCGGGACGGGTCGAGGTTCCGGCCTGCGCCGGAACAGCGGCGCCCCGGCGGGAGGCCTCATGCGCTGCGACGCGCTGCACCGGACCTGATCCTGGGCCTCCACCGCCCTGCATGGGGCCCGCCCTACCCCGATTTCCGCCGCCGCTTGACGCCGCCCCTCTGCCCGGGGCGGCCCGCCTTGGAGCGGCCCTCGGCCTTCTGCGCATCGGCCACGGCCGATTCCACGGCGGACTGCCGGGCGAGGGGATCGTCGGCGATCGTGAGTTCCACGGTTTCCAGCCGCTTCACCTCGTCCCGCAGCCGGGCGGCCTCCTCGAATTCGAGGTTCTCGGCGGCCTTCATCATCTCCTTGCGGAGGTGTTCGAGATGAGCGGCGAGGTTGTCGCCCACCGCCGCCTTGTCGACCTTGGTGGTGATCCGCGACTGGTCGGTGTCGCCCTGCCACACGCCATCGAGGATGTCGGCCACGTTCTTGCGCACCGTTTCGGGCGTGATGCCGTGTTCCTTGTTATAGGCCATCTGTTTTTCGCGGCGGCGGTTCGTCTCGCGGATGGCGCGCTCCATCGAGCCGGTGATGCGGTCGGCATACATGATGACCTTGCCATCCGCGTTCCGCGCGGCGCGGCCGATCGTCTGGACGAGCGAGGTTTCCGACCGAAGGAAACCCTCCTTGTCGGCGTCGAGAATGGCCACCAGCCCGCATTCGGGAATATCGAGCCCCTCGCGAAGGAGGTTGATGCCGACGAGCACGTCGAACGCGCCGAGACGCAGGTCGCGCAGGATCTCGATCCGCTCCACCGTGTCGATGTCGGAATGCATGTAGCGCACCCGCACGCCCTGTTCGTGGAGATATTCGGTGAGATCTTCGGCCATCCGCTTGGTCAATACCGTGACAAGCACGCGATAGCCGTTCGCCGCGGTTTTCCGGATCTCGTCGAGAAGATCGTCGACCTGCATCTCCACCGGCCTGATTTCCACCGGCGGATCGAGAAGACCCGTGGGCCGGATCACCTGCTCGGTGAACACGCCGCCCGTGCGCTCCAGTTCCCACGGTCCCGGCGTCGCCGAAACGAAGATGGACTGGGGCCGCATCGCGTCCCATTCCTCGAACTTGAGCGGGCGGTTGTCCATGCAGCTGGGCAGGCGGAACCCGTGCTCGGCGAGCGTGAACTTGCGCCGGTAGTCGCCACGATACATGCCGCCGATCTGGGGCACGGTGACGTGGGATTCGTCGGCGAAGACGATGGCGTTGTCAGGGATGTATTCGAAGAGCGTCGGCGGCGGCTCCCCCGGCGCGCGGCCCGTGAGGTAGCGCGAATAATTCTCGATCCCGTTGCAGGAGCCCGTCGCTTCCAGCATCTCCAGATCGAACTTGGTGCGCTGATCGAGCCGCTGCGCCTCAAGAAGCCGCCCTTCGGCTTCGAGCTGCTTCAGCCGTTCCTCGAGCTCCTTCTTGATGCCTTGCGTAGCCTGCTGGAGCGTCGGACGCGGCGTGACGTAGTGGGAATTGGCATAGACCCGGACCTTCTCCATCGTGTCGGTCCGCTCACCCGTCAGCGGATCGAACTCCGTGATTCCCTCCAGATCCTCGTCGAAGAAGGAAAGCCGCCACGCGCGGTCATCGAGGTGGGCGGGCCAGAGCTCGAGCGTGTCGCCGCGCACCCGGAACGTGCCCCGCTGGAAGGCCTGATCGTTGCGGCGATACTGCTGGGCGATCAGATCGGCCAGAAGCTTGCGCTGGTCGTATTGCTTGCCGACCTCCAGATCCTGGGTCATCGCCGTGTAGGTCTCGACCGAGCCGATACCATAAATGCAGGAGACCGAGGCGACGATGATCACGTCGTCCCGTTCCAGCAGCGCCCGGGTGGCCGAATGGCGCATCTGGTCGATCTGCTCGTTGATCTGGGATTCCTTCTCGATATAGGTGTCCGATCGGGGGACGTACGCCTCCGGCTGGTAGTAGTCGTAGTAGCTGACGAAATACTCCACCGCGTTGTCGGGGAAGAACCCCCTGAACTCGCCATAGAGCTGGGCCGCGAGCGTCTTGTTGGGGGCGAGGATGATGGCCGGGCGCTGGGTCTCCTCGATGATCTTGGCCATCGTGAAGGTCTTCCCCGTGCCCGTCGCGCCGAGGAGGACCTGGTCCTGTTCCCCTGCTCCGATGCCTTCGGCAAGCTCCGCGATCGCCGTGGGCTGGTCGCCCGCGGCGGAGAATTCCGTCTTCATCACGAAACGGCGCCCGCCTTCGAGCTTCTCTCGATCCGGGCGGCGCACTTCCGGCAGACTGATCGCGTCGTCCATGGGCCTCACCTGCATGGGATGGAGATGCATATGGGCAGGGGCACCCATGGGTCAACCTGAGCTCCTGACAGCGGTTTGTCAGCAGAGGGCTCGGCGCGCTTTACTCCCTGTTAACCTTTCCGGGCGCACAAAGGGTCTGCAAGCAGCAAAACCGGCCGGTGGCGCTTCACCCACCCACCCTCGCTCCAGCGCCACCGGCCGGCACCGCCTTCACAGCACAGGCAGAAGGGGTCGCCCTCATCGGCGATCATCGCTCGGTGCGGGATCAGATGCTCACCCGGCGCCGAATGGATTTCCGGTTGATCGTTGCGACCAGAGCGGCACCGGCGGCCACGAGATAATAGAAGACACCGACACCGACAGCCGCAAGCGCCGTGCTCCAGCCGGCACCGGACGCCCTGCGCCGCCGCAGCACGTTGCGTACGACCGAACCGGCGCGGGCAAGGAACCAGAACGGCACGGTGAGCGGGTTGGCCGCCCAGACGCCATGCCGCTTGCGCGACCAGTAGACAGCGCCGTGCCCGTGGGCGGCAGCCCGCTGAATGAAGTGCTGGCGGTCCGATGGCGGCGGATGCGCCACCCGCGCGCGCGGCTGACGATAGAGCGCTTCTCCCCCGGCGCGCAACCGCTTCGCCAGCTCGCGGCACTGCCCGCGATAACTGTCCTCCCGGGCATAGCGATGGGACAGGAAGAAGGCGCGGCGAACGGCAAGATTGTTCGCGTTGAGCGATCGCGCGGGTGTCAGCCCCGCGTCGGAGGGAACTGTTCGTGGCTCGAAGAACCAGAACAGTGCGAAAATGCGCGACCAAAGGCCGGAATCGTCGATATACGGATTGCCCGCGCAGATATTGACGGACGGATCGTCGAAGACAGCCACAAGCGCTTCCAGCCAGCCCGGTTCTGGAACGACATCACTGTCGAGGAAGATCAGGAGATCGTGCCGGGCACGCTCGGCTCCGATGTTCTTCTGCTCGTAGTAGTGCAGCCCGGGCGCATCCTCGATGCGGATGGCGCCGGGAAAGAGCGCGTGTGCCCCGGATTCCCGCAGGGCGGTCTCGACGACATGCGGTTCGATCTCTTCGAAATCGGCCATGATGAGCAGTTCGAATTCGATCTCCCGGCTCGAGCGGAGAGCATTGGCCTGGTCGACCAACGCCTCGAGCATCGCGATCGGGCGATCGAGGTCGATCAGGAGGGCATTCTCCCATTCGACCACAATAGAAACGTTCATGAAGCCCCCTGCTGCATATCCGGCAGTCTTGTCGGAGCAGCGGCTTATGGAAGAATGCGGCCAAACTATGAGCCTCTCTCTTGTCACACCGACGCTTCCTGGCGTATCGAGACGCCATTGAAGGAGATCGCCATGCTCGCACGTATCTATCGCCCCGCGAAAACCGCCATGTCCTCGGGCAAGGCCAACGCGCAGGACTGGGTTCTCGAGTTCGAGCCGGGACAGGCCAAGCGCATCGATCCGCTGATGGGCTGGCAGGGATCGGGCGACATGACGGGCCAGGTCCGCATCCGGTTCGAGACGAAGGAAGCGGCCGTCGCCTATGCCCGCCAGCACGGCATCCCCGCGCAGGTCTTCGAGCCCAAGGAGCGCAAGAAGAACATCCGGCCCCGCGGCTACGGCGAGAACTTCGCCACGAACCGTCGCGGCGCGTGGACCCACTGAGTGGACGCCACGCGAAACCACCGCTAGAACCCGCCCCAGCGACCCCGTAGCTCAGCTGGATAGAGCAGGTGACTTCTAATCATCAGGTCGAGGGTTCGAATCCTTCCGGGGTCGCCATAAATTGTTGTTTTATATAGATTATTTTTCGGGCGTTGCGCGAGTGACACCATAGTCTCGAAAACTGGAAGCATGGCGGAAGCAGTGCGAATAGGGTTGTGTGACGCGATCGGCCCAGAGCCGACCTTCGTGGCACGAGCGGCAGACGACAGCTTACAGCCCTTTCTGGACATTCGTTCTGCACCTGCATCGGATGGTATCACCTGCGATCCGCGCGGAACGCGAAAATTCGCTGCGGTCTGGATGAACGACAGAAATTTAGATTTGCAGCCGGTGATTGGCTGGCTTTATTGGGTCGACGGTTGCGCCTGCTTTGTCGCCCAAGCAGCTCTTCTTTTCTGCCATGTGATCTTCGAAAAGCCGTGCCAAGCCGACTATCTCCTGTGCCCATCTTCACTGTTTGCAGTGTCAAAGCTCTCTATGCCTTCATCTTCGGCGTCATTGTTATACGATAAATTATGTAACACTGAGGCTTCTAGCAGTTCACGGCGTTTCTTGTAATTCGAGACATCCTCGTAGAGCGATTCAAGCTCGTCGAGCACGGGTATCTTGTTTCTGTCGGAACGTAGAGCTGCCAGATATTCGCCCTCGAGAGCAGGGTCAAACGGCAGCGGCTTGATGAGATCGCGGATTAACTGGGCGTTTGGACCGCAGGCTTGGCTTGAAAGGAAATAGGCCATAAGTTCCGCCTGCAGGATGTCCTCGTCCTCGAAATCGAATTTCTTACTCAGAAAAATCTTGGAAGCCTTTGACTGATAGTCGATCTCATAGGTATAGATATTGAGCCGTCTGGCTTCATCCTCTATAATCTGGTGAACTGGGTTCACGATTTTCGAGACTACCTTGCCAATGAACTTACGGTGTTTGCGCTTGTTCCGCGTGATCGTCAGCCAACCACTGGTATCGATCTTGATGCCGAGGTACTTTTCCAGGAATTTTACGAGCTCGTCGCGCTCCTGAGCAGGCGCGAAAACCGAGTTCAAGCTATAGCGGCCGTAGCGCTGAGATTTGTAGAACTGACCCAATAGCGCGATGAATTCGTTTTCTCTTGCAGGAAATTTCAGGCCATGTGGTTTTCTCAACCGTAGGGCCAGATCTTGGTGGGTGTGAGTGATCAGGCTCTTTTCGAAGGATTTCTGATCAGCGGCGGTATCGTGCTCGGTCAAAATGATCGCAATCTTCAACAGGCGCTCGACGCCAACTGCCACTGAATACAAGAACTCAAAGGCGTCCTCCTCGGCGGCAAAATGCTCCATCTCGTGGAAGGCCTGCAGCCCGTTGAACAGAAACCGGCCAGCGATATCAAGCTCAGTTCCAAGGTTGAAGTTCTTCCAGTATTCGTCAGGCCGCAATTTGATACCCCTTTTCTACGGTAGAACGGTAAACAGCACCTGTAATTCGCTACCCTCGACCGAGTTTCCGCCAATATCATCCGGGCGTGATCCGCCCCCCCGATCTTGGGCTGAGCTGATACTCACCATGGGGGCAATGTGGCGGTCATGTCGATCCTTTGAGACGATCCAGTCTGGTGTTTCTCAGCAGCATTGGTCTGACACTGGCCTTTCGCGACAAACGTCATGAATGTCCGCAGCGAGCCGGGCTGATCCGGAAGGCGGAAGCTGACGCCCAACTTTGCAAACCCCGCTTCCTGCGCACAGCTGCCCTTCGTCCAGAGAGCAGCGAACTTCAGCTTCCCGCCCAAAGCGGCCATTCACCGTGAGATGACCACGGTGAAAGGCCTGCCTTCATCTTCCGCATTTAGCACTCACGAACACATAACGCTCCTTCGCCTTGGCAAGATGCATCGCTGCACGCTCTGGATCGTCTTCCACCGTATCCCGCATCCGTTCACCCAAAGCGAGAAACCAGTCGGGCAGTTCATCGGGTTCTTGCCCTTCCAGCGCGGCAAGGGTGACGCCATTGCCTACGATGTTTCGCAGGATCAAGCTGATATGTTGCATCCGATCGACCTCCTTCAGCACCGCCGGATCGCAGCCGCTTCGCATCTCCAGCAGGTCGTCGTTGATCTCGGCACAGGCGATGTCCCAGATCGGGTGATTGGGCCAGCGGGAGCGGTTCTTGTCCGATCCGCGCGGATCGCAATAGCGGATCAGTTCACCCGTTGAGCGGCACAAATCGCCGTATCGGTCGAATAAGTCAGCCCATGTGCGGATATTCCACCGGCCACGGAGAACGTCCTTTCCGGCCCGAAATTCAATCCGCCACACCCTATCGGGTGGGTTTTTCACCCCATTCTGGGACTTCTTGTCACCTCTCAGGGATGCGCAGGAGGATTTCGGACCGATACGGAGGTTTTCTCCCCTCGCGGCGAGGTTTCCATTCCAAATCTCCCACCAATACGCCTTTTGTCTGCCGATCACCTCTGCCCGTTTGTCGTAGACGATGACCTGTCGCGCGCTTGGCCGTCCGACCGTCACGGACGTGACCCGGCCTGATTTCCCATTCACCGCGACAGGTTCGCCGTCGAGGAAATCCCGCCGCCGTGTTCCGCTGTGCATGACGAAGCAATCGGGATCGAGCACGAAGTGCGGTGCAAGGATATCGACGCAGAAATCCACCCGCGCGATACTCACGTCATCCGGCTGGTAGCGGATACCGAGGCGGTCTAGCGTCCGCTCGATATGCGCCTTCGCCGCGCCCAGGCCACGGTTCGCGAGGAAGAAAGACCCCACGGAGACGCGGGTTCCCCACGGGTCTTTCCTGTTCGGCTTCTTGAAGAACCACGAGGCCCCATCGCGGCCCGCTTGGAGGATGAAGCTATAGCCATTGCCTCCATAGGGCCGAAGGTGGAAATCCTGCCCCCCGTAGGTGATCAGGCGCGTTTCGCGCTCCGCTTCGGCGGCTTCCTTCTCCGCTTCGAGGAAGGACAGAAGCTCAGGGCCGATACTCGCCTTTATCGCAAGGGTGAGCGTGTCGAAGCCCCGATGCACCACCCACATGTCCGATCCATCAAATGTATTTCCAGAGGGGGGTGCTACAATCACCCCCCTCTTGGCGCGGCGTTCGATAACGCTCGTGCCTCCGGCGGGGCAGCTAGTGTTTTGGGGCCGGTTGTTCGTGTGTTCAGGCGCGGTCATTGGTCTTCCTCGCAATCCAGATTTCCGCGCGCTCGGCGCATTTGGCGACGTTGAGCAGATCGGCCTGGGCGAAGCTGGTGGTGTTCTTCCACTCACCGTTTGCATCGCGATAGGACCGTTGCAGATCGACGCTGTGGAAGCCGTCATTGTCCCAGATCGTCGCGGTGATCAGTCCAAGCCTGATCTTGTGGGCGGGTGTCGCACTCATGGCGATTTTCCTTTCTTAGGTTTGCGGCAGACAAAGGAAGGGCGCGGGTCGCGTTTGATCCCGCGCCCTTTTGAGAGCCTTCCGGCCCCAAAATCCCCGAAGGTGCTGCCAGCCCCTCCGGGGCAAAACTCAATGATTGAGAGGTTGCGACGTGTGCGCGACCGTGCGCGCCTCGATCCAAGCGAGAAGATCGCGCCGCCGATACCGGATCGAGCGGGCAGACACCCGGACGTATCGCGGACCACCGCCGCGATGCCGCCAGTTCTGAAGTGCGCGGACCGAGTAGCAAAGCAGGTCCGCCGCTTCCTTCTCATCCAAGAGGCGGTCGGGATCGGCCTTAGCGGCTTCGATCGCCTCTGCGAGGGTTGGGTGCTTCGATCTCATGTCACAAACTCCAAGTGCGTTGGTCGTGTGAATCATGAGTAGGAGGGCGTTGAGCGCGGAAACAGACTAAGCGAAATGAAAAAACCGAAGAGATTTTCTCTCCGGTTCTTATTATTTTATATCAGTACTTTAGTAGACTTCCGGAGAAAACCGGAGAGTAAGATCATCGGTTTTTTGCCGGACGACCACCCTTCCATTTTTCAAGCTTGTGGGCCCTCCAGATCCGGAGTGCCGCCGCTCCTTTAAGGCCAAAATGGCGAGTCAGATGGCCGACAACATCGTCACGCTTTGGATAAGGAAACGGATCCTCATTCGCGAGACGGATGACATAAGCTGCTGCCCGCTGTTCTGACGTCCCGTAGTCAACGTCGGCATGATCTGCGAGAAAGGTCTGTAACTCCACCCGTACGAAGTAGGCAGCCGCCGTCCGGCGCTCGTCACCGTGAAGGTAGGCTACCGTCGAGCAGCGGATATCTATCCGCGCATCCTGATGCAGAAGCGAGTGAGGCCAGCCAAAGCCCGTGTCAGCTACGGTCACCAAAGATAGTCTGCCGCCGCAGACGCCTTCATTTAGCAGATCAAGCACGCGCTGTTTTCGCAGATATTCATCATCAGTTCGCTTCTCGGATTCTTGCTGCTGTTGAAATATCGCAAGTCTCGCGGTGGTCTGGTTTAGCGCTTCGCGAGCCTCGCCCCATCGCAATTGGATATCGGATGTCCTTTGGTGCTCGGGGATCAGACTTCGTTCGTGTTCGATTTCCGCCAACTCTTCCCCTTGTCGCTTCGCAAGACTGGAAAGCTGTTCAAACTCGCTCACCCTCAACTCAGAAGCAGCAGGCCTTTCGGCAAGCGCCTCCATGCTCGTCCAATCTTCGCGAAATAGCACAGTGCCGACGAGCTGAAATGCTTGGAAGAGGCTGACAAATTCAAGCGGGTCGGGAAGCAGTCTTGACGTTCTGAGATAGTATTCGTCCGTACTTCGATCCATCTTCACCTCCCGATCACACCCGCAATCCTCGCCGCTACCGAACCCGCCGCACTCTGCACCGCGTGATCGGCTAGGTGTGCGTAGCGAAGCGTTGTCGTGAGGTTCTTGTGCCCAAGGATTTCCTTCAGGACAAACGGATCAACGCCATTCATCACTGCTACGGATGCGTAGGTGTGTCGCAAATCGTGAAGGCGCACGTCCGGCAGTTTCGCGAGCGCTCGGGCACGATCCCAGACCCGTTTCAGGTCGTAGCGATGACCCGTGGGCGTGTTGCCGATGATGACGTGCGGATTTCCCTCCTTCCGGGGGAGAGCCATGAGAATGTCATAGGCTTCGCGCGGCAACGGTATCCTCCGCCGCCCGGTCTTGCTGTCGGGCAGTTCGAGATGGCTCGGGGTCACCCAATCCCAACGCAATCCCACGATCTCATTCAGGCGGCACCCCGTCAGCATGAGAAGAAAGATCGCCGAAACGGCATGAAGCGCATCGGGGCGTTCTTCGAGAATAACCTGTAGCGCTTCACCAAGGCGCGCTTGCTCCGCATCGGAAAGGTATCGCTTCTTCTCCACCTCGCGAAACTTGCGGACCCTTCGGGCGGGGTTCGAGCCGATCGGGCGAAGACCCCAATCCTCCGCGAGGTTGAGGGCCTTGGAAACGATCATCACGGCGCGGTTGGCCTGATACGGCTTCGCCCGGAGCGCGTGATGCATGGCCAGGATATCGGCCCGCTCGATATCGCAAACCTTGATCGTGCCAAGCTCCGGCTTGATCCGCAGGCGAATGATCGACTCGTAGGCTCGCCTCGTATGCGGCTTACAGTGATGCGCGGCGTGTTCCTCCATGAAGCGATCAAGAAGCGCCGCCATGTCGGGGGCCTTCAAGCGCTTCTTGCGGTCGCCAGATGGATCGCCGCCCCGCGCGACGTCGCCCAGCAGTTTCCGCGCCTCTGCCCTTGCTTCATCGGCTGTGAAAACGCCGTGCTTGCCGACCACCTTTCGCCGTGTTCGGCCATCCCGGCGATATTGGATCAGATAGGCTTTGCGCCCGCTTGGCAGCACCCGCACACCAAAGCCGGGAAGCTCCGCATCCCACACGATGTAATCCGTCGTGCCCGGCTCCAAAGCCTCGACTCGTCGCTTCGTCAAACGCTCCATCGGTCCTCCTATGCTGCTCCGAACACCCCGATTTCTGGAAGCATGGCGGAAGCAGCGTGACACAAAATACAGCGTAGACGATGAAGCCTGCGAGAAGGCCACGTCAATAAGTCTCTATATAAATCAGTGCTTTATGGCCATTCAGCGTAGCTCGGCGAAAACCGGCGAAACACAACATGTGGTGCTTCTAATCATCAGGTCGAGGGTTCGAATCCTTCCGGGGTCGCCAGACGCATGAAAGAACTCGTTGGAGTCGCCGGATCGGTCTAGTCTCCGGGTCGGAGATTGCCGGAGGTGCTTGGTGGGTTCGCGTATCAATATCTTCTTCTTCACGTCACGGGGACACCAGACCGAGGATTTCAGGCGGATCGCGGCGCGCATCGGCGATCTGGAACCCCGCATCCGGGCCCATGCGATCCCGACGAGCGCGCAGGTCTCCACCGTCATGAGCCTCCCGTTCCGGGCAATCCGACCGACGGTCAGCATCGAAATGGACGCACGGCCCGCGCGCTTGCGTCTTCTTCGGGGCAAGCGGCTGATGCAGGAAAGGTTAGGGGGCAAGATCGCGCAATACCGGCGGCTCGAGGACGCCGGACTGCCCGTGCCCCGGTGGGTCGAGATCACCCCGGGCCTGTCGCTCTCGCCCGAGGAGTGGGGCCCTTACGTCGTCGAAAAGCCCTCGCGCGGCAGCCGTGGGCAGGGCGTCCGGCTGCGCCGGACAGCGCGCATCGCCTGGAAGCCACCGGAGGACTTCCCCGACGATCATCCGGTGCGACGCGGGCCACTGATCGCCCAGCGCTACATTCATACCGGGCCGCGCGCGGAAGCCTACCGTGTGCTCACCTACTTCGAGGAGCCGATTCTCGCCATGCGGTATACCGAGATCAGCGATGGGCCACCGCGCGAGGATCTGCGGGTCGCGGGCCGGTCGCCGGGAATCAACATCGTCGCCGCGGCCAAGGGAAACCGGATCTCGACCGATGTCGAGGAAGACGTTCTGGCGCTCGCCCGCCAAACCCACGCCGCGTTTCCCACGATTCCGTCGCTCGGCATCGACATCATGCGCGATGCGGCAGATGGCTCGCTCTGGCTGGCGGAGATCAATCCCAGCGGCAACAGCTGGCAGTTCTCGCTCCCCTCGGGGCAGGAAATCGCGGAGACCTTCGGGATCGATTTCTACGCCCAGTTCGGCGCGCTGGACAGGATCGCGGAACGCTCGATCGAAATCGCGCGGCGTTACGCGCTCTAGCCGTGACCGCCTCGCGGGATGGTCATCCGCACGATCCAGCCCGAACCGCTGCGGTCGAATTCGAGCCGCCCGCCATGGGACTGGACGATCCTCGCCACGATGGAGAGGCCAAGCCCCGCGCCGGGCTTTCCCTCGCTCGCCAGGCCTCTGCGGAACGGGCCGACCAGGGCACCGAGTTCCTCCTCGCCACGGGAGATGCCGCTGTCGCGGATGGCGATCGTGGCCTCGGCGGCGGATGCGGTGAGGCTGATCTCGGCCGACTGGCCGTACTTGACCGCGTTGTCGACGAGGTTCGTGAGCGCGCGGGTGATCTGCGCGGGGCGGCACAGGCACAGGACGCGCATGGGCTCATCGATCCGCACGCGGCTGCCATGACCGAAGACGGTAGAGGCGCCACCGGCCTCGGCGGGGGCGAAGGGCCGCATCGTGACCGGGGCACCGGTATCGGCGAAATCGTCCACCACGGCCTGAACGAGCGCGAGAAGCGAAACCCTCCGCGGTTCCTCGGGGTCGAGCTCGTTGCGGGTGAAGGCGAGGACGCCGTCGATCATGCTCGTCATCAGCCCGATATCGCGATCGAAGCGGGCGCGCAGTTCGGGATCCTCGATGAGGGCCGCGCGCAGCTTCAGGCGCGCGGCGGGCGTTCCCAGATCGTGCGAGACGGTGGAGAGCAGATCGGCCCGGGCTTCCAGCCGGTCGCGTTCGGCCTCCAGGAAACGGTTCACGGCGCGGGCGATCAGGACGGCCTCGTCGGGGCCGGATTCCGGCACCGGGGCGACGCCGCCGCCCCGCACGCGGCTGTCTATCCGTTCGCCCAGGGTCGCGAGGGCGCCCGCCCGTGCCGACAACACCGACCATGCGATGAACGCGACGAGCGCTCCGCCCAGTGTCGCGGGCACGCGGATGTCGGGCGGCCGCGCGTCGCAGGACCAGATCGCATCGGCCTCGATGCGCAACCAGGAGCCATCGCCGCGATCGAACAGCAGGATGTGCGGCCCGCAATACCGGGCGAGCGTCTGCACGAGCGCGGCGAAATGAGCGGTCGGGCCCTGGCCATCGGTGCCGATCCGCGACAGCGCCTGAAGCCGGACGGGGCCCGCGACCCGAAGGCGGATCC
>JBMYPI010000037.1:0-11334 GCA_049600155.1 Rubricella sp.
GGCCGCGATGCGATCGAGCGGGTTTCTCGTCGCCGTCGCCTATACCAAGACGGAACCGGTGCTGGTTCTCATCGCCGTGGCAATACTGATCGGCGATGTTCCGGGGCCCGGCCAGATCGTCGCGATCCTCGTGGCGACCGGTGGCGTGCTGCTGATGTCCTGGCCGGGAGAGGCGGCGCGCAAGGGCGCCTGGTGGCGACCGCTCGGGCTGGGCCTTTCCGCCGCCGCACTCTTCGCGCTGTCGGCGGTCGGTTTCGGGGCGGCGATCCTCGCACTCGATCATCCGGGCTTCATCGCGGCGGCGCTGACAACTCTGGCGATCGCGCTGACCTTCCAGACGGCGGTCCTGTCCGCATGGCTTGCTTGGCGCAAGCCCGGCATCCTGCGCGCGCTCCTCGCCGATCCCCGCAAGGCCCTGCCGGCGGGCTGCACCGGTGCGGTCGCGTCGGCCTTCTGGTTCATGGCCTTCGCGCTCGCCTCACCCGCGCTGGTGCGGACCCTCGCGCTCGTGGAAGTGTTTTTCTCCCACATCGTCGGGCAGCGCGTTCTGGACGAACGCATCACCCGGCGCGAGGCGTTCGGCGCCGCGCTGACGACGGCGGGGATCACGGGGCTATTCCTCTCGGGCTGAGACCGGAGACGAAAACGCCCCGGAGCGAGGCTCCGGGGCGCGAGTGAAAACCATGTGGACGTGATCAGGCGTCGATCACGTCGCCCTCGGACTTCGCGCTCGTGATGGCGATCCGGCGCGGCTTCAGCGCCTCGGGCACTTCGCGAACGAGATCGACATGCAGAAGCCCGTTCTCCGCCACGGCGCCGACGGCGCGGACATGGTCGGCAAGCTGGAACCGCTTCTCGAAGGCGCGGGTCGCGATGCCACGGTGCAGGAACGTCCGCTCACCTTCCTCGGCGGCCTTCCGGCCGGAGATGACAAGCTGATGATCCTTCGCCTCGATGGTCAGCTCTTCCTCGGCGAAACCGGCGACGGCCACCGTGATCCGGTAGGCATCGTCATCGGTCTTCTCGATATTGTAGGGGGGATAGCCCGCTCCGTTATCGGTGCCGGACACGCTGTCGAGCAGCTGGACGAGACGGTCGAAACCGACGGTCGAACGATAGAGCGGGGAAAAATCATAGGTGCGCATTGCATCCTCCTTTGAGCGATACGTCATTGCAGCGGCCTTCCTCTTGGACAGGCCCATCTTCCGCGCCAGGCCCGCTTCGGGCGCCTGACAGGGCTGATAAAGGAAGCCCGAGCGGGCTCTTCAAGGGGTTTCGTCAGCGGCCGAGTTGATCGGCGATCGTGCCCGAGGGCCTGCGGATGGTGATGCCCGTTCCGCCGGTATTCTCACCCTCGCCCACACGACGGATCGAGATCTCCGCCCCGCCCCGCGCCATGTCGCGCAACACCCCGTTGAGGGTGCCGTCGTCCAGGATCATGCCGTAGGTGACGCGCCGCCCGTCGAGGACGCCGCCGGAGGAGATGACCGACGCGATGCGCGGCCGCCCCCGCTCAACGATGAAGACGGGAGAGCCCGACGCGCCGAAATCGCTCTCGCAATCCATGACGACCACGGATTGATAGACCTGCAGCGTCCGGCAATCCTCCTCGATATGGGGGTGGTTGGAGCGGCCCCGCGCATAGGACACGACCGAAAGGCGCTGCCCCGCGCGGGGGCTGCGCTCCCGGTCGAAGGGCTCGATCGTCGCGCGGTCTATGGGATCGCGCAATTCAACGAGGGCGACATCGGCCGCGATGGTCGCTGAATCGGGTGTCGCGGCATACTCGTAGTCGCGATGGATCATCACCCGGCGGGCGATGCGCGTCTCGACGGCCCTGCCACCGGAAAACCCCGCTTCGAAGATCACCTGCCGGGCGGGAACGGCCCGGCGCGTGCCATCGTCGAAGACGCAATGCGCGGCCGTGAGAACGAGCGTCTCGGTGATCAGAGCGCCCGTGCAGAGGCTGTTTCCAGCGATCCGCAGAAGCCCGACGCCGCGCCACTCGGCCATTTCGGACGGAGCGACGGGGCGGAGCGTCTGCGCCCCGACCGGCTGGGCAAGAAGAAATGCGAAAAGGCAAAGAATAAGCGTGCGCATGCTGGCCCCCCGAACGGCCTTCTCAAAGCATGCCGGGTGGGAAACGCAAGTCAAGCGACGCGGTCGGCCTCCGCTTCGACAAGGGCGCGGGGTTTCGGCCCGCCCGTCGCCCAGTCCAGCAGTTCGGCCGTGTGCACGACCGGCACACCGATGCCCGAACCGATCTGCATCATGCAGCCGATATTGCCCGCCGCGATCACCTCCGGCCCGGTCGCTTCGAGATTGGCGATCTTGCGCTCCTTGAGTTGTCTGGAGATCTCGGGCTGCATGAGGTTGTAGGTCCCCGCCGAGCCGCAACACAGGTGACTTTCCTGCGGTTCACGCACCGTATAGCCCGCCTTGCGCAGGAGTTGCTTCGGTGCGTCCTTGATCTGCTGGCCATGCTGGAGGGAACAGGCCGCATGATAGGTGACGCGCAAGGGCGGCGCGTCGGCCTCTTTCAGGCCGATTTCCATCATCACCTCGGAGATATCCCTGGCCAGCGCCGAAACACGTGCCGCGTCTTCCGCAAGCGCCTCGTTGCGGAACATGTGGCCGTAATCCTTCACCGTCGTGCCGCAGCCCGAGGTGTTGATCACGATGTGGTCGAGGCCTTCACCCTCGATCTCGGCGGTCCAGGCGCGGATGTTGCGCGCGGCGCTGGCGTGGCTTTCGTCCACCTTGCCCATGTGGTGTGTGAGCGCCCCGCAGCAGCCCATGCCCCTGGCGATCACGACCTCGCAGCCATGGCGGCGCAGAAGGCGAATGGTGGCGTCATTGATATCGGTGTTGAGCGCCCTTTGCGCGCAGCCTGTCATCAGGGCGACGCGATACCTGCGCTCACCGATGGCGGGGAACACCTGCGGATCGTCATTGCGGGAGACGGGCGGCACCTGTTTCGGGGCCATCTCCAGCATCGCCCGCAGACGGGCATCAGGCACGAGGGCCCGGAACGGCCTGCCGAACTTGGCGAAGACGAGCGCCGCCCGGAACCGCATCGGATAGGGCAGGATCCGCGCGAGAATCCAGCGCAGGGCGCGCTCGTCCCAGCGCCGTTCGTAGTGCTCCTCGATATAGGCGCGGGCATGGTCGACCAGATGCATGTAATGCACGCCCGACGGGCAGGTGGACATGCAGGCCAGGCAGGACAGGCAGCGGTCGATATGCTTGACGGTCTTGGGATCGGGCTTTCGCTCGTTCTCCAGCATGTCCTTGATCAGGTAGATGCGCCCGCGCGGGCTGTCGAGTTCGTCGCCCAGCACCTGATAGGTCGGGCAGGTCGCCGTGCAGAAGCCACAATGGACGCAGGTGCGCAGGATCTCGTTGGAGCGCGCGACCTCCGGATCGGTGAGCTGTTCGGGGGTGAAGTTCGTCTGCATCTCTACTCGTTCGCTCTTCTTGCGCCATTGGCGGGTCGTCGTCGCAGCAAAGGCGCGATCAGCCCATCCGCCCGGGATTGAGAATACCGCCGGGATCGAACTGCGCGCGCAAGCCCGCGCTCAACGCCGCCAGCGGCGCGGCCTCCGGCGCGAACGGGGCGATCGCGGCGCGGGTCGCGGCTGAGGCACGGATGAGCGTCGCGTGGCCGTTCAGGCCTGCGAGCGCGGGGCGGATATCCGTTCCTTCCGGCAACAGCGCCCAGATCAGCCCGCCGCCCCAGTCGTAGAAAAGGGCCTCCGCTCCCGTTCCGCGCAGAGCGTCACCGGCCACCGGCCCGTCGGAGGGTTTGACCGAGATCTTCCAGACATCGCCCGCCCGCCCGGCGAAGGCCTCGACGTCGCGGACGTATTTCCAACCGGCCGCCGTCTTCTCCGGATCCGTCTCGACGCGGGGGGTGCCGTAGCCGCGCAACGCCTTCGTCAGCGCTTCGGTGCGGTAGGCGACCGATTTCGCGAACCCTTCGAGGCGGATCATCGTGACCGGCGCCCCATCCATCCCGACGGGAAGGTGGGCGGCACCCGTCACCTCGAACGGGGAGCCGAGTGCGGCGGACATGCAGGAGACCGCCTGCCCATCGTCGAGACCGTCGAAAAGGAGAACGGCCACCGTCTCCGTCGCGGGCAGGACCTTGAAGGAGACTTCCGACAGGACGCCGAGCGTGCCCCAGCTTCCCGCCATCAGCTTCACGAGGTCATAGCCGGTGACGTTCTTCATCACACGCCCGCCATTCTTGATGACATCCCCACGGCCATCCACGAACCGCATCCCGATCAGGCTGTCCCGGCAAGCGCCCGCCTGGATGCGGCGTGGGCCGGAGATGTTTCCGGCCACGACGCCGCCGATGGTCGGCTCGCCGTCGGTTCCCAGAAGGGCGCGGTGATCCATCGGTTCGAAGGGCAGGCGCTGGTTCTCGGCGGCAAGAGCGGCCTCGATCTGCGAAAGCGGGCTGCCCGCCTGCGCGACGATGGTCAGCGCCCCGGGCTCGTAGAGCGTGATGCCGTTGAGGCCGACGGTCGAGAGCGTCTCGGCCGCCTGCACGGGTCTGCCGATCGCCCTGCGCGTGCCGCCGCCGGTGATTTCGAGCGGGGTCGATGCCGATGCAGCGGTCGCGACCGCCTCGGCCAGTTCGGCCTCGGTCCTGGGAGTGAGCATGAGCGGGCTCCTCAGGCGGCTTCGCGGCGCGATGCCGTGACGGTGAGCGGAAAGACCTTTGCGGGGTTCAGCAGCCATTCGGGATCGAAGACATCCTTCACCCGAAGCTGCGCCTCCATGTCCTGCGGATCGAACTGGGAGAACATCAGGTCGCGCTTCTCGATGCCGACGCCATGTTCGCCGGTGAGGCAGCCGCCCACCTCGACGCAAAGCTTGAGGATCTCCGCACCGAAGGCCTCGCAGCGTTCCAGGTCGCCGGGCTTGTTGGCGTCGAACAGGATCAGCGGATGCATGTTGCCGTCGCCTGCATGGAAGACATTGGCCACGTCGAGCCCGAAGTCCTTCGACATCTCGCCGATCCGGCGCAGCACATGGGGAAGCTCCGAGACCGGAATGGTGCCGTCGAGGCACATGTAGTCGTTGATCTGCCCCATCGCGCCGAAGGCGGATTTGCGACCGAGCCAGATCGCCTTGCTCTCGGCCTCCGAGGTGCTTTCGCGCAGTTCCACCGGATTGTGGGCGCGGGCGATCTCGAGGATCTTGTCGAGCTGTTCACGGATTTCGGCCTCGGACCCTTCCACCTCGACGATCAGGAGCGCCTCGACCATCGGGTAGCCCGCCTTTGCGAAGGCCTCGCAGGCCTCGATACAGGGGCGATCCATGAATTCGATCGCGACGGGCAGAACCCCCGCCTTGATGATGTCGGAGACGCAGGCGCCCGCGACCTCATTGGAATCGAAGCCCATCAGCACCGGGCGCGCGCCCTCGGGCTTGCGCAGGATGCGCAGCGTCGCCTCGGTCACGACGCCGAGCTGCCCTTCCGATCCGCAGATCAGACCGAGGAGGTCATAGCCGGCGGCATCGAGATGCGCGCCGCCGATCTCGACGACCGTGCCATCCATCTGCACCATCGTGACACCGAGGAGATTGTTCGTCGTCACCCCGTATTTCAGGCAGTGCGCACCGCCCGAATTCATCGCGATGTTACCCGCGATGGCGCAGGCGAGTTGGCTTGACGGGTCCGGTGCGTAGAAGAAGTCATCGCCCTCCACCGCGCCGGTGACGGAGAGGTTGGTGCGCCCGGTCTGCACCCGGATATAGCGATCGTCGTAGTTCGTCTCCAGGACGGCGTTGAGGCGCGCCACGCCGAGGATGATCGAATCCGCCGTGGGCAGCGCCCCGCCGGCGAGCGACGTTCCCGAGCCGCGGGGCACCACCGGCACCCCTTCCTCGTGACAGATCTTCAGGACGGCGGAGACCTCGGCGGTGCTCGCGGGCAGGACAGCGGCGAGCGGCGGGCAGGCATAGGCCGTCAGCGCGTCGCATTCATAGGCCTTCGTCTCGGCCGGGTCGTCGATCACCGCATCGTGCGGGAGCACGCCGCGAAGGCGCTCCACGATCGCAGCCTTGCGCTGCATGATGCGGGTGTCGGGGGCTGGCATCTCCATGAAAGGCTCCTTCCGGCTCAATTGGTTCGATAATATGACCAATTGAGCCGATTGGCGAGTCTCAATCTCGCATCCGACGCGACCGGGTGACGCGCCCGCCGGTCGGAAACGGCCGGGATCGTCGGCGCGTTCAGCGCCCCTCGATCCGCCAGGCCCCGAGCGTCAGCCCCGCCACCAGCAGCAGGACAAGCCAGGCCGGCGCCATTGGCGTCAGCGTGATGTCCTCGACGCGGAAGGCCTGCCGATCCTCGACGCCGATCCACCCCCTGCCCCACGCGCGACGCCCTTCATCGACGAGACGCACGTTCGGAACGCCATCGGCAAGGCGCATCACCGTTCCCCCCGTCGCCGAGGCGAGCGGTTCGAGCAGGTCCGCCGTGGAGAGTGGAGCCTCGAATTCGATCGGTGCGATCGGCCCGACGGCGACGACGTGGGAAAGATCGCCATCGCTGAGCCGGTAGAGGCCATCGCCCGAGAGCGGCGCGAGGCCGGTCCAACGGCCCTGCCCGTCTTCCGTCAGAGTGATTTCGGCCTCCGTTCCATCCGGTGCGGTGACCGTAACCGCGCCGGAAAAACTGTCGAGCGACCGGCGCTCGATTCGCAGCCCGTCCGGCAAGGTGCCAGCCGTCAGGATCTCTTCCTCCAGTTCGGGCTCGCGCATCAGCCAATGGGCCAGACGTCTCAGAAGCTCCAGTTGCGGCCCACCGCCCTCGTAGCCACGGGACCAGAGCCAGGCGTGATCCGAGGCGAGCATGGCGATACGCCCCTCCCCCGGCCGGTCGAGCACCAGAAGCGGCGCACCACCGGCGCCTTCCATGACGGTGTCGCCCTCCACCTCGATCAGTTCGACCTGCCGGAACCAGCGCCCCCAGCCCGGATTGCCCTCGCCATCCACCGGCCTCGGCGCTTCGGAAACGAGATCGGCGGTGACGGGATGCCGGAACCCGAGCGCGCTGACCGTGGGCAGGAACCCCTCCTCGATCACGCGGGCGCTGGGGCGGGCGGGCAGGATATCAGCGAGCGGCGTCCGATAGAGGCTCTCGACCCCGGCAAAGGCCGGTCCCGAGGCCACCAGAACCGCGCCGCCCTCCTCCACGTAGCGGACGACATTGGCGAGATAGGGCACCGGCAGGACACCCCTGCGGCGATAGCGGTCGAAGATGATCAGATCGAACTCGTCGATCTTCTCCATGAAGAGTTCCCGCGTGGGAAACGCGATCAGGCTCATCTCGAAGACCGGCACGCCGTCCTGCTTGTTGGGCGGGCGCAGGATCGTGAAATGCACGAGGTCGACAGCGGGATCGGACTTCAGCAGGTTGCGCCAGGTCCGGCCTCCGGGATGCGGTTCCCCCGAAACGAGAAGAACCCGCAACCGATCGCGAACACCGTTGACGGAGACGAGCGCGGCGTTGTTGCGCTCGGTCACTTCGCCTTCGGCTCCCGGTATCTGGAGCTCAAGCACGTTCTGGCCGCCCCGGTTGATCGGCACGGCGAAGCCGACGCTCTCGCCCACCGGCACGTTGACCGTCGCGACCCGTTCGCCATCGAGCGAGACGGTCAGCGGCATGGTCGCGGGGATGTCGCGCGGGACGGACCCCTCCTCCTCCACGCGGATGCTGAGCGGCACCGTCTCACCCACGATACCGAAGGCGGGCGCGGTTTCCACGATCAGGCGGCGATCCCATTCGTCTTCCTCCCCTGTCAGAAGGACATGGACGGGCGCTGGAAAGGCTTCGAGCGCCGCGGCATCGTGGATGCGCCCGTCCGTGACGAGGATCGCGCCCGCGATCCTCTCGGTGGGGACCTCGGCAGCGGCGGTTTGCAGGGCGGTCAGCAGACGCGTTCCGGCATCGCGATCCTCGGGATCGGGCACGGTGCGCACCACGCGCAGATCGAGCGGTGCCCCCTCTTCGATCCCGAGCGCTTCGAGCGCGGCGGTGATCAGCGCCTCCGCCTCGCCGCTCTGGTCTGGGCGCGGGGCGATCGTCTGGCTTTCGCTGTCGTCGATGACGAGAAAGGCGGTGTCGGTCAGGGGGGCGCGCTCCTCCTCCCGCAGGGACAGGTTCGCGAGCGCCGCGAGGATCACGGCCGCCGCAAGGAACCGCAGCGCCCAGCCCGACAGGCGGCGCGCAGCGGCGAAGAGCAGAAGCGCGAGGACGACGGCACCGCCGACCGCGAGGATCGCGACGGGCAGGAGCGGATCGAAGGTGATCGTCGTGAACATCGCGGCTCCTACTGCCCGAGCCGCTCAAGAAGCGCCGGGACATGCACCTGGTCGGATTTGTAATTGCCGGTCAGGACATACATAACAAGGTTGACACCGAACCGGTAGGCGATCTCCCGCTGGCGTTCGCCGGCGCTCCCGCGACCGACGGGAAAGAGCGCGAAGCCCTGATCGTCGATCGCCCAGGCCGAAGCCCAGTCATTGCCGCCGATCAGCACCGGGGACACGCCGTCATTGAGCTGGCGGAAGGGCATCCCGTCCTCCAGTTCGGCCTCCGGCGACGCCTCGACCCAGACCTCGCCGGTCGCATGGCGCCCCGGGAAGGCATCGAGCAGGTAGAAGGTCCGCGTCAGAACATGATCCTGCGGAACCGGCTCCAGCGGCGGCAGGTCGAGCCCATCTGCGATGCGGCGCAGCGCGATCGAGGTCGGCGTCTCGGAACCGAAGCCCGCGATCTGCGCATCCATCGTGTCGAACAGGATCATCCCGCCGGAACGCAGGAACGTGTTGATCCGCGCATAGGCCTCATCCGACGGGCGCTCGGCATCGTCTGTCACCGGCCAGTAGAGGATCGGATAGAAGGCAAGCTCATCGGTCTCCACATCGACACTGGCGACGAGCGGTTCGACCGCCGTGCGCTGGGTGAGCACGAACGCAAGGCCCCGAAGCCCCGCCCGGGCGGCGGCATCGATCTCCTCATCCCCGGTCAGGACATGGGCCAGAACCGTGTCCGACGTCGCGAAAAGGGCGGCTTCCTCATCCGTCATGGGTTGGGCCTGGGCGTCGGTCGCGGCGAGAAGGACCAGACCCGCGCCCAGCGCAAGCGCACCGGCCACGCGGCGGCCCGGCACGAGCCGCCCCGCAAGGGCCAGAGCCGCAACGATATCGGCGGCAAGCAGCATCAATGCCGCGAGGAATGCCCAGCCCGCGAGGTTCCTCTCTTCCCCGAGCGCCATACCTTCCACGGCGATCCCCTCCGCCACGGGGTGCGGGACAAGCTCGGTATCCGGCGAAAGGACGTTGAGGGCGAGGCTCTGCCCCGCTGCGGAATACAGACCGGGCGGGAGGCCGGGGCCGGGTCGGCCAGCCGAAAGGCTCTCGCTCTCGACACCCTGTGTGGCCGTGGCCTCGGACAGACGCCCGAACCCGTCAAGCACGACATCGGGCGTCCAGGACAGCCCGGGCGCGATCTCGGCGGCGGAAAGGCCGGCGGATCGTGTCGTCGCGACGATGCGGTCGAGCATGTCGACGAAAACACCCGAGAGGGGCAGCGATGACCAGTCGGCATTCGCGGTCACATGAAAAAGGATGACGCGCCCTTGGCCAAGCGGCCGCGCGGTGACGAGCGGCGTGCCGTCTTCGAGCGCGGCCAGTGTCCGCTCCGCAAGGTCGGGATCGGGCTGGGCCATCACCTGGCTGGTGACCGTGACCTCCCCGGGAACGACGAGCCTTGCGAAGGGGCTGGAGGATGGAAACGGCGCGAGTGTGCGCGGCGCGCCCCAGCTCATCGCGCCGCCGACGCTGCGCCCCCCCGCCCGCAGCCGGACGGGCAGGAGCGGATCGCGCTCGATCGTTCCGGTTTCGCTCGCGGCAAGGCGCGGCCCGGCGAACCGCACGAGCGTGCCACCCTCCTCCACCCAGGCTTCCAGATCGCGACGCTCCGATGCGGCGAGCGTGCCGACATCGGCAAGCATGATCACGTCGGGCGACAAGAGCATCAGATCGGCCAGCGGCACCTCGTAGAGCTCGGCGACGGGCGCGAGCGCCGCCCGCAGGTAGTGGAGCGGATCGAGAAGCCGGATGCCCTCCGCCGGCTCCCCTCCGGCGACGAGACCGATCTCCCGCCGCCGCAACCCGTCATCGGCCAGCGCGACGGCCCCGGCCGAGGCCACACCCTCGATCGCGATCCGGTTCACCCGGTTCACGATGTCGAGTGGCAGGTCGAACGACGCCTCTACGGCCGTCTCTTCCCCCTCGAAGACCGCTTCGGCACGGCCGAGAACCCGCTCCACGCCGCTTGGATCGGGCCCGATGGCAAGCACCGCGCGCCGTTCCGCGCCGGGTTCGATCCGCAGAACCGTGGCGGACAGACCCCCATCCGCGAAGCGGGGTGGCGCCAGGCCGAGCGGCGGTCTCTCGGCGCGGAACGCCGTCACCGTCCCGCGGGCGGTCAGCGCGGCCGAAAGGCCCGCGTCGGGCCCGAGGCCGTCCTGGAACCACAGTGTTTCCATGCTCCCGGGCAGTTCGTCGATGCGTTCGGCGAAAGCGGCGCGATCCGGAGCCCAGGGCGCCGGATCGAGGGTCGCGAGCGCACCGAGCCAGGATTGCGCGGCGCGCGGCTCCAGCCCGCCCTCCGGCGGCGGATCGGAAAGGCTCGCGACGATGACGGGGCGGCCGAGCCGACCGGCCTCTTCGAGTGCGACTTCGGCCCGCGCGATCCGGGCGGGCCAGTCCGGCGCGCTCGCCCAACCGCCATCGAAAAGGACCAGCAGGGGCCCCTCCCCCGGCGCGTCGCGGTCGCGCGGGTTCATCACCGGCTCCGCCAGCGCGAGGATCAGCGCAGCGAGCGCGGCGAGCCTCAGCAGCAGCAGCCACCACGGCGTCCGCTCCGGCATCCGATCCTCGTCGTCGAGACCGGCAAGAAGGCTGACCGCCGGAAAGCGCAGGAGCTTCGGCGCGGGCGGTTGCGCGCGAAGCAGCCACCAGATCAGCGGGAGCGCGGCGAGCGCGACGAGATACCAGGGGGAGAAGAACGCGAGCGATCCGAGACTCAGCATCTCAAACCCCTCCCCGCAGCATCGAATAGGCCCAAAGCAGGGGCACGCGCGGGCTCGTGTCGGTATGGTGCACCGTCATCTTCCAGCCGACCTGACGCGCCAGCGTCTCCAGCGCCGTGCGCCGTTCGGAGAGGCGTGTCCTGTAGGGTTCGGCGAGACTGCCGGCGCGCTCGGTTTCGAAATCGACGAGCCCGGCCATCGAGCGGAACCGGAT
>JBMYPI010000037.1:11344-15572 GCA_049600155.1 Rubricella sp.
CGGCCATCGAAGGGGAAGGTTTCTTCGGCGGGGTCGAGGATCTGGATCAGGACGCCGCTCACGCCCTGTGCGGCAGCCGCCTCGACCGTCCGGGTCAACGCATCGAGATCACCGAGGAAATCGGACAGGAAGACGGCCTGCCCCGCCCTCTTCGGGGGCCACTCGGGCGCGACGCCGTAATCGGGCCGATCGTCGGCCTCCTCGGAAAGAGTCAGGGCTAGGCGGCGAAGATGCGCTTCGCCCGTGCGTGCCTCGTCCGCCATCGTGCCCGCGAGAGCGACGCGTTCGCCACCGCGCACCAGAAGAACCGCGAGCGCGAGCGCGAGAAGCCGCGCGCGCTCCCCCTTGCTGCGGGGAGCAAGCTCAGACGCGTAGTCCATCGCCTGAGCCACATCGGCCCAGAGCGTCACTGTCTGGGCGGCGTCCCACTCCATCTGGCGGATATAGGCATGATCCGAGCGAGCCGAGCGTCGCCAGTCGATCGCGGTGGCGACATCGCCGGGAAGCGCCTGACGATACTGCCAGAACTCCTCCCCCGGGCCGGCGCGACGCCGCCCGTGGACACCTGCCGCGATCGTCTGGGCCAGGCGCTGTGCCTCGGCGAGCAGCGGCGGGAGCGTGCCACCGATGCGCTCGGCATCGCGGCGCAACCATACGGCCCGCCCCGCCGCGGTGCGTTCGGTGGCGCGCTCGGCCATCAGGCGGCGGCCTCCATGTCGAGCGTTCCGGCCACGAGCCCTGCTACGACCTCCTCCATCCTGCGCCCCTCGGCGCGGGCGGCGAATGTCAGTGCCATGCGGTGCTTGAGAACCGGTAGGGCAAGGGCCGCAACGTCTTCCGTCGACGGCGCAAGCCGGCCCTCCATCATGGCGCGGGCACGCACCGACAGCATGAGGGCCTGCGCCGCGCGGGGGCCCGGCCCCCAGGCGACCGCCCCGCTGATGCCCTCACCCGCCTCTGGCGTCCCGGGCCGGGCGGCCCGCACCAGATCGAGGATCGCCTCGACCACGCTTTCGCCGACGGGCATGGTCCGCAACAGGCGTTGCGCGGCCATCAGGCCCGCCGCATCGAACACCGCGCCCGCCTCGGCCTCGTCGGCACCTGTCGTTGCGAACAGGATATCGCGCTCGGCGTCACGGTCGGGATAGTCGACATCGATTTCCATCAGGAACCGGTCGAGCTGCGCTTCGGGCAGGGGATAGGTGCCCTCCTGCTCGATCGGGTTCTGGGTAGCAAGGACATGGAAGGGCCGGGGCAGATCGCGCCGCGCCCCGGCGACGGTGACATGGCGCTCCTGCATGGCCTGGAGCAGGGCGGACTGGGTCCGCGGACCGGCGCGGTTGATCTCGTCGGCCATCAGAAGCTGGCAGAAGATCGGCCCTTCGATGAACCTGAAGGCGCGGCGGCCCTGCTCGTCCCCCTCCAGAACCTCTGCGCCGAGGATATCGGAGGGCATCAGGTCCGGCGTGAACTGGACCCGGTTCGCATCGAGGCCCAGCACCGTTCCGAGCGTCTCGACGAGGCGGGTCTTCGCAAGCCCCGGCGCACCAACGAGGAGCGCGTGCCCTCCGGACAGGAGCACCGCGAGCGTGAGATCGACGACGCGCTCCTGCCCGATCACCCGCGCAGCCACGGCGCTGCGCGCGGCGGCGAGTTTCTCACCCGTTTCCTCGATTTCGCGGATCAGCGGTTCGGTCTCGGTCATGCGTGCGTCCTCGGCCATCACAGATTCGGGGGTCGAAGCGACCGCCCGCTCGCCCTAACCTATACCGGGAGACGGTCACGAACACCCCGGATGAGGAGGCCACTACAGCGATGGGCAATGCAAGTCACGGCTCCGCGATACCCACGGCCGATGCCCTGGCGCAGGCCGCGGCGGCGGCATCGGGCAAGGGTCTGCCACCGGT
The DNA here is from genome assembly GCA_049600155.1 of Rubricella sp. Classification (GTDB taxonomy): domain Bacteria; phylum Pseudomonadota; class Alphaproteobacteria; order Rhodobacterales; family Rhodobacteraceae; genus Rubricella. Next base: position 13,252 of record JBMYPI010000037.1, read on the forward strand.
AGAGCGCTGGAACCCGCCCTTCTGCGGCGATATCGACATGGAGATACGCGCCGATGGAACGTGGTTCTACCAGGGCACGCCCATCGGGCGGAAACGGCTGGTGCGGCTTTTCTCCACCATCCTGAAGCGGGAGGGAGACTCCTATTTCCTCGTCACGCCGGTCGAGAAGGTCGGGATTCGCGTCGAGGATGTGCCCTTCGTCGCGACCGATTTCGAGGTGGCCGAGGAGGACGGTCGCCCGGTGCTCGTCTTCACGACGAATGTGGGGGATGCAACCGCCGCCGGGCCCGGGAACCCCCTGCGCTTCACCCTCGATCCCGAAACCGGAGAACCCACGCCCTATGTCCATGTGCGCCGGGGACTGGAAGCGCGGATCGACCGCAAGAGCTTCTATCGCCTCGTCGAACGGGGCGAGACCGCCGAGGTCGATGGCGAGGAGTGGTTCGGTCTGCGTTCCGGCGGAGCGTTCTTTCCCATCCAGCGGGCCGAAGAACTCGCCGGTTGAACCTCAGAGCAGCGGGCGCAGCTCCTTTAACGCGGCCTCGTAGACCGCTCGCTTGAACGGTACAATCGCGGCGAGCACCTCGTCGGGCGTCATCCAGCGCCACGCGCTGAATTCGGGATGGGCTGTTGCGATGTCGATCACCGTTTCGGAGCCGCTGAGCCGCATCAGGACCCATGTCTGTTTCTGGCCGCGCCAGCGGCCTTTCCAGACCTTGCCGATCAGTTCGGCAGGCAGATCGTAGGTGACCGGCTCGGCCGTCTGCCCGAGGATGTCGACGGCATCCGCCGGCACACCCGTCTCTTCCCACAGCTCGCGCAGGGCGGCCTCTTCCACCGTCTCGCCCTTGTCGATCCCGCCCTGGGGCATCTGCCACGCGGGCGCATCCATATCCGCGCGCTGCCCCGCAAAGAGCCGACCCCGCCCATCCGTCAGCATCACGCCGACGCAGGGGCGATAGGGCAGCGCCTCGATCTCGGCCTTGCTCGGCATCAGTCGCCGAGCGACTCCAGCACCGACAGGCCCGTCAGGATATCGAGCGCGTAGGAGAGCTGATAATCCTCGTTGCGCCGCTGCGCGTCGGCTTCGAGCCGCGCGCGCTCCTCCTCCAACTGGCGGCGCTCGTCTTCGGTGAGGCTCTGGTTCTGGAGAGAGCCGCGAAGATCGGCCTCGGATCGCGTCAGTTCCTCGACGTCCTCACCGCCGACACGGCGCCGGACGAGGATGTCGGGCTCGATGCCAAGGGCCTGGATCGACCGGCCCGACGGCGTGTAATAGAGCGCCGTCGTCAGGCGGATCGCAGCCCGGCCCTGAACCGGGATCAGGGATTGCACAGAACCCTTTCCGAAGCTCTTTTCCCCGACGATCACCGCGCGGCGATGATCCTGGAGCGCACCCGCGACGATTTCGGAAGCCGATGCCGAGCCGCCGTTGATCAGAACGACCATGGGAAGGCCCTGCGCGAGATCACCCGTGGTGGCGTTGAACCGTTCGCTGTCCTGCGGGTCGCGTCCGCGGGTCGAGACGATCTCGCCCTGTTCGAGGAAGGCATCGGAAACCTGGATCGCCTGGTTGAGAAGTCCGCCCGCATTGTTGCGCAGATCGACGACAACGCCCGAGACATTCTCGATCCCGCCGAGCGCCGCGACCTGTTCGTCGAAGGATTCGACGAGATTGTCGTATGTCTGGCGGCTGAAGGTCGTGATGCGCAGAACGATCACGTCACCTTCCGTCCGGCCGTTGACCGCACGGATCCGGATCACGTCCCGCACCAGGGTCACGTCGAAGGGATCCTCGTCGTCCCGGACGACCGTGATGGTGATCTCCGAACCGACGGGGCCTCGCATCAGATCGACAGCCTCGTCGAGCGTGAGCCCCAGCACCGAAGCGCCGTCCACATGCGTGATGATGTCGTTGGTCTGAAGTCCGGCCTCGGCGGCGGGCGTTCCGTCGATCGGCGATATCACCTGAACGAAACCCGCCTCCTGCGTCACCGTGATCCCGAGACCACCGAATTCCCCTTGTGTCTCGATCTGCATGTCCGAGAACTCGTCCGCCGGGAGATAGCCGGAATGGGGATCGAGAGATGTGAGCATCCCGTCGATCGCGGCCTCGATCAGTTCCTGATCGTCGACATCCTCGACATAGGACGCGCGAACCCGTTCGAAGATGGAGCCGAAGAGGTCGAGATACTCGTAGGTCGAGCGTTCACGCTGCGTCTCCTGCGCAACGAGGGGACCGACAAACTGGGTGGTGACCAGCGCTCCGGCGATCGCCCCGGCACAGGCGGCTAGCATCAGCTTCTTCATTCGGTATTCCC
>JBMYPI010000038.1:0-14754 GCA_049600155.1 Rubricella sp.
CGTGTCAGAAAGCCGTCAAATGATCCGCGATCGCGCGAAACATCGCGATATGGCCCGCGCGGACGCCCGGCTCGCGAAACCGGCGGTTGCCCGCGTTCATCGCGATGACCGTTCCGGTTGAGCGGCTGACATAGACGAACTGGTCGTAGACGCCGACCGCGTAGACCTCTCCGGGTCTCGGCTCCGGTGGTATCCACCACTGGTAGCCATAGCGCGTTGTGCCCTCGGCCTCGGTCTGGCTGTCATCATGGGGCAGAGGTGCGGAAATGCCCGTGCTTTCCTCGATCCAGCTGCGGGAGATGATGCGGGCGGCACCGATCCGCCCGCCCTGCTCGACCATCAGTCCGAACCGCGCATAATCACGGGTCGTCAGGTTCAGGCCGCCAAGCACGAAGGCGGTGCCGAACCCGTCGGCCACATAATAGGGATCGGCCTCCAGCCCGAGCGGGATCATCACCCGCTCGACCATCAGATCGGGGATCGAACGGCCCGTCGCGCCCCGGATCACCATGCCGAGCACATGGGTGTCGATGGAGACGTATTGCCAGGCCTCGCCCGGCGCGCGGTCCCGCTCCGTCAGACCGGCGGCGAACGCGTCCATCGAGCCGCCGAGCGCCAGCACGCGGCCCATGCGGTTGATGTCGGAGTCGTAGTCCAGATAGTCCTCGTCGAAAGTCACGCCCGAGGCCATGTTCGCGACCTGCCGGATGGTGACACCCTCGTAGGCGCTGCCCCGAAGGCCGGGCGCGTAATCCGTTACGGGATCGTCGAGGGAGGCGATCTCTCCCCGATCGACAGCCGTGCCGAGAAGGATCGAGAGAAAGCTCTTGGCGACGGACCAGCTGATCCGCAGATCGTCGGGCCCTGTCCCCCGATAGTAGTCTTCGAAGGCAATCGCGCCGTCCTGCACGACGACCAGCGCGGTGACGCCGTTCTCCTCCAGCCAGTCCGCAAGCGCGATGGTTCGCCCCCTATGGGTGAAGGTCCGGGGAAGGTCCCGCGGTTCAAGGGGAAGGGGCGAGGCGGCAACGTCGCCGAGGTCCATCGGCGCGCTCTCGAACATGGTGTCCATGGCGGAGAAATTGGCGACGATGCGGCCCTCGTCGAAGAGGGTGTTCACCCGCATCAACCGCTCGATCCGCTCCCAGTTGAACGCTGCCAACGCGACGACGATGACGATCACCGTGCAGACGGAGATCATGCTCCATTTCAGCAGGCGGGACATGCCGCACCCTCCCCGTTTTTTCCTTGTTTTGCGGGATGGTGGCGGCTTGACCCGAGGCGGTCAATGCGGCGGCCGATCTGCCGCGACGTCAGCTTGCGAGGAGGTCGGCCAGGTCGAGCCTTTCGGTCTTCATCCGCAGGGTGCCATCGGCATCGCGGGGCCACTCGTGGGGCGGACGGTCGTGGTAGAGTTCGACGCCATTGCCATCTGGATCGGAGAGATAGACGGCCTCGCTGACCCCGTGATCCGATGCGCCTTCGAGCCTTATCCCGGCGGCCTGCACGGCCCGGACGGCGCGCGCGAGCGCAGGCCTGTCGGGATAGAGGATCGCGACGTGGAAGAGGCCCGCCGCGTTCCGCGGGGCCGGCCCGGCCCCTTTCGACATCCAGGTGTTCAGCGCGATGTGGTGGTGATACCCATCCGCACCGAGGAAGACGGCATCGTCGCCGTAGCGCGCCTGTTCCTCGAAGCCGAGAACGTCGCGCCAGAATGCCAGCGCCCGGTCGATATCGGCGACCTTGAGATGGACATGCCCGATGCTGGCGCCTGCGGAGAGAGAGGTGGCCATTTCGATCTCCTTTGTTTCAACTTTGATAATAGTCATCCCCAAAATCGCAAAAAGCCATCATTCCGGAAACATCCTGTCCGCGCATCGCGGCGATTGTCGCCGCCCCGGGGGATCGCTAAGACTGCAGCATGTGGGGGCGTGATGCGCGATGACGGCACTCGATCGGTATGACAGGCTGGAGGCGAGCGGCCTTTGGCATCGCCCCGAGGGCGCGCGAGAAGTGCTCGTGACATTCGGAGAAGCGCGTCTGACGCTTTCGACCTTCGAGGAGGAGCCTCTCGCGCAATGGTCTATCGCCGCCCTCGCCGAACGCGAGAGCGACGGCTCGACGGCGCGGTTCTCCCCCGATCCCGACTTCGCCGAGTGGCTCGATCTTTCCGACCCGGACATGATCGCCGCGCTGCGCGCCGTAATCGCACCGCCACGGCGGCGGCCTTGGCGTGCGCTAGCGAACATCGCCTATGGCGCACTGGCGGTCGCCGCGCTGACGGCCCTTGCCTGGCCCCGGATCGAGACGCTGCTCCACGGCGAAGTCACTCCCGCGGAGATCGCGGCTTTCGGCACACGCATCATGGAAACCAATGAGGCGATGGCGATCTGCACCGCCGAAGACGTGCCCGCCGTCGCCTTGCTGGAGGAACGGATCGAGCTCGCCGAAGGCACCCTCATCTTCGCCACCTATCCGACCGAGCGGACACAGGTCATTCGCCTGCCCGATGGCCGGCTCGTGATCGACGAGCGCATCCTGGGGCAGGCGCCGGATGCCGACGGCCTCGCGGGGCTGATCGTCGATCTCGACATGCGCCATCCGACGGAGCTTTACCGCGCACGCGCGGTGGACCGGCTCACCGATCCGATCTTTGGTCTGGGCGGGTTCATGGCGGACGAACCCGGGTTCGAATCGTGGGAGCGCGTGGACTACCGCGAGCGCGGCGACGAGGCGCGGATCACGCCCGAGAGCGAAGCCGCGCTTGCCGACAGGCTCGCGGAGCTGGAACTGCCGACACGCGCGTTCGCGGAACTCCTCGTGGCGATCGATCAGGACAAGCGGGCGGAAGCGATCGCCGCGCTGGACCGGATCGGCGCCGACGCCTATCCCCCTGCCCTGCTCGATGTGGAGTGGCTGCGTCTGCGGGCGCAGTGCCTGTCCGATCAGTAGCCGCGGAGGCGCTTCGACCCGGCGATCCAGAGGATCGACCCCAGAACCAGCACCATCGGCGAGGCCGGCGTCGTCAGGATCGTCAGCATCAGCGGATCCCAGAGCCAGGGCGTGAGGTAGCGTTCGATGGCCGGCTGGAGCTGCAGGAGGCTGTCGCGGTGCATCGTCGCCCAGACCTCCCCCGCCTCGCGGACACGCAGATTGTCGCCCCGGAAGACCGAAAGCCGGAAATCGTGATACAGCAGATAGGCTCCCGCCGCGAGCACCAGATAGCTGAACAGTCGCATCTTCGTCATGGTCGGGTCCCTTGCCGTTCGCCCGAGAATGATCAGATTGGAGCCTGTTTGCCAGATCGTTCACGCAAAAGCGACCACCGGAGAGGGTGCCGATGTTCCAGAAGTTCGACATTCAGACGACCCCCGAAACCGGGCCGGAGCGGCTGGCGGCGCTGCGGGGGGCGATGGCGGATACGGGGGTCGACGGCTTCCTCGTGCCGCGCGCCGATGCTCACCAGGGCGAGACTGTGCCGCCCTGCGATGAACGCCTGCGCTGGCTGACGAGCTTCACCGGCTCGGCCGGCATGGCCGTCGCGACCGCCGGGCGCGCGGCGATCTTTGTCGACGGGCGTTACACGTTGCAGGCGCGTGAACAGGTCTCGGACGCCTTCGATAAGCGCGGACACGGCGATGCGGCGCTCGCGGCCTGGCTGATCGAGGCGCTCCCGGAAGGAGGCACGGTCGGCTTCGATCCGTGGCTCCACGCCACCGCCCAGATCGAGCGGCTCGAGGCCGCGCTGTCTCCCGCCGGAATCATGCTGAAACCGATCGCGAACCTCGTCGACGCGGTCTGGAGCGACCGGCCCGATGCGCCCGCCGCTCCGATGGTGCTGCAGCCCGAGGCACTGGCCGGCGCGAGCGCGGAGGAGAAGCGGGAAGCGATCGCCGCAGATCTTCGGCAAAGGGGAAGCCGCGCGGCGCTGATCACCCTGCCGGACTCCATCGCCTGGCTTCTGAACGTGCGCGGGGGCGATATCGCGCGGATGCCCGTCGCGCTGGGCTTCGCGATCGTCCATGACGACGCGACGGTCGAGACGTTCGGTTTCATCGACAAGGCCGGGGACGACATCAGGGCCGCGCTGGGAAACGCCGTGAGTTTCTCGCCCCGCGATGCGTTTCTTCCCGCCATCGGCGGTCTTTCGGGAACCGTGAGCCTCGACCGCGCGACGGCGCCGATCGCCGTCGTGGAGGCTCTCCGGGCGGCCGGCGCGACCCCCGACTGGCACGAACCGATCGCGTTGCCCAAGGCGCGGAAGACTGCGGCCGAAATCGCCGGAGCCCGTTCGGCGCATCTGCGGGACGGGATCGCGATGGCGCGGTTCCTCGCCTGGCTCGACCGCGAGGCGCCGGGCGGCGGGCTGACCGAGATCGACGTGTGCCGCCGGCTCGAGGCCTTCCGTGCCGAAACCGGGGAAATGCGCGATATCAGCTTCGAGACGATCTGCGGCGCGGGGCCCAATGGCGCGATCGTGCACTATCGGGTCAACGAGGCGAGCAATCGCGCGGTTCGGCCGGGGGAGCTTCTGCTCGTCGACTCCGGGGCTCAATACCGCGACGGCACGACCGATATCACCCGCACGCTCGCCGTGGGCGATGCCGGCGAGGACGAACGGCGTGCCTTCACCCTCGTCCTCAAGGGGATGATCGCGATCAGCCGCGCGCGCTGGCCAGCTGGTCTTTCCGGGCGCGACCTCGATCCGCTGGCGCGGATCGCCCTGTGGCGGGAGGGCTTCGACTATGCCCACGGAACGGGGCACGGGATCGGTTCCTATCTTGGCGTGCACGAGGGACCGCAACGGATCGCGCGGATCTCGGAGGTGCCGCTCGAACCGGGCATGATGCTGTCGAACGAGCCGGGTTACTATCGCGAGGGTGCGTTCGGCATCCGGATCGAGAACCTGGTCGTCGTGACGGAGGCCGAAACGCCGCAGGGCGGCGATTTGCCCATGCTGGGGTTCGAGACGCTGACGCTGGCCCCCATTGACCGGAGGCTCGTTGCGACCCATCTTCTCGACCCTGAGGAACGCGGCTGGTTGAACGCATACCACGCTCGTGTTCACGGGGCGGTCGGTCCACATCTGGACGACGGGACACGCCGCTGGCTCCAGGATGCCTGCGCCCCGATCTGACGCACACGCCAGTCCGTGCCGTCATGTATCTGTCATTGCCCGCAGGCATGCCTGCCGCGGGTTCAGTCTTGGAGACCCGAATGGTCGAGAAACACATTACCATCCAGAAGGCCGGGGGATCGTGGGTCGTGCGCGCCGGTGGCGCGGTCATCGCCGAAAGCGACGGGGCGCGGATGCTCTATGAGGGCGATCTCGCCCCGGTGGTCTATTTCCCGCGCGAGGATGTCGCGATGGCATTCCTCGAACCGAGCGGCAGGACGACCCATTGCCCGCACAAGGGCGATGCGACCCATTTTCATATCGAGGCGAAGTCCGGCACGATCGCCGACGCCGCATGGTCCTACGAGGCGCCGAAGGACGATGTCGCGTCCATCGCAGGTCATATCGCGTTCTACGCAGACAAGGTGACCGTCGAACAGCTCTGATCCGTGCCGGGCGGAGCGCCGGTCAGGAGTGTTCTTCCTGCGCGGTGTCGGCGAGGGCGCGGTTGTAGGCGCGCAGGGCGTCGATATGGAACAGCGACCCGAGAAGGGCCGGCGGTTCGCCCGCCGCCTTGCGCTCGACGACGGGAATGGATGTCGCGCGCAACCGCTCGAACATCGGCATGGCGCGTTCCAGCGTGTCCTCGCGCGTGAGGTAGGCGCCCTGCTCCACCATCGCCCAGGCCTGTGTATCCGAGGCGCCGTCCTCCGATCCGCGGTGCCGCATCAGGTCGACCGCGCGGATGGTGCACAGAAGCCAGGTCTGCGGCCCGGCCGCGAGGTGCACGCCCCGACGTTCCAGTTGGGTGAGGAAGAAGCTGTAGTCCACCAGCCGGTATGACAGCGCACTGGCCAGCGACACGCTCACCATGATCGCGATGCCGGCCTGCCAGTCGCCCGTCAGTTCGAAGACGATCAGCGTCGTGGAGATCGGCGCGCCGAGGACGGCGGCCGCAACGGCGCCCATCCCGGCGAGCGCGTAAAGCGTTTCCGAGCCCGAAACATCGGGGAAGATGTTCGTCGCGAGCATTCCGAAGGCGAGACCCGTCAAGGCGCCGACCATGAGCGAGGGCGAGAAAACGCCGCCGCCCATGCGCCCCGCGAAGGTGATCGCCACCGCGACGACCTTCACGATGGTGAAGACGATCGCCTCCCAGAAGATCATGCCGCCGCCGAGCGCGCGGTTCGTCGTCTCGTAGCCGACGCCGATGATATGCGGGAAGGCGAGCGCGATGATGCCGAGGAGGAGGCCCGCAAGCGCGGGACGGAGGAAGAAGGGCATCCGCGCCTTGCGCTGCGCCCAGTCGCCGGCATCCTCGGCCCAGAAGATCGCCTTCATCATGATCGTCGCGACGAGCCCGCAGACGAGGCCGAGGATCATGTAGGCGGGGATCTCGACGTAGAAGTCGAGGGTTCGCTCAGGCAGCACGAACTCGGTGAAATCGCCCGCCCAGAGGCGCGAGACCACCGTTCCCATGACCGAGGCGACCACGATCGGCGCGAAGGCGTGGATCGCGAAATGCCGCAGAATGACTTCCAGCGCGAAGAGCGCACCGGCGATCGGCGCGTTGAAACTCGCCGAAACGGCCGCGGCGACCGCGCAGCCCATCAGATCGCGCGCGGTTATGGCGTTGGCGCGCATGTAGTCCGCGACGGAGGAGGACATCACGGCAGCCAGATGCACGACCGGCCCCTCCCGCCCCGTCGAACCGCCCGTGGACAGGGTGATCAGCGACACGACCGCCGAAACGAGCCCCGCCTTCCGTTCCACCCGGCCCTGGCGCAGCGCGGCGCCCTCGATCACCTGCGCGACGGATCTGGCGCGATGATCATCGGTAAAGACATGCAGGATGATGCCGACGACGAGCCCGCCCATGATCGGAATGCCCACGACCCAGGTCCAGGGCAGCTCGGCCAGGCGAGAATGCAGCTCACGGTCCGTCGCGCCATAGACGGTTTCCTGCAGCAGAAGAATACCATCGCGGAACAGGACCGCCGCGAACCCCGCCGCGACGCCAATGACGAGCGCGATGAGCCAGAACTGGATCTGACCGGGGCCCTTCTCGCGCAACCGGTGAACGGCGTCGGCGCAGACGCCGGCCGCATCCTTGTAACGCTTCTTCCACGCGTCCGACATCTTGCCCGATCCGCACACCCCGGCTTTCCTCGTAACAGCTTGGAAAGGCGGGCGGAAGGGTCAGCTTTTTCGGCGCAGGCCGATCGGGGCGCCGATGAAGCGGGAACGGGGCAGCCCGGCATGGTCCGCGCGCATCCGGGCCAGCCGCGCCTCGGCCCATTCGGGATAGGGCGCGGGCCGCCGCGCCTCCAGATCGACATTCATCGCGACCTTCTCCCCGGTGAAGGCGACGGTGCCGTCCCGATCCCGCACGAGTTCGACATGCACATGGACGCGTTTCGCGTCATGGTCGAGCAACGTGATGCGCCCGTGGAACACATCCCCTTCCAGGAGCTCGGCGCGGTAGTGGACATGGGCCTGGAGCGCGTAGGGGCCCATCCGCGCCTCCCGCGCCAGCGCCTCGCCGATCCCCAGATGCGTGTCGAACAGGTCGTCCATCGCCCGATCGAGCGCCAGCGTGTAATAGGCGACATTCATGTGCCCGTTGTAATCGATCCAGTCGGGCAGCACCGTCTGCCGGGCGGTGATGATCGGTGCGTCGTAGGGGCCGTCATGGCCGCCGGGGGGATGATCCATGCTCATGGGCACCTCGCGCTTGTCCGGGGCCGCGCCCCGCCTATGCTGATGGCGCGGAGAGTGCCCCGCACGCCGCACCGATGTCCATCCATCCCGGCGGCAAGGAGAGCGCGACGATGCTGAAAGACCCACAGGACGTGCCCCACGCCTTTGTGGAAGCCTGGATGGCGCGGGATGCAGCCGCCCTTGCCGCGCTCTTCGCCGAGGATGCCGACTTCGTGAACGTCACCGGGCTCTGGTGGCGGGATCGTGCCGCGATCGAGAAGGCGTATGCCTATGGCCTGTCCACCTTCTTTCGTGAAACCACCCTCACCCCGCGCCGGATCGAAACGAGGAGGGTCGGCAGCGATGCGGCGGTCGTTCATTGCCGGTTCAGGCTGGAGGGGCAGATCGCACCCGATGGCGGCGTCGCGGGTCCGCGCATGACGATCCTCAGTTTCGTGCTGGAGCGGCGCAGGGACGGATGGATCGTCGTCTCCGCCCAGAACACCGATATCGTGCCGGGAAAGGAAACCCATGTCGCCGGTGCCGATGGGCTGACGGCCCATGACTACCGGCGCAGGACCTAGCCCCTGAGAAGCTCAAGCGCCGCGGCGCGCGCGGCATCCGTGATCGTGTCGCCCGCGAGCATCCGGGCGATTTCGTCGAGCCGGTCGCCCTGCCCCAGTTCCGAAACATCGGTTCGTGTGGTGATCCCGTCGCTCGACTTCGCGATGCGGAAATGGTGCGCCCCGCGCGCGGCGACTTGCGGGGAGTGGGTGACGACGAGAACCTGTGCCTCCTGCGCCAGCGTGGAGAGCCGACGGCCAACCGCGTCAGCGGTCGCTCCGCCGACCCCACGGTCGATCTCGTCGAAGATCATCGTCAGACCGTCCGCCCGGGCGCTGAGGCAGACCTTGAGCGCCAGAAGGAAGCGCGACAGTTCCCCGCCGGAGGCGATACGGTCGATCGGGCCGGCTGGCGTGCCGGGGTTCGTCGCAACCGTGAAGGTCACCCCGTCGCGGCCCGACGGCCCCGCTTCGGCCCGTTCCAGCCGGGTTTCGAACCGCGCGGCATCCATGCGCAGCGGCGCAAGCTCCGCCGCAACGGCCGCATCGAGCGCGACCGCGGCCGCCTGCCGCGCCTCCGTCAGTGCGGTCGCGGCGCGGTCGTAGTCGGCCTCGGCGACGGACACCGCCTTGCGCAATGTCGAGAGATGCGCATCGCCCGCGTCGATGGCTTCGAGGCGGGCGGAGAGTTCCGCCGCAAGGCTCGCCAGATCGTCGGGCGCGACCGAATGCTTCCGCGCAAGGGCCCGCAGCGCGAACAGGCGTTCCTCCGTGCGCTCCAGTTCGGCGGGGTCATCCACCAGCGCATCGAGGGCAGCGGCGATGCCGTCCGAGGCTTCGGCGATTTCGGCGAAAGCGCGGTTGAGCGCCGAGAGTGGTTCGTCGAGGAGGGTGCCGAGCGCGCCATCGGCCTTGGACAAAGCATCTTCCAGCCAACGGCTCGCATCGCCCACGCGTCCTTCCGCTCCCTCGGCGCCGAGCGCCTCGGCCGCGCGGGCGACATCCTCGCGCAAGCGCGCCGCCGCCTGCATCCGGCGGCGGGCCATATCGAGTGTTTCGTCCTCTCCGGGCTCCGGCGCGAAGCGCTCGAGCTCGGCCACCGCGTGGCGGAGAAAATCCTCGTCGGACCGGGCGCTAGCGACAGCGGCCTCGGCCTTTTCCAGATCGCTCCGGGCCCGCGCGAGCGCGCGCCAGGCCTCGGCCACCGCATCGCCGAGCGCGGGTTGCGCCATATAGGCATCGAGAAGCGCCCGATGGCCGCGCGGATCGAGCAGCCCGCGATCATCGTGCTGGCCGTGGATCTCGACCAGCGTGTCGGACAGGCGGCGGAGCGTCTCGGCAGGCGCGCGGCGATCGTTGACGAAGGCGGTGCGCCGTCCGTCCGCGCTGCTGACCCGGCGCAGGATCAGGGGTTCGCCCTCTTCCCACGGCAGGTCCAACTCATCGAGGATGGTCCGTGCGGGATGGTCAGCTGCAAGATCGAAAACCGCCGTCACCTCGCCGCTCGCCTCCCCCGCGCGGACGATATCGCCCCGCGTGCGGTTGCCGAGCGCGAAACCGAGCGCATCGAGCAGGATGGACTTGCCTGCCCCCGTCTCGCCCGTGAGCACATTCAGCCCCGGCCCGAATTCGAGATCGAGCGCGTCGATCAGGACGATGTTGCGGATCGACAGGCCGGTCAGCATGTCGGTTGGCGCCCCCCGCCCCTGCTCAGAGCCATTCCCCGCGGATCACCCTGCGCCAGATCGTGGGCAGTGTGCCGTCGTCATCGGCGGACTGGGACGCACCGGCGCTTTGCAGAAGTGCGAAGCTGCGCTCGTACCACTCCGAACCGGGATAATTGGTGGCGAGGATCAGCGCGGCGCGGCGCGCCTCCTCATCGAAACCGAGCGCCATGTAGGCTTCGACAAGCCGGTGCAGCGCCTCCTCGGTATGAGAGGTGGTATCGAACTCCTCGACGACAGCACGGAAGCGCCCGATCGCGGCGGTATAGTGGGAGCGCGCGAGGTAGTAACGGCCGATCTCCATCTCCTTGCCGGCGAGGTGATCGAGGGCGAGGTCGAACTTGAGTTGCGCATCGCGCGCGTATTCGCTTTCCGGGTGCCGTTCGAACACCGCGCGCAGCGCCTGCAGCGCGTCGATCGTGTCGCGCTGATCACGCCCGACATCGAGGATCTGGTCGTAGTAGCCGAGCGCGATCAGGTAGCGTGCATAGGCCGCATCGGGATCGGCGGGGTAGAATTCGAGGAACCGCTGCGCGGCCGAACGGCTCTCTTCATAGTCGCCGGACGTATAGTAGGCATAGGCCGCCTGGATCATCGCGCGCCGTGCCCATTCGGAGAACGGGTATTCCTGTTCGACCTCGGTGAAGCCGATGGCGGCGGCGCGGGGGCGGCCCGCATCGAGATCGGCCTGCGCTTCGGCGAACATCGTGTCGGCGGGGCCTGCGGGCCCGTCACCGATCTCATCCCCGCCGCCGCCGCAGGCTGCGAGGGCGAGCACGAAAACGAGGGAGACGAGGGATCTGGGCGCGCGCATGTCGAATCCGGTTGTTGGACCTGTAATCGGATCGGCGCCACCGGGGCCCCGATGGTCAATCCACTAGCACATGGGAAAGGGAGGGGAAACTCCGCAACGCTCACGCGATGCGGCGCAGGCCCTCACGCGTGCGATCGGCCGCGAAACCCGGCAGAAGCGGTGCCGTCGCAGGGGAAACCGTCTCGATCCGCCAGGCCTCGGGACGGTCGAAGAGTGCGCGAAGCAGCGCGTTCGTCACCCCGTGCCCGGCGCGGTGGCCGACATAGCGGCCTATGATCGGGGCACCCGCAAGCGCGAGATCGCCGACGGCATCGAGCATCTTGTGGCGCACATACTCATCGGGGTGGCGAAGCCCTTCGGGGTTCAGCACCCGATCGGCATCCACCACGATGGCGTTCTCCATCGAACCACCGAGCGCGAGACCGGCCGCGCGCATCCGCTCGACATCGAGGGCGCGGCAGAAGGTGCGGCTGTCCGCGAGATGGGCGGCGAAGGCACCGTTGGCGACGCGCATTCCGCGTGACTGGCGGCCGATGGCAGCGTCGTCGAACTCGATGGTGAAATCGATCTCGAAGAACGGCGCGGGTTCGAGCCGCGCCTCGCCGCCGTTGGCAGAGACCGATACGGGCTCCAGAACGCGGATCGCGCGGCGCAGGGCCGATTGTTCCACGATGCCCGCGGACCGGATCGCGTCGACGAAGGGCTTGGCGGACCCGTCCATGATGGGAATCTCGGGGCCATCCACCTCGACCAGGACATTCGTCAGACCGAGCCCGGCGATCGCGGCCATGACATGTTCCACCGTGGAAACGGTGACGCCGGATTCGTTGGCGATCAGCGTGCAGAGCGTCGTATCCGTCACGCGGTCGTACTGGGCGGGAACGAGCGCATCGACGGCATCGATATCGACCCGCTTGAACCAGATGCCCTGCTCGACCGGCGCGGGCCGAAGGGTCGCCGTCGCGGGTGCGCCGCGATGAAGGCCCACGCCCGTCAGCGTCACGGCGCGCCTGAGTGTCGTCTGATATGCGGTCGTTTGCGTCATGCTGCTCTTTTGATTGGTTAAGACCGAGTTAGCGGTTGGGGGGCAACCGCACAAATCAAGCTGTGTGTCGAATTGCAACAAAACCGACGCAATGCGTCCGGGCCGGAAAAAAAGAACCACCCCGCAACGGGCTGCGGGGTGGTCGATCACGAAGGCAGAGAGAGACGCGGCGTCAGTTCGCCTGTCGGCGGAGGAAGGCGGGGATTTCCATCCGCTGGCGTTCGTCCTCGTCGGAATCGTCGAGCCGCCGCGCCGTCTGATCGTCGCCGACCCGGGGCTGCATCCGGGCCGGGCGCGGATCGGGGTTCATTTCGCGATCCATCGCACCGGCCATGCGCGACATGAGGTTGCCGATTCCGAAGCGCCCGGGCCGATCCTCCTGCGCCTGAGGCGCCGGTTGCGGTTCCGGACGCCGCGGGGCGGCCTCGGGCCGATGCTCCGGCTCCTTGGCGACGGCGGCGCGCAGCCGCGCGAGCGTTTCAGCCGAAGGCTCGCCGGGAACGGCCGCCGGGGGGGCGATGAACGCCTCGCTCGGCGTGGGCGCCTGTCCCGCCTGCGCCGGCCCGTCTTCGGCGAAGAGCGGGCCGTTATCGACCGCGACGCGGGCGGCCGGCTGGCGTTCGGGCTCTGGCGCTGTCTCCGCGACCATCGGCGCAGCTTCCTCGATCGGTTCGGGCGCGACGGCGGGTGCGGCCGCGACCGGCGGCTGGACCGACCGGTAGGAGCGCGTCTCGCGCGGCCTCGGCTGGGCGCCGGCCTCCACCTCGATCCCCGTCGCGACGACGGAGA
Source organism: Rubricella sp. (assembly GCA_049600155.1). Classification (GTDB taxonomy): domain Bacteria; phylum Pseudomonadota; class Alphaproteobacteria; order Rhodobacterales; family Rhodobacteraceae; genus Rubricella. The sequence goes on from JBMYPI010000038.1 coordinate 12,752, forward strand.
CACGCATCACGTCCTGCATCTCGGGGTCGAGCGTGGAGCCCACGATGATGTTGGCGTCGGGATCGACCTCGGACCGGATCCGGTTCGCCGCCTCGTCGAGTTCGAACAGCGTCAGATCGTGGCCGCCGGTGATGTTGATCAGAACACCTTTCGCGCCCTTGAGGCTGATCTCGTCCAGCAGCGGGTTGGCGATGGCCTTCTCGGCGGCCTGGACCGCGCGATCCTCGCCCGACGCCTCGCCCGTTCCCATCATCGCCTTGCCCATCTCGTCCATCACGGAGCGGACATCCGCGAAATCGAGGTTGATGATGCCGGGACGGACCATGAGATCGGTGACGCCCTTCACGCCCTGGTAGAGGACGTCATCGGCCATCATGAAGGCTTCGGTGAAGGTCGTCTTCTCGTTCGCCAGCCGGAAGAGGTTCTGGTTGGGAATGATGATGAGCGTGTCGACATGGGCCTGAAGCTCGGCCACGCCCTCTTCGGCGAGGCGCATCCGCTTGCCGCCCTCGAACTGGAAGGGCTTGGTCACGACGCCGACGGTGAGGATGCCCATCTCCCGCGCCGCCTGCGCGATGACGGGGGCCGCACCGGTGCCGGTTCCGCCGCCCATGCCCCCGGTGATGAACACCATATGGGAGCCCGCGAGGTGATCGATGATCTCCTCGATCGATTCCTCGGCCGCGGCCCGGCCGACCTCGGGCTTGGCACCTGCGCCGAGCCCTTCGGTCACCTTCGCGCCGAGCTGGATCGTGCGCTGCGCGGAGGTGAGCTGGAGCGCCTGCGCGTCGGTATTGGCGACGACGAATTCCGCGCCCTCCAGCTCTTTCTGGATCATGTTGTTGACTGCATTGCCGCCGGCACCACCGACGCCGAAGACCACGATACGTGGCTTCAGATCGGTCTGCTCCGGCATCCGGAGGTTCAAGCTCATCGGATATCCCGCCTGTATCTGTTCTGCTCTGCCTGCGAGCCGCGCTTTTTTGTGATGCGGCCTCTGATTCGCAGAGTAACCCAAGCGAGTCCCGCCGTCACGGAATATTCCTTTGTTTTCAGGGGCATTGCGGGGCAGAAAGGAGTCACCGGATTGGCGCACTGGCGGTGATTTGCCGATACCTCACATGAACAACTCTTGACTATTGCCTGATCTTAAAGACAAATTCTGGATCGAGTATTTGCAGGCCCGGAACGAGGGGGACCGGTCGATGGCATACACTTCCTTGAAAGCGGCGCTCGCGGCGTGTGGCTGCGTGGCGCTTTCTGCTTGTGGAGCATCCGAGGGCGGTTCGGGCGGCAGTGTTATCGCGGGCGATCTCCTGCTCACCGCCGTGCAAAGCGAAAGCGGCGGAGTCGGCACACTCAACTTCAGCGTCCAGAACGTGACCGACGCCACCAACGTCACAATCGAAGCGGTGAGCGGGTTGTCGACGGCCTATGAGGAACTCGACCTCACGACGATCAGCTACACCACCGAAGATGGCGATTTCCGCGGCTATGCCGTTTCCGGGACACCGAACACCACCCTCCCGAATGCGGGCGCTCTCGTTGCGCCGACGGCGTCCTATGAAGGAGACACCGTTCTTTCCGCGTTCGATCTGTCAGGCGGCGCACCGGTCGAGATCCTCATGCGCGGCGACTCCCTGACCGAAGTCGACTTCCAGGCCAATCTGGTCGACGTGACGCTGGACAACTTCACATCGACCGACACGGCGGGTGGCGCGGTGGCGAACCCGTTCACGATTCTCGAATTCCTCGATCTGGGTATCGACGAAAACTCGGCGAGCTTCGACGGACAGGGCGGTCTCTCGACCGGCGGAGCGAATGCCGACGCATTCGTGAACGGCGGTGACGGCAGCACGGTCGAGGGCGTGACCAGTGGTCGCTTCTACGGCACGGACGCAACCGGCTATCCGGCCGAGGTGGGCATGTCCTTCGCACTCACTGGAGACGCCGGCGCGATCATCGGCGTCATGGGCGGCGACCTCGTTATCGTTCCCTGATCA
>JBMYPI010000039.1:0-14726 GCA_049600155.1 Rubricella sp.
GAGAACGATGCCGGCCGACCGGACGGGCATTTCCCTGATGGAGGCAGCGGGGCTCGATCCGCAGGCCGCCATCGACGCGCTCGAGCTGTTCGCCGGGCAGGAACTGCTTCCCGAGGATCGGCAGGAGCTCTACACGCGCACGCACCCCGTGTCCCAGGCGCGGATCGACGCGATCGCCGCCGCCATCGGCGGCGCGGGAGAGGCCGAACCGGTCGAACCCGACCTTGCGGCCGCCTATGGGCTGCTGCGCGCGAAGATCGACGGGTTCACCAATCCCCCGGCGGACGTTCTCGCACGCCTGCCTGCGACCGGGGGCACGATCGAGGAACGCTATGCCCGGGCGATCGCTCTGTCCCGCCTGCCCGATCCCGATCGTGCCGCCCGGGAACTCGACTCCCTCATCGCCGACCAGCCGCGCAACCCGTTCTTTCACGAATTGCGGGGCCAGTTCCTGCTGGAGAACGGCGAGGCCGACGCCGCCATACCCCATTACAGGCGCGCCGTCGCGCTGGCACCCGACGCGCCGCTGATCATGACCGCGCTCGCCCGCGCGCTCGTCTCGACGGGGACCACGGCGAACCGGCGCGAGGCGCTGGGTCTGTTGCAGCGGTCCCGACAGCTCGATCCCAACCATGTCGTCACCCTGCGGGTGCTGGCGCAGGCCCATGCTGAATCGGGCGAAGCGGGACTGGCCGCCGTCACGACCGCCGAGTTCCATGCCGCGCGCGGCAACGGCGAGGAAGCGGCCCGGTTCGCCCGGCGGGCGATGGGCCTCTTGCCTGAGGGCAGCCCGGGCTGGATAAGGGCCAATGAACTCGCCTCCGAGTGAGGCGCCCAAGCGAAGGAGGGCCCCGATGCCCATCGACAGGAGCACAACCCTCGCGGCCGCGGGGATCATCGCCGTCATGGGGGCCGGGATCTGGCTCGGCCAGCAACCGCCTGCGACAGGCGCGGGCACGGTCGAGGCCGCCTCGTTCGAGGATCGCGTGCGCGGTTACCTCCTCGAAAACCCCGAGATTCTCGTCGAGATGAGCACCATCCTGGAAGATCGGCAGGCCGAGGCGAACCGGCTTCGGGATCGCGAACTGGTCCTGGAGAACCTCGCCGCACTCCACGAGGACGGTTTTTCCTTCGTCGGCGGCAACCCCGAGGGCAGCATCACGGTGGTCGAATTCATCGATTACCGCTGCAGCTTCTGCAAGCGGGTGCATCCCGAAATGCTCGAACTCATCGCAAGAAATGACGATATCAGGTTGATACGTAAGGAATTTCCGATTCTAGGCGCGGATTCGGTTCTGGCCTCGCAAGCGGCTCTCGCCGTGCTCGAGACCGCCGGTTCGGACATCTACGATCAGTATTCAGACGCGCTGATGACCTATAACGGCCCGATCACCGAAACGGTGCTCCTTCGGTTCGCAGCCACCGCCGGGGCCGATCCCGACGCGGTGCTCGCGATGATGTCCGATCCGGTGATCAACGAACGCCTCGTGGAGACACGGCAGCTTGGCCAACGGCTCGGCATTTCCGGAACGCCGACCTTCGTGTTCGAGGATACGATGGTTCGGGGCTATCTGCCGCTCGAGGATCTTCAGGCTGTCGTGGACGGGTTGCGCGAAGAAGCATCCTGAAGGCAGCCTTGCCCTTTTATCCCTACGTCACCCCCGATATAACGTCGCGAGCATCGGGGCCGTCGCCCCCTTGAAACATCGTCGAGGAGCAGATGAGCGAAGAGAAATACGCGGCAGACGTAGCCTTCATCCGTGCACTGGCCGAAGTGCTGAAGGAGACCGATCTGACCGAAATCGAGGTCGAGCGGAAGTTCTCCGAGGACGATGAGATCGAGGTGCGGGTTTCCCGGCAGGGAACGATGATGGCGGCACAGCCCGCCCCGATCATGACCCAGGCCCCCGCGCCTGCCTTCGCACCCTCCGCACCGGCAAGCGTGCCTGCCGCGCCCGCGCCGTCCGACGATGGCGATCCCTCCAAGCATCCCGGCGCGGTGACCTCGCCGATGGTCGGCACGGTCTACCTCCAGGCCGAACCGGGCGCGCCCTCCTTCGTCAAGGTCGGCGACAAGGTGAGTGAGGGGCAGACCCTTCTTATCGTGGAAGCCATGAAGACGATGAACCAGATCCCCTCCCCGCGCGCCGGCACGGTGAAGCGCATCCTCGTCGAGGATGGCTCGCCCGTCGAGTTCGGCTCGCCGCTGATGATCGTCGAGTAACCCCGCCCATGTTCGAGAAGATCCTGATCGCGAACCGGGGGGAAATCGCGCTTCGCGTGCTGCGGGCTGCTCGCGAAATGGGTATCCGCACGGTCGCGGTGCACTCCACCGCCGATTCCGACGCGATGCATGTGCGCATGGCCGACGAGAGCGTCTGTATCGGGCCGCCCTCCTCGGCGCAGAGCTATCTTTCGATCCCTTCCGTCATCTCGGCCTGCGAGATCACCGGCGCGGACGCGATCCATCCCGGCTACGGTTTCCTCTCGGAAAACGCCGCCTTCGCGCAGGTCATCGAGGATCACGGGCTGACCTTCATCGGCCCCTCCGCCGAGCATATCCGCGTCATGGGGGACAAGATCGCCGCGAAGGAGACGATGAAGCGCCTCGGCGTTCCCGTCGTGCCGGGGTCGGATGGCGGTGTTACCCAGCTCGAGGACGCGCGCCGCGTGGCGGGTGACATCGGCTACCCGGTGATCGTGAAGGCGGCCGCCGGCGGTGGCGGGCGCGGCATGAAGGTCGCGCGCTCCGCCCGGGATCTCGATATCGCCTTCCAGTCCGCCCGGACGGAGGCGAAGGCCGCCTTCGGCGACGACGCGGTCTATATCGAGAAATATCTCGAAAAGCCGCGTCATATCGAGGTTCAGGTCTTCGGCGACGGGAAGGGCAACGCGGTGCATCTGGGCGAGCGGGATTGCTCGCTCCAGCGCCGCCACCAGAAAGTGTTCGAGGAAGCCCCCTCCCCCGTGATCGACCAGGCCACCCGCGACCGGATCGGCAAGATCTGCGCCGATGCGGTGGCCGGCATCAACTATATCGGCGCGGGCACGATCGAGTTCCTCTACGAGAACGGCGAATTCTATTTCATCGAGATGAACACGCGCCTTCAGGTGGAGCATCCGGTGACCGAAGCCGTGTTCGGCGTCGATCTGGTGCGGGAGCAGATCCGCGTCGCGGCTGGGCTGCCGCTGTCCTTCCGTCAGGAGGAGCTGAAGCCGAAGGGTCATGCGATCGAGTGCCGGATAAACGCCGAGGCGCTGCCGAGCTTCCGCCCCTCGCCGGGCCGGATCACGACCTATCATGCCCCCGGCGGGCTCGGCGTGCGGATGGACAGCGCGATCTATGCCGGCTATTCGATCCCGCCCTATTACGACAGCCTCATCGGCAAGCTGATCGTGCAGGGCCGTGACCGGGAGGAAGCCCTCGCCCGCCTCGCCCGCGCGCTTGGTGAGGTGGTGATCGAGGGGGTCGACACGACCCTGCCCCTCTTCGGCGCGCTCCTCGGCGAGGAGGACATCCTCCGGGGAGACTACACGATCCACTGGCTGGAGAAGTGGCTCGCCACCCATGAATGACCCCTTGCCGTGCCCGTCCGGGCGCGGCAGGCTTTTCGCCCATGGCCCGTGACGAACGCGATCCGCCGCCGCTCACCCCGGCGCTGCTGCTGCATGCATACCAGGTCGGCATCTTTCCGATGGCCGAACCCGATGGGGAATTGCGCTGGATCGACCCGCACCGTCGCGGCGTTATCCCGCTCGACGGGCTGCACGTTTCGAGAAGCCTCCACAAGACGATACGCCGCGGAGGATTCTCGATCACGATCGATACGGCCTTCGAACAGGTGATGCGCGCCTGCGCCGATCGCGATGAAACCTGGATCAGCGACGACATCGTCGCGGCCTATACCGCGCTCCATGACCGGGGATATGCCCATTCGGTCGAGTATCGCGATGACGAGGGGCGGCTTGCCGGCGGGCTCTATGGCGTCTCGATCGGGGCGGCGTTCTTCGGGGAGAGCATGTTCTCCCTTCTGCCCTCCGCGTCACGGATCGCGCTGGTCTGGCTGGTCGCGCGTCTCCGGGCGGGCGGTTTCACGCTTCTCGACACGCAGTTCGTCACGCCGCACCTCGCGAGCATGGGCTGCGTCGAGATCCCGCGCGCGGTGTATCACGCCCAACTGGTCAATGCGCTGCGTCGTCACTCGGACTGGGGCGCGCTGCCATCCTCCGCCCCGGCATCCGAGATCACGCAATTGGTCACCCAGATGTCGTAGCGGGGATGATCCATCGCGAAGAGCGCGGGGCTCGACGCGATCATCCAGCCGGTGAAATCGGGCTCGTCCCACCGCGTATCGCGGATCGAAAGCCATGCATAGGCATCGGGCGGAGCATCCGGCGCCGCAGCGCGGCAGGCTTCGAGCCGGATCTCCAGCCGTTCCCATTGCACCGACCCGCCGACGGGAACCCGGATGTCCTCCACCCGGTTCGTCATCTTGTCGAGCCCGCGCAGGATGGCCGTGTCCATCTCGACGGTTGTGACCTCCGGGCGCTCTGCCGGGCGTTCGTTCTGGCGTTCGATCACGCGAAATTCGGGCCGTGGGGGCAGCGGCTCCTCGCTCACCTGGGAGAAGGCCGGAAGCGCCGCGAGAATCGCAAGAAGCGTCAGGATCGGTTTCATCTGCTCACCGCATTTCCAGACGGATCATCGGCCGTGCCCGGCCAATGCCGCCCTCACTCGTCCGCCATGCTGGTGCCGAAGCGGACGATGAGATCGAGAAGGCTGACCGATCCTTGTGTGTTGAGAATCTGGCCGCCCGGTTCGATCATGAAATCGGACGCCCCCGGCGTGATGGCCACATAGGAACCGCCGAGAAGCCCGTCGGATTCGATACGGGCATCGGAGTCTTCGGGAAGCCGGACCTCCGCATCGATCGCCATCGAAACGACGGCCTGATAGGTCTGCGGGTTCAATTCGAGCCCGGTGACGCTACCCACGCGCACGCCCGAGACACGCACATCCGTGCCCGTCGCGACCCCGTCGGCACGGCGAAAGGAAGCCTCGAGTTCATAGCGTTCCACGCCGTTGCCGATACTTGCGGTATCAGCGGCGAACACAAGGAACGCCCCGGCCGCCGCGATGACGACCGCCCCGATCACCGTTTCGGCGGCGCTGCCTGCGGCCATGGGTTACTCCGGCTGCCAGGCTTCGTAATCGGCGCTCACTTCGCGGCGCGATTGCGGCGTCAGCACCGAACCAGGCGGGCGCCAGGCAAGGGGCGTGCCCGTGCGGTTCTCGACATGGGGCTTTTCCCACGGCTTGCGCGGCAGGGGCTGCTCCGACGGAATCTCGTCGAAGGTGTGGTGCAGCCAGCCGTGCCAGTCCGGGCTCACGCGGGAGGCCTCGGCCTCGCCATTGTAGATCACCCAACGACGCTTGCCGCCATTGGACTGGTAGAAGACATTCCCCTGCTCATCCTCGCCGACCTTCTCGCCGTGGCGCCAGGTGTGCAGACGGGTGCCGAGCGTCTGCCCGTTCCACCAGGTCAGGATTTGCTTGATGAGACCCATGTGCCTGTCTCTCCCGATACGTGCGTCTGCGCCCGTGTATGGCCGAAGGCGGCGGCGCCGTCCAGCGCCGCCCGTGCCGCAGGGGTCACGAAGCCGAGACGGGTTCCCGCTCGCTTTCGGAATAGACCATGATCGGCTTCGCCTTGCCGGCGATGACATCCTCGTTGACGACGACCTCCTCGACGGCATCGAGGCCGGGAAGATCGAACATCGTGTCCAGAAGCACGTCTTCCATGATCGAACGCAGGCCGCGTGCGCCCGTCTTGCGTTCGATCGCACGCCGGGCGATGGCGCGCAGGGCCTCGTCGGTGAAGGTCAGTTGCGCATCCTCCATCTCGAAGAGGCGCTGATACTGTTTGACGAGCGCGTTCTTCGGCTGGCTCAGGATCGTCACGAGCGCGTCCTCGTCGAGGTCGCGCAGCGTCGCGATAACCGGAAGCCGACCGACGAATTCCGGGATGAGGCCGAATTTCAGAAGGTCCTCGGGCTCCAGTTCCGCGAAGAGATCGCCGATGGAGCGATCGTCATTGGATTTCACATCGGCGCCGAATCCCATCGCCGTGCCCTTGTTGCGCTGGGCGATGATCCTGTCGAGCCCCGCGAAGGCGCCGCCACAGATGAACAGGATGTTCGTCGTGTCCACCTGCAGGAATTCCTGCTGGGGATGTTTGCGCCCGCCCTGTGGGGGCACCGAGGCGACCGTGCCTTCCATGATCTTCAGAAGCGCCTGCTGCACGCCCTCGCCGCTCACGTCGCGGGTGATGGAGGGGTTGTCCGACTTGCGGGAGATCTTGTCGACCTCGTCGATATAGACGATGCCGCGCTGCGCGCGTTCGACATTGTATTCGGCCGATTGCAGGAGCTTGAGAATGATGTTTTCCACATCCTCGCCGACATAACCCGCTTCCGTCAGCGTCGTCGCATCCGCCATCGTGAAAGGCACATCGAGGATGCGCGCGAGCGTCTGGGCGAGCAGCGTCTTGCCGCAACCCGTCGGACCGATCAGCAGGATGTTGGACTTCGCCAGCTCGACATCGGAATTCTTCGTGGCGTGGTTCAACCGCTTGTAGTGGTTGTGCACCGCGACGGAGAGGACGCGCTTGGCCTGCTCCTGCCCGATCACATAGTCGTCGAGCACCTGGCAGATCTCTTGCGGCGTGGGCACGCCGTCGGAGGATTTCACGAGGCCCGATTTGGTCTCCTCGCGGATGATGTCCATGCAGAGGCTCACGCACTCGTCACAGATGAACACGGTCGGCCCGGCGATGAGCTTTCGCACCTCGTGCTGGGACTTCCCGCAGAAGGAGCAGTAGAGCGTGTTCTTCGAATCGCCGTTGCCGGTGGATTTCGTCATTGCGTTCTCCCGTCGCATGGGTCGCGTTCAAATGCGCGCCCGCGCCTCGTGCCGTTTTCAATGAAACAGCCCAACCCGGAAAATGACAAGGCGGCGAAGTGCTTTTTCCGCCGCCCCGTCACGGATGTGAAACAGATCAGGCTTCGGCCAGTTCTTCGCGGCCGGCGACGATTTCGTCGATGAGACCCCAATCCTTCGCCATCTCCGGGCTCATGAAATTGTCGCGCTCCAGCGCGTTGAACACCGAATCATAGTCCTGACCGGTGTGCTTGACGTAAATCTCGTTCAGCCGCTTCTTCAGCTTCTCGGTGAAGGTGGCGTGGATCATGATGTCCGTCGCCTGCCCCTGATAGCCGCCCGAGGGCTGGTGCACCATGATCTGGCTGTTGGGGAGGGAATAGCGCATGCCCTTCTCGCCCGCTGTCAGGAGGAGCGATCCCATCGAGGCCGCCTGGCCGACGCAGAAGGTCTGCACCTTCGGCCGGATCAGCTGCATCGTGTCGTAGATCGACAGGCCCGCGGTGACGACACCGCCGGGGCTGTTGATATACATCGCGATCTCTTTCTTGGGGTTCTCGGCCTCCAGCCACAGAAGCTGGGCGACGATCAGCGTCGCCATCTGGTCATGCACGGGTCCGGAGACGAAGACGATCCGTTCCTTAAGCAGGCGGGAGAAGATGTCATAGGCGCGCTCGCCCCGCGCGGACTGTTCCACGACCATGGGAACGAGGTTCATGTAGGTCTCGATTGGGTCTTTCATGTGCGGGAATCCTGCCTTGGAGCGTTGTGTGCTTCCATCGGACCGGTCTGCACGATCCGACGTTTCCATAAGGTGTATGCCTCCCCCCCGGCACCTGCAAGGGCGGCTACCCGCCAAAATCGCCGCCGCCCTGACGCGAGGGCAGGCTTGCGCGCCCCGGTTCCAGCACGGACCTTTCCTACGGGAGACGATACCGGGAGAGGCCGCCGATGCGCACCCACGACATGATCCGCGACTACCTGCGCGGAAACCTGCCCTTCGCGGCGCATGCCGGGGTCGACCTCGTCGATCTCGGGGACGGGACGGGTCTCGCGCATCTGCCGCAGACGGAGAACACCCTCAACCATATCGGCACGCAGCACGCGGGCGCGCTTTTCACCCTTGGAGAGACGGCATCGGGCGCGGCGGCCGCGGGAGTCTTCGCCGAACGCCTCCTCTCCCTGCGCACCGTCGCGCGGGAGGCGCGGATCCGCTACATGAAAGTCGCGAAAGGGACCATCACCGCCGAAGCGCGAACCGACCGGACGCCCGATGACCTGCGTGCAACGCTCGACGCCGAGGGCCGGGTGGCCTTCGATGTCATCGTCACCTTCCGGGATGCAGATGGAGTGGAAACCGGGGAGATGACCGTCGCCTGGGATGTGCGCAAGCCCTGAGCGCGAACGAAGAAGGCGGACCCGCAGGCCCGCCTTCCCGTCACTGTTCCGTGGCGACGATCACTCTTCGTCGAGCGCGTCGATCGCGGCCTGGAGATCTTCCTTGGAAACGCTCTTTTCCTCGATCTTGGCCTTCTCGACGATGGAGTCGATCACCTTGTCCTCGAAGATCGGCGCGCGAAGCTGATCGAGCATCTGCTGGTTCTGGCGCACGAAATCGAAGAACGCCTTTTCCTGCCCCGGATACTGCTGCGCCTGGCGGAAGATCGCCTGGTTGAGTTCCTGCTCGGTGACGGAGACCTCCTCCTTCTGGCCGATCTCGGCCAGCAGCAGGCCGAGCTTCACGCGGCGCACGGCGAGTTTCTCGTGCTCCTCGGTCGTCTCGATCTCGCCGTGGTCGTGACCCTGAACCTCGGGGTGATCCTCGTGCCAGAGCTGATGCGCGATCTGTTTGGCTTCGGCCTCGACCATCGAGGGGGGAAGATCGAACTGCACCGCCTCGTCGAGCGCGTCGAGCACGCGGCGCTTGAGCACGCCCTTCGCGGCACCGGCATATTCGGCGGCGAGCCGTTCGCGCAGTTGCTCCTTCAGTGCGTCGAGGTTTTCGGCGCCGTATTTCTGCGCCATCTCGTCGTCGATCTCGGCCGGCTTTGGCTCCGCCACGTCCTTGATGGTGCAGGAGAAGACGGCATCCTTGCCCGCGAGGTTCTCCGCGCCGTAATCGGCGGGGAAGGTGACGTCCACGTCCACCTCCTCGCCCGCCTTCACGCCGACGAGCTTTTCCTCGAAACCGGGGATGAACTGACCGGAACCGAGCACGAGCGGAAAGTCTTCCGCCGCGCCGCCCTCGAACGCCTCACCATCTATCCGACCGACGAAATCGAGCGTCACCTGATCGCCATCCTTCGCCTTGGAGCCCTTGCGGCGGCTCTGGAACGTGTTGGCGTTCTGGGCGAGGTTCTCCAGCCCTTCCTGCACGGCGGCGTCGTCCACCTCGGCGACGAGTTTCTCGAAGGTCATGGAGGAGAAATCGACCTCGGGCACCTCGGGCAGCATCTCGTAGGAGACGGTGACCTGCACGTCGTCGCCTTCCTTCCACTCGTCATTGGCCATCTTCACATCGGGCTGCATCGCCGGGCGATGCCCGGTTTCGGAGAAGTGGGCCCGCAGCGCGTCGTCGATGCCTTCCTGCATCGCCTCGCCCAGCACCGACTTTCCGAACATCTTCTTCATCAGCGCCTTGGGCGCCTTGCCCTTGCGGAAGCCCTTCATCTGGAAATCGGCGCGGGCCGCTTCGAGCTTCTCGTCCACCTTGGCTTCAAGCTCCGCCGCGGTGATGGTCACTTCGTAGCCCCGCTTCAGGCCTTCGTTGAGGGTCTCGTTGACCTGCATTTTCCGTTCCTTTCCAGCCCCCGCGCGATCGGGGCGCATCTGCCATCGTCCAGGGGAGCTTCGGCGATGCGCCTCGCCTGCTCCCGAAATCCCTTTGCCGCGTGGTGCGGGCGGAGGGACTTGAACCCCCACGCCGTGAGGCGCCAGAACCTAAATCTGGTGTGTCTACCAATTCCACCACGCCCGCGATGCCCGGGCGCCGGCCCGGTCACGACGGCGCATCGTCTAGCAAAGCGCCGCTCAAGGTGCGAGAGGAAAAATGCGCATCGCGTTGGCGCGGGGGGACGACTGTGACTATATTCCGCCGACCCGCGCCGCAGGGAGATATCGCACATGCCCGTCTACACGCTCTACACGCTTCCCGAGTCGGAGCTCACGATATCCGGCGGCGCCGTTCTCGACGGTGTCACGCAAGGCACCGGGGAACACCTCGTCGGCGAGACGATCACGCTCAATTCCAACAGTTGGCAAACGATCCAGATCGACGATGACGACGCCAATTTCGATGACAACGACACCGGCCAGACCCTCGATGGCGCCGCGACGGTCGACGGCATCACCTTCCCCGACGGCCGGGTGATCGAGGCCGAATACACGCTGACCGTGCAGGATCCCGACGGCAACAGCTACACGATCATCGGCTACAACATCCGTGCGGCGTCGGGCGACCCCAGCAGCTATTCCACGATCGAGGGCCTCGCCTTCATCGGGCCCGTGGGCGGCTTTCCGCCCGTGGGCGTGCCGCTGACCGTGGTTTCGAACGCCGAAGGCCCCTCCGGCACGACGACCTACGCCTCCTATGCGACGCCGCCCTGTTTCACCGCCGGAGCACGCATCGAAACGCCATCGGGCGCGGTGGCGATCGAAACGCTCCGGCCCGGCGACATCGTGATCACCGCCGAGGGGCCGCGGCCCGTCCGCTGGATCGGGCAACGCCGGATCGTCGCGCCGCGCGGGCGGCTGGCGCCCGTCGTCTTCGCGCGCGGCTCCATCGCACCCGGGGTTCCGGTGCGGGAAACGCGGCTCAGCCCGCAACACCGGGTTCTTCTCGACGGGCCGCAGTGCGAGCTTCTCTTCGCTGCGCCCGAGGTGCTCGTCCCCGCCATCCATCTCGTGAACGGCAGCACGATCCGACAGGACGAAGCGATGGCCGAGGTGACCTATGTCCACCTGATGCTCGACAGCCACACGACCCTCACCGTGGACGGGATGCGCAGCGAGAGCCTCCTGCCCGGCCGCGCGATCGAGGGTCTGCCGCGCGCGGCCCGGGAGGAGATCGAGGCGATCTTCCCCGGCATCCTCGCCGATCCCGGCCGCTACGGCGCAACGGCCGCGCCCTGCCTCAAGGGGTTCGAGGCCAAGGCGCTCAGAGAAGCACTGGAAACGGCGATCTGAACGCCTCTTCCGCCTTGCGCAGAACGCGGGGCACCATCTCGGGCAGGTCCTCGGCGATCAGGCCGGGGCCGAACTCGAGCGCGCATCGGAGGTGGACGCGGGCGGCGGTGGTGACGGGCTGCCGGTAATTGCCGATCGCGCCGGTTATGAGCCCCGAGAGCACGTCGCCCGACCCGGCCGTGGCGAGCTGTGGGGCCGCGCTCTCGTAAGCGGCGGCGACCAGTACAACCCGGGTCTGCGCATCTTCCGAAGACATCCGTTCGGCGACCACCGTATCGCGACCCTTGAAAAGAACAGTCGCCCCCGCGCGCCGCGATGCCTCGAGCGTCACGCCCGTTTTCGGCACCACACCCGCCGAGAGGCTTTCCGCCAGATCGGGGAACAGCCGTGCGAACTCCCCGCCATGGGGTGTGAGAACCGAACGCTCGGTCAGCTGCTCGAACAACCGTTCGGGCGCGTCCTCCCACATGGTCAGGGCATCCGCGTCGAGCACGGTGGGGCGCCTGACGGTAAGAACGGCCTCCACCAGCGCTCGCGCGTGAGCATCGGTGCCGAGGCCCGGGCCGATGCAGACGCGATCATACCGCTCATCCTCCAAAAGGCGGGAGAGCGCATCGGCATCCGCGACCGGGCGCAGCATCACCGCATCGAGCCGCGCTGCGTTCTCCGCCAGCGCTTCCGGTGGACAGGCGATGGTGACCAGCCCCGCCCCCATGCGAAGGGCCGCCCGGGCCGCAAGCCGGGCAGCCCCGCACCGGCCCGGCCCGCCCGAGACGACAAGGGCATGGCCACGTCGATACTTGTGATGCGCGCGCCAGCGGCTTCGCACGATGGAGGGTGGCGCGGGGACGGCATCTTCCCCGGGTTCTAAAGCGGGCGATGCGCGGAAGACGAGGGTCTCGTCCGTCACGTCGGGAAGACCGTCCGGCCTCAGATCGAGCGGGACCGTCACGAGATGGCCGCACAGATCCGGCCCGGTCCCCAGGTAGTGGCCGGGTTTCGGCGCGCCGAGCGCAACCGTCAGACCGAATGCCGGATAGCTGCCCTCATCGACGAGCGCTCCGGTTTCCGAGGACAAACCGCTCGGAATATCGATGGCCACCCGCAGGGCTTGCAGAAGACCGGGAGAAGCGAGCGCCCGGTGCACCTCGCCATCCAGCGCGCGGGTCAGGCCTGTTCCGAAAACCGCATCCAGACAAACGTCGAACTCCGCCTCCGGCACCTCGCGGACGAGCGTTCCGCCCATCTTCAGCCAGCGGTCGTGGTTGGCCAGGGCGTCCGGCGTTCTGGGCTTGTCCGTTACCAGCTGCACGACGGTCACGTCCCAGCCCCGCGCCTTGAGAAGGCGGGCGACGACATAGCCGTCCCCGCCATTGTTGCCTGGCCCGCACAGGATGATCGCGCTCTGCGGCGCGGTGGCGAGGCGCGGCCAATGGGCAAGTGTCTTCCCGACAACGCCGCGCCCGGCCCGCTCCATCAGGTCGAGGCCGGTATCGTATCCCGCGGCCATGTGCGCCTCCTCCCAGGCGCGCATCTGGGCGGCGGTCAGAAGCGGTATCATGCCTGAACCCTTCTCATTCTGCCTCTTGCATGGGCAATTTGCACAAAGTGTAATCACTCATCCGCGAAACATCGGCTTGCATTAGGCCACCGCCCGGCCCCCCATTGCAATGCCGAAGGACCGGTGTTTGATCGCGGGAAATGCCCGAAGGCGAGCGGAGGAAACCCATGAAAAAGATCGAGGCGATCATCAAACCCTTCAAACTCGACGAGGTGAAGGAGGCGCTTCAGGACGTTGGCATTCAGGGTCTTTCCGTGACCGAGGCGAAGGGGTTCGGCCGCCAGAAGGGGCACACCGAACTCTATCGCGGCGCCGAATACGTCGTCGATTTCCTGCCGAAGGTGAAGGTCGAAGTCGTCGTCGCCGACGATCTCCTGGATCCCGCGATCGAGGCGATCGTCGGAGCGGCGAAGACGGGAAAGATCGGCGATGGCAAGATCTTCGTCATCGCCGTAGAGCAGGCCGTCCGTATCCGCACCGGCGAGGAGGGCGCGGACGCGCTCTGATTCCCGCCCTTCCACCAAACCACTGCATAAGCACGCCAACAGAAGGAGACTGTGATGAGTGCTAAAGAGGACCTCCTGAAGGTCATCAAGGACGAAGACGTCGCCTATGTCGACCTCCGCTTCACCGATCCGCGGGGCAAGCTCCAGCACGTCACCGTGATGGAAGACCAGGTCGACGGCGACTTCCTCGACGAGGGTTTCATGTTCGACGGCTCCTCGATCGCGGGCTGGAAGTCCATCGACAAGTCCGACATGAAGCTCATGCCGGATCCGACCTCCATGTACATGGACCCCTTCTTCGCCGAGAAGACCGTCTGCGTGCACTGTGACGTCGTCGAGCCCGATACCGGCGAATTCTACGATCGCGACCCGCGCGGCACTGCGAAGAAGGCCGAGGCCTACCTGAAGTCCTCCGGGATCGGCGATACCTCCTACTGGGGGCCCGAAGCCGAATTCTTCCTCTTCGACGACGTGCGCTTCTCCGTGGAGATGAACAAGGTCTCCTACGAGGTCGACGCGAACGACGCCTCCTGGAATTCCGACACGGAATACGAGATGGGCAACATGGGCCATCGCCCCGGCATCAAGGGCGGCTACTTCCCCGTGCCCCCGGTGGACGCAGGCCAGGACATCCGTTCCGAGATGCTTTCCACGATGAAGCGGATCGGCATGAAGGTCGACAAGCACCACCACGAGGTGGCGTCCTGCCAGCACGAGCTCGGGCTGATCTTCTCCACGCTGACCGACCAGGGCGACAACCTGCAGAAGTACAAGTATGTCATCCACCAGGTCGCGCATGCCTACGGCAAGTCGGCCACCTTCATGCCCAAGCCGATCGCCGGCGACAACGGCACCGGGATGCACGTCAACCAGTCGATCTGGAAGGACGGCAAACCGCTCTTCGCCGGTGACAAGTATGCCGACCTCTCCGACGAGGCGCTCTACTACATCGGCGGTGTGCTGAAGCACGCGAAGGCGCTGAACGCCTTCACCAACCCGTCCACCAACTCCTACAAGCGCCTGATCCCCGGCTTCGAGGCCCCCGTGCTTCTCGCCTACTCGGCGCGGAACCGCTCGGCCTCCTGCCGTATTCCGTGGACGGAAAGCCCCAAGGCGAAGCGCGTCGAGACCCGCTTCCCCGATCCGGCGGCCAACCCCTACCTCGCCTTCTCGGCCCTGCTTCTGGCAGGTCTCGACGGGATCAAGAACAAGATCCATCCCGGCGAAGCGGCGGACAAGGATCTCTACGATCTGCCGCCCGAGGAACTGGCGGAAATCCCGACGGTCTGCGGCTCGCTCCGCGAAGCGCTCAACGCACTGGAAGCCGATCACGAGTTCCTGCTGGCGGGCGACGTGTTCACGGTCGACCAGATTCAGGGCTATGCCGATCTCAAGTGGGAAGAGGTGTATGCCTACGAGCACACGCCGCACCCGGTCGAGTTCAAGATGTATTACTCGATCTGATCGGCGGATCGGAGCAGTTACGGAACGGGGCCTCACGGCCCCGTTTTTCTTTGCCATCAATCGTTTCCGA
>JBMYPI010000040.1:0-2865 GCA_049600155.1 Rubricella sp.
GTTCACCGGCTGCCGCGCGTGCTGGTTTTCGAGGATCTTGCGCCCCGGCTGGCGGACGTGACCGGGGACGGCCTGCCGGAGATCATCACGGTGGAAGCGCACCGGACCCTCGGCGCGCGTCTTGCCGTCTGGACAGCGGAGGGGCGGCTCGCCGCGACACCTCATATCGGGCGGGCCTTCCGCTGGCTCGCGCCCGTTGGCGTGGGGGATTTCGATGGCGATGGGCACCCGGATATCGCCTATGTGGAGACGCCCCATCTCGGCCGCACCTTGCGGTTCTGGACCTATCGGGACGGTGCGCTTCACCAGATTGCGTCCGCGCCCGGCTACACCAACCACCGGATCGGGGAGGATTTCATCACCTCCGCCGTGCGCTCCTGTACCGGGATGGATGAAGCGGTGACGGTGAATGCGGGATATACCCGCATCCTCGCCTCGCAGGTGCGGGATGGTATGGTGGTGAGCCGAGATGTCGGGCCCTTTCGGGGACGGGGAAGCGTCGAGGCTGCCGCCCGTTGCTAGAAGGTTGCAGCGAGGCGGCTGCCCTGGTTGATCGCGCGTTTGGCGTCGAGTTCAGCCGCGACATCCGCGCCGCCGATCACATGGGGTGTGATGCCCTTGGCGATGAGCGCGTCAGCGAGGCTGCGCTCCGGCTCCTGACCGGTGCAGAGCACGATCGTGTCCGCCGGGATCAGGCGCGGGTTCTCCCGCCCCTCACCGGAGGAGACGACGATCCCCTCGGGCGTGATTTCCTCGTAGTTGACGCCCGCGAGCATCTCCACGCCCTTCATCTTGAGCGCGGCGCGGTGGATCCAGCCGGTGGTCTTTCCAAGGCCGGCGCCGGGCTTCTTCGCCTTGCGCTGCATGAGCGTGACATGGCGCGCGGGGGCCTCAGGGCGCGGCCCGGTAGGGGCGAGGCCGCCGGGCGTCGCCTTCGGGTCACCCACGCCCCATTCGGCCATCCATAGTTCCAGGTTCTCTGTCGGGCTTTCGCCGGAATGGACGAGGTATTCGGAAACGTCGAACCCGATCCCGCCCGCGCCGATCACCGCGACACGCTCACCCACCGCAGCCTTGCCCCGCAGAACGTCGATGTAGCTGAGGACATGGGGCTGGTCCTGACCCGGGATCCGGGGATCGCGGGGGGTCACACCCGTTGCGATGACGACATCGTCGAAACCGGCGAGCATCCCGGCATCGGCGCGGGTGCCGAGCCGCAAGTTTACCCCCGTCACCTCCAGCATCCTCGCATACCAGGCGACGAGGCCGTGGAACTCCTCCTTGCCGGGGATCCGCTTGGCCATGTTGAGCTGCCCGCCGATTTCCGGCGCGGCATCGAAGAGGGTCACGTCATGGCCGCGCTCGGCGGCGGTGATCGCGGTGGAGAGGCCCGCGGGCCCCGCGCCGACGACGGCGATGTTCTTGCGCTTCTCCGCCGCCGGGTAGTTCAACTCCGTCTCGTGGCAGGCGCGGGGGTTCACCAGGCAGCTTGTCAGCTTCATCGAGAAGGTGTGATCGAGGCAGGCCTGGTTGCAGGCGATGCAGGGCGCGATCTCGTCCGCCCGGCCCTCGCGCGCCTTGCGGATGAACTGGCTGTCGGCCAACCAGGGCCGCGCCATCGAGATCATGTCGGCGCAGCCTTCCGCCAGCACCTGTTCGGCGACCTCGGGTGTGTTGATACGGTTCGACGTGATCAGCGGGATCGAGACCTCGCCCATCAGCCGTTTCGTCAGCCAGGTGAAGGCACGGCGCGGAACGCTGGTCGCGATGGTCGGAACGCGGGCCTCGTGCCAGCCGATACCGGTGTTGATGATGGAGGCGCCGGCCTCCTCCACCGCGCGGGCCAGTTGAACGACCTCCTCCCAGGTGGAGCCGTTGGGGATGAGGTCGATCATGCTGAGGCGGTAGATCAGGATGAAATCATCGCCTGCGGCCTCTCGCACGCGGCGCACCACCTCTACCGGCAGGCGCATCCGGTTCTCATAGGGGCCGCCCCAGCGGTCCTCCCGCTTGTTGGTGTGGGTCACGAGGAACTGGTTGAGGAAATACCCTTCCGAGCCCATGACCTCGACACCGTCATAGCCCGCTTCGCGCGCACGGGCGGCGGCGGTGGCGATATCGGCGATCTGCTTCTCGATCCCGTCCTCATCCAGTTCGCGGGGCGGGAACGGGGATATGGGCGACTTGATGGGGGACGGCGCGACGGCCTTGGGACTGTAAGCGTAGCGCCCGGCATGGAGGATCTGCATGGCGATCCGCCCGCCGGCGGCGTGCACGGCATCCGTTACGATCCGGTGGTTGGCGATGTCCTCAGCCGTGAAGAGGCCCGCCGCGCCGGGGAGAACGGCGCCTTCCTTGTTCGGGGCCATGCCGCCGGTGACCATCAGGGCCGCGCCGCCCTCGGCCCGCTCGGCGAAATAGCGGGCGCTGCGTTGCCAGTCGCCCGTTTCCTCGAGGCCCGTGTGCATCGAGCCCATCAGCGCCCGGTTGGGCAGGACGACATGGCCGAGATCGAGCGGTTTCAGAAGATGCGGATAGGCGGACATGTGCGAACCCCTCCCAAGGCTTTTGGGAGTGACCCTGTTGCACGTCGCGGGCCGTGTAAAGCCGGACGCGGCGGCAGGTGTCACAGTCCGACACCGGCGCTGTGCTAGGTTCCTCAAGCCATCAGCAGGAGAGACGCGCGATGTTCCGCCTTGCGACCTACAATGTGGAGAACCTCTTCGATCGGTTCGACGATCCCTACAACGTGCGGGAGGATCCCGCCGATTACCGCGACACGAAGCCGAAGGCGCGCAAGGACATCCATGCCATCGGCCGGCGGATCGACGCCTCGGAGCCCGATATCCTCGCGATTCAGGAGGT